>CAKZKA010000084.1 GCA_937120965.1 uncultured Chloroflexota bacterium
CTATCCCGGAGCAGGTGAAGCCCGTTGCAGGGCTGCGCCCTCCCAAACCCTCCCGCGGGCGGGCTCTGTTCACGTTAACGCTCGCTGTGGGCCGCGCTGGCCTGCCAGTCTTCGAGCAGCGCGTCCAGGTCGGCATAGATCGCCCCGGGGCGCGCGGGTCCACTTTCGGCCTCGGCGCGAGAACTGACGCCGGTGAGCACCAGGGCAGCGGGCATGCCCGCGGCGTTGGCCCCGGCAATATCGGTGTCGAGCCGGTCGCCGATCACCAGCACTGCCGCGGGGGGCACGCCGAGGATCTCGGCGGCAACCAGGAACATGGTCGGCGCCGGCTTGCCGATCACCACTGGCTGCGTGTCGGTGGCGGCTACCAGGGCGGCCGTGATCGCCCCGGCGCCGGGGATCAGGCCCTCTTCGGCAGGAAAGGTACGGTCGGGGTTGGTGGCAACGAAGCGCGCCCCGGCACGGATCAGGAGCGTTGCTGTGCGCAGCGTGTTGTAGGTGAGCGCAAAATCGGCCCCCTGCACTACCAGCTCGGCCGCCCGGTCATCCTCAACGAAGTGCCCGTCCTGCAACAGCGCCTCACGCAGGCCCTCCATGCCGACGATATAGACCCGCGTGCCGCGTGGGTACATCGCGCGCAACGCGCGGCCCGTGGCGATGGCTGAGGTGATCACCCGCCCGGCGGGAACCTTGAGGCCCATCCGCGCCAGTTTGGCCTCGTACTGCGCCGGGGTCATCGAGGCGTTGTTGGTGACGCAGGCGTAGCCGATGCCGCGTGCATCGAGGAAGGCCAGTAACTCCGCCGCGCCCGCCAGGGGCTGGTTGCCCCGGTAAAGCACGCCGTCCATGTCGAACAGTACGGCCTGGATGCTATTGAAGGGGATCATGGAGCCTTTGTCCTGGTAGGGGGCGAAAACGCGCGCCCGGCGCCTTGCGGCTGCGCCGCACAACGACAGGAATGAAAATAACTATTCTTGGGAGGGCTACGCCCTCCCAAACCCTCCCCGCGGGCGGGTTGGTTCCCGGGAGGGCTGCGCCCTCCCAAACCCTTCCGCGGGCGGGCTATGTTCACCTCGGTGATACACAACGTAGCCGCCCGGCTCACATCCGCTCAGGGGCGGCGATACCCAGCAGCGCCAGGCCATTCCTGAGGGCCCGGGCCGTTGCCGCGACCAGGGCCAGCCGCGCGGCCCGCAGGCCGGGGGTTTCGGCCTTGAGCACCGGGCACTGCTCGAAGAAAACCCCGAACTCGCGCGCCGTGGCGTAGCACCACTCGGCGATCACGAAGGGGGCGTAGCGCGTGCCTGCCTCGGGCGTCGCCTCGGGCAACCGCGCCAGGTGCTTGATCAGCCGGGTTTCTGCCGGGTGGGTCAGCAGGGTTGGATCGGCGCCCTCCGGTCCCACTCCGCCGTCTTCATTCGCCCGCCGGAGGATCGAGCAGCAGCGCGCATGCGAGTATTGCAGATAGGTGGCGCTATTGCCCTCGGTCGAGAGCATGCGCTCCCAGTCCAGGCTGATGTTCCGGCGCGGGTCCTGGTAGAGGTCGTTGTAGATGACTGCGCCCACACCCACCGCTTCCGCCACCGCAGCCTTCTCGGCCTCCGACAGGTCGGGGTTCTTTTGCTCCACCACCGCCCGCGCCCGCGCCACGGCCTCATCGAGCAGGCTCTCCAGGTAGACCATGTTGCCCTTGCGCGTGGAGAGCGGCTGCCCGTCGGGAGTGGTGACGATGCCGAAGGGGATGTGCACCAGTTCAACATCACGGGCGTAGCCCATGGCGCGCACGATGGCGAAGAGTTGCCGGAAGTGCAGCTCCTGGCGCCCATCTACCACGTAGATGATCTTCACCGGGTTGAAGGTTTGCAGCCGGAACTTCACCGTCGCGATGTCACGGGTCATATAGACGGTGCCGCCGTCATTGCGCTGAATAATGAAGCGGGGCAGGTTATCAAGCTCAGCCACCACCGAGCCATCGGCATCGCGGAAGGCGGCCCCGGAGCGCAGGGCCTCGTCAATCGCGTCGGCCAGCATCGGCTCGTAGAAGCTCTCGCCGTAGGCGTGGTCGAACACCACACCGAGCCGGTCGTAGTTCCGCTGCGCGGCGGCGAGGGTCAGATCCACGCACCACTGCCAGATCGCCCGCGCCTCGGGGTCGCCCCGCTCCAGGGCCAGCGACCAGCGGCGCGCCTCGGCTTCCAGGTCGGGGTCGAAGACCGGCAGCGGGCGACCCTCGACCACTGCCCGTTCACGTTCCTGCTCCTGGGCCTTCATCTCGTTGTTGTAGCGGGCGTAGAGCAGTTCGAGCTGCTCCATCGCGGCCTCACCCTCGGCCTGGGGGCGTCCGTAGCGTTTAATCGAGGCGATCACAGTGCCAAACTGGGTGCCCCAGTCACCCAGGTGATTGTCGCCGATCACGCTGTAGCCCAGGGCGCGCAGGATGTGCACCAGGCTCTGGCCGATGATGGTCGAGCGGATGTGGCCGACGTGCATGCGCCGGGCGATGTTGGGCGCCGAGTAGTCTACCACCACCCGGCGTCCGGCCCCGATCTGGTGGTGGCCGTAGGCTGCGCCGCGAGCCTGGATCTCGCTCACCACGGCCGCAGCCAGGCGCTGCGGATGCAGGCTAAAGTTCAGGAAGGGACCTACCGCCTCGACCGTGCCGATCAGCGTGTCGGGGCCGGGGCGGATGGCGGCGGCCAGCTCGGCGGCGAGCTGGGGGGCAGGCACGCCCAGGGCCTTTGCCGCGCGAAAGGTCGGCAGGGCCAGGTCGGCAGGAATGTTGGGTTTGGGCGTGGCGAGTTCGATTGCCTCGGCGGGCACCCGGCCCGTCGCGGTAATCGCCGCGCGCACTTCCCGGGTAAAGCGTTCAAGCGCGTAGGTCATCATCTTCTCCAGTGTCCGCGCCGGGGCGCGGGGGCGTTCCCTGGCTCATCGGAACAGGTTGTTCGCCGGTGTTGTGGTGGAATCAAGCGGTTGGTACAGCTCCTGGTAGGCCCCCCAGAAGCCATAGACGGCGCGCACGTAGCCTCGCGTCTCGCCGAAATCGATCTGCTCGGTAAAGCGATCCGGGTCGGCCACACGGCTCCCGCCGGCCCAGCGTTGCGCGTTCCCCAGGCCGCCGTTGTAGGCCGCCAGGGCGCCCTGCACGCTCCCCTCCATATCGGCCAGGCGCCGGCTCAGATAGTAGCTGCCGAAACGCACGCTCACCACCGGGCGGTAGAGGTCGTCGAGGGTAAAATCGCTGACCCCCAGGTTCTGGGCGATACCCTGGCCGGTTTCGGGCATCACCTGGGCCAGCCCGCGCGCCCCGACCCACGAGGTGGCGCCGGGGTTGAAGAGGCTCTCCTGCCGAAGGAGGGCGTAGAGTAGCCGGGGGTCGAGGCCATGGGCGGCCGCCTCGCGGCTGACCAGGTCGGCATAGGGGGTGGGGTAGATCAGGCGGCGCAGGGCCAGCGGCGCCTGATCCGGGGCAGGGGCCAGCGCGGCCAGCGCCTCAGCGGCGAGGAGCGCGGGGTAGGCTGCTCCAGCCTCGTGGGCGGCCTGCGCCAGGCGCAACAGCCCCCAGGGCTGGTCACGCGCCTCATCGAGGCCCTCGCGCCACTCATTGATCGCCTCGCTCTGCAATCCGACCTGATCGAGCTGCGCGGCGCGCGTCGCCCGTTCGTCGCCGGGGGGCGGCGCCGGCGCGCCGGCCCAGGTCGTTAACCAGGCTTCCAGTTCGCCCCACTCGTCACCGCTGACCGGCGCGCCGATGGGCAGAGCGCCCGCGGGCAGTCTGCCCACCTCCTCCGCAGCGCGCACACCCTCGTAACTGTGGGGCGCGGCGGCTATTGCTGCGGCGAAGAGCGCCTCGGCAGCCGTCGCGTCGCCCTGATCACGGGTGGCGCGGGCGGCCCAGAAGGCGCCACGCGCCCGCCACGCCCCATCGCTGTGGTCGGCCAGGCTCTGCCAGGCGGCGCGGGCTGCGTCGGCGCGCCCGGCGGCGTACAGGGCCAGGCCAGCCCGGTGCAGGGCCACGCGCCCCTCGGCGCTCGCGGGGTAGCGTTGCCCCAGATCGAGGCGCGCCTGCAGCGCTCCCTCCACATCACCCTCGCGCTCGCGCAGTTGCACCACCCGGTCCAGCGCCACGGGAGCGCGCGGATCGTCGGGATAGGCCGCGGCATACTCCAGGTACCCCTGGATGGCGCGTGCAACGTCACCGGCCTGGCCGGTGGTTTGCACCCAGTCGAGTTGAGCCTGACGCCCCGGCTCGCTGTTGGGGCTGAGAGCGCCGGCCTCGGCCAGAGCGGCCAGCGCGCCGGGCATATCGCCCGCGGCTCGCAACGCCAACCCGCGCAACCGGCGCAGTTCCACCGCCGTGGCGAGGTCGCCTTCGACGGCAATCGCGCGGTCGAACTGCGTTATCGCGTCACTCCAGCGCCCGGCGGCCATGTAGATCCGCCCGGCCTGCGAGGCCGTGACTCCCCCGACGCCCGCGGCGAGCAGGTGATCCACCGCAGCGGCAGCTTCGGGCGCTTCCGGCGCATCGGCCAGCAGTTCCAACCGCCAGACCTGCGCCTGCTCCGTCTGGCCCTGCGTATCGGCCAGGGCGATAGCATTGCTCAACACACGGGCGCGGTAGGCCGGTTGCCGGGCCAGGTCGAGCAATTCGGGGTAGAGAGCCAGCGCCTCGGCGGGGCGACCATCGGCCACGAGTTGGGCAATGGCCTTCTCGAACGCCCCCGCGCGCTCACCCCGGGTTATGGCGCTGCGAGCCGCAACCACGTAGCTGGCGACGGCATCAGCGCCTCGCCCCAGGGCCTGCTCCTGCGCCGCCTGACGCAGGGCAGCGTAGGGCGCGATGGCGGTACCCAGGGCGCGGTACTCCTGGTATGCGGCCACCGCCGCGGCGTGATCGCCGGCCGACTCGTGGCCGCGGGCCATCCAGAACAGGGCCGGCGGGCGCAGGGGATGCTCCGCTGGCGCCGCGGCCAGAAACGCGCGCAACATCTCGACCGCCGAGGTCCAGCGGCCGCGCCGGGCAAAACTCTCGGCCAGGTAGTAGCGCGCTGCCAGAGCCTCGGCGGCGTCGGGGTAACGCTGGAGCAAGGCGCTCAGGTCGGCGCCGGCCGCCGCGTCATCGCCAACGGCGCGCGCGGCCAGGGCGCGTTGCAGCAGCACCGGCGCCGGAGACGGCGCTTCGACCCCGTTCCCCGGCGGCGCCGGGGCAGCCGGCGCGTCGGGAGCTGGAGCGGTCACCACCTCGCAGGCGCTCAGGGTAAGCAGCACAGCAAACAGAATGGGTAGCGTTCGACTCATCATATCAATTGGAATTGAACAAGCTGCATACCCACTCTTGCCAATCATCCATGCGGCTGCGCCGCACAACGAGAGGATGAAAACACCTATTCCTGGGAGGGCTGCGCCCTCCCAAACCCTCCCCGCTGGCGGGTTATTTCCTGGGAGGGCTGCGCCCTCCCAAACCCTCCCCGCTGGCGGGTTATTTCCTGGGAGGGCTGCGCCCTCCCAAACCCTCCC
>CAKZKA010000085.1 GCA_937120965.1 uncultured Chloroflexota bacterium
TGAGGCTCAGCCCGAAGGGGCGGGCCGCTCCAGCTTCGCTGGAGAGCCTGCGCTGAGCCTGTCGAAGCGGGGAGACCGGAGCCGTGCGGGGGCGTTCCGATGCGGTACACGCCACGTCGGCTCGGATGTGCTGTCCGCCCTTAAACAGAGGAGTGCCAGGGAGGGGGCGCCCGCCCGGAGATCTGCTGCTCGCGCTACGCGCGTAATGGAGAAGCACGAACCATGGCAGTACCCGAACCGATCATGGCCGGCGGCCAGGACTGGTTGGAGACGTGGCGGCAGATGTACGATCGGGAGCGCGCCCAGGGCGAGGCTGTGACCGATCCGGCCTTTGGTCGCAGCACCGATTACTGGGCCCATCGCGCCGAGCGCTTTGCGGCGGCGGTGCGGCGTCACCCGCAACCCGACTCTTCACTGGAGTGGCTCCTGCCACGGCTGCGCGCGGACGACACCGTCCTCGACATCGGGGCAGGAACCGGGCGGTATCTGCCGCACCTGGCCCGTCGTGTGGCCCGGGTGATCGCCGTGGAGCCGTCGCCAGCGATGCGCGCACACCTGGAAGTCACAGTGACCGAAGCGGGTCTGACCAATATTACGGTTATTGGCAGCAGTTGGCCAATGGAGGAGCCACCGGTAGCCGATGTGGCCCTGTCGGCGCACGTGGTCTACGGGGTGCGAGAGATCGGCCCGTTTCTGAAGGGTATGGACGAGGCGGCGCGCCGCCTGTGCGTCCTCTTCGTGGGGTTGCGCCATCCCACCGCGGCGCTGAAGCCGGTCTGGGAGCGGGTGCATGGAGAGCCGCGCCTGCCGTTGCCGGCGGCCCTGGAGACGCTGTGCGCCTGCCATCAACTTGGCCTGCCGGCGCGGCTCGACCTGGTGCCTATCGCCGGGATGATGCGCTACAGCAGCGTCGAGGAGGCCCTGGTAGATCTTCGCGAGCGCTTGCGTCTGACGCCCGAGCCGGAGCGCGACGCACGTATCCGCGCCGCGATTGCCGAGGTGTTTGCGCCAACCGATGACGGTATGCTGGCGCCGATAGCGCAACAACCCTACGGAGGGATCGTCTGGTGGGAACCGGGAACTCGAACGGAAGAAACGTCTGCGTAAAGGCAAGCTACCCTGTAGCGGTGGCAATGGGCCTGATGATCGGCTTGTTAGCCATCCTGCTCGACATGTGGGTGAGCGAGGCCGGCTGGGGCGTGCGGCTGGTCGCGCTCGTGCTGATGGGAAGCGTCCTGTGCCTGGTGCAGTACGGCCTGACACGCTGGCGTCTCTAGACCCTATACCTGTCGGCATTCTGCACTGTGCGGCCCCCGGTCTTCGGTCGCGGGCAACGGGCAAACTCAAAGCTCCTGGAAGACTTCAGCGTGAGTGTGGACGAGGTGTTTGACGCGACATAGCTGGATCGGCAGCGGGGGGATCGTGACGATCGCGTGCAGGAACAGGCAAAACCGGCGCGTCTTCGCGGAGGCGCGCCGGTTTCATATTGGGAAGCCTTGTTCTGGCGGGGAGGGAGGGATTCGAACCCTCGACAGGGTCACCCCTGTAGCGGTTTAGCAAACCGCCGCACTAGGCCACTATGCGACCTCCCCGTGCGGTGGAACGCCAGTATCCTGGAGGGGGCGGTGGGATTCGAACCCACGAGGCTCATCGCCTGGATGTTTTCAAGACATCTGCCATCAACCGCTCGGCCACGCCCCCGTGGTGTGCCGGCGCGCAAAAAAAGTGGCAGGCGGGACAGGAATCGAACCTGCAACCTGCGGATTTGGAGGCCGCTGCTCTGCCAGTTGAGCTACCCGCCTTCACACCCATTGATGATACCATACCTGATGGCGCTTTGCAACCGCGCACAAGGGCTTGCATGGCTGGTGCAACGTCGGTGGGGCAAGCCCCGCACCCCAGTGCGCTTCGCGCCTTTATGGGGCATCAGTTGGCGCGTCCTGATGCTCCAGTGCGGCGCGCATGCGCTCGAGGCCCTCGGCCAGCAGCGCCCGTGGGCAGCCGAAGTTGAGACGCACGCAGCCCTCGCCGCCCGGCCCGAAGGCCGTTCCGTCGGAAAGGGCCACTCTGGCGCGCTCCAGGAAGAAGCGGTAAGGATTGTCGGCGATCCCCGCTTCGCGGCAGTCGATCCAGGCCAGGTAGGTAGCCTCGGGGGCGGTGGTACGCAACCGGGGCATGTGCTCGCGCAGGTAGCCCAGGTAGAAATCACGATTGGCGCTGAGGTAGGCGCGCAGGGCCTCCAGCCAGGGTTCGCCTGCTTCAAAGGCAGCCAGGGCGGCAGCGTAGCCCATGGCGTTGACGTAGGGCACAATGCCTGCGCTGGCCCGCGCCAGCCGCGCGCGCAACTCGGCCCCGGGCACCACCATGAAGCCGCAGCCGAGACCGGGCAGGTTGAAGCTTTTGCTCGGGGACAACAGGGTAATGGTCCGCGCGGCGATCTCCGGGTCGAGGGTAGCTATCGGGGTGTGGCGCTTCGTTTCCAGCACCAGGTCGCAGTGGATCTCGTCGGAGCAGATCAGCGTGTCGTTGCGCAGGCAGGCCTCGGCCATGCCCCGCAGGGTGGCGGGATCGTACATCAGGCCGACGGGGTTGTGGGGGTTGGAGAGGAGGAACAGGCGCGTGCGTGGTTGGAGCGCGCTGGCGAAGGCCTCCAGGTCAAGCCGGTAGCTGAGGGTCGTTCCCTGCACCTCGCGGGTCAGTTCGAGCGTATCGCAAACGCGGTCGTGGAAGCCAGGGGCGCTCAGAAAGGGCGGGTAGGCCGGCGTCAGGGTCAGCACGTGGTCGCCCGGCGCGCCGACCGCCCGGCAGAGGAGGTTGATCGCCACGACCAGGCTGGGTACGTACACGATCTGTTCGGGCGTCACCCGCCAGCCGTACAGCCGTTCCAGGCGCTCGCAGATCAGCGGCGCCAGGCGGGGTGGGGGCATCGTATAGCCGAAGGTGCCCTGGTCGGCGCGCTCGCGCAACGCGCGGATGACCGGCTCGGGTGAACGAAAATCCATGTCGGCAACCCACATGGGCAGCACGTCTTCGGGATAGTATTCCCACTTGGCGCTGCCAGTGCCGCGGCGGGGGATAATGGTGTCGAAGTCGTAGTTCATGCGAAAACCTGAACCTAGGGGAAACCGGGTTTCCCTGAGCCCTTTCCCGCCACCAGGGTGTCAGGCAACCCCGGCAGGGTTGGAAGGTGGCGCAACCGGGTTTCCGAAGCCCCCCGGCGGGGCGGGCGTAGCCATTGCTGTATTGTATGCCCCTGGCGGGCCACGTCAAGGGCCAGGGCCGGGTGTGCTACAATCAGGTCAACGCCGCAGGGCCATTTCGCTTGCGTACAGAACGGGGGCAACCCATGAGCGCAACTACCGCATCCGACGATTTCGCGCTGAAGGGTCCGGTCACGATCTGGGATGGGCCAGTCTACTACCGTGAGGCGAACTCAGGGCCACGGCCACCCCTGCTGCTGCTCCACGGCTGGGGCGGCTCATCGCGCTACTGGCGCGCCACGCTGGCGACCCTGGGCGCCGATCGGCGCGTGCTGGCTCCCGATCTGCCTGGTTTCGGCGACTCGCCGCCGCTGCGCGGCCCCGCCAGCGCCGATCGCCTGGCTGAACTGGCCATTGCCTTCGCCGATACGATGGGACTGGAGCAGTTCGACCTCAATGGCCATTCGTTCTGCGCCAGTGTAGCCGTGTACGTTGCGGAACGCTACCCGCAGCGGGTGCGCCGGCTGGTGCTGACCTGTATGAGCACCTTTCGCAGCGAGTTCGAGCGGCGGGTGGTCGAACAGGTGCACAACGTGATGGCTCTGTGGATGGCCCTGCGACGGCCCTGGATGGCCAGACGCCGCTTCATCTACCGGGCGATTGCCTCGCGCTTCTTCTACCGCCTTCCCGCCGACGATACGATCATCCGCGAGAGCTTCGCCGATTTTCTGAAGATGGACCGTCGTACCGCGCTGGAAACAGCGGCCAATGCCGGTGACCCGCACATCAACCAGGCCCTTCAGGCGGTGCGCTGCCCCACGCTGGTCATCGGCGCGCGCCAGGACAAGATCATGCCTCCACCCGGCACCCCCGAAGTGGCCCGTCTGACGCCCGGCAGCCGCCTGGTCTGGATCGAACAGTGCGGCCACCTGCCAATGGTCGAGAAGCCTGAGGAGTACCATCGGCTGGTGCAGGAGTTTCTCGACACGTAACGCCTGATCCTGTTCGAAGGGGGCAAACGGTTTGTTCGGAGGGGCGTCACCCCTCCGAACTTTCCTGCTGCGGTGCGTCCGGCCAGCCGGTGAGGCAGACGGTTAGCGCCTGGTTAGCGGGACGGCGACCTCGAACAGTCTGTCTACCACGATGGCCGTCAGGTTAACGGTCACCGGAGGCACGCCCTGGGCCTGGAGTTCGATGGTGCTGGTGTACGTTCCCCGGTTGACACCGCAAGCGTTGAAGCTCACCCGCAAGGCGTCACGTTCGCTTTGAATTGAGGCAAACTGGCTGGCCGAACCGGTTGTTTGTGCCACGCGCCAATCAAGTGGTTGGCCGTCCTGAGAACTGATCCTGACAGTCGCCGTGCGCGATTGCTGGCAACTGACCATGGTCGTGATGTTGCGCGTCGAGGGTACGATGCCGGGCGCGAGCAGCAGACCGCTGCCGCGGACGTCGCGGCGGAACTGGGGCCAGGGGGCGCTGAACGCGGGTTGCTGGCCAGAGGGGCTGTTCAGCCGCCCGGCGAAGCCGGTCCAGGCGTAGAGATGACCACGCGAGGAGTTGTAGACATGTCCCCCGCCAATCACCAGGTCGAGCTGACCATCGCCGTTGATGTCGCCAATTGCCGGCGTTGACTTCAGAGTGAACCAGGCGAACATAGCCGGCAACGAGCCACACTGAGGGTTCTGGCAGGTCAGCGGCGCACCGGTCGCTCCGTTGAGCACATGCACCGACCAGAAGTTCGCAGCGATCACCTCGAGCGAGCCATTACCATCGAGGTCGGCGATCACGGCTGATTGCACGTCACCGCCAAAGGGATCGTTCGAGCCGGAGTTTGGGTCACGGGGAACGGTGGACCATTTCGGCTGGGGGTTGGTAGGGTCCCAGGCTACAATGCGGCTCTGCCCATCACCGCCGATCTCCCGCGCGCCGTTGACTGTCGCGACAATCTCGAGTTGCCCATCGTTGTCAATATCACCAACCGCAGGCGACGACTGAACGCAGGCGGGCGCGTTGAGTGTTTGCAGCACCGCGCCATCAGCGGGACGGACGATTTTGATCCAGCGGCCGCGCTTGTCAGCGCTCCCGATGGGGAAGAAGCAGCCTGAGCCTATAGCGATCTCGGGGCCGGGGTTATCGGGTAGCAGATCGGCGGCCAGCGGCGAGGAGTACAGCACCTGATCAAAGGGAACGCGCCAGACGAAGCCGGTCTGGAACGGGATGCGCCCGCCGGGCACCGCCGCAGTCTCGAAAGCGTAGAGAAACCCGCCATCGTGCGTCGGCGGAATGAGATTGGGGTTGGCGGTAACATCCGTGGCGGCGATCAGTTCGAGCGCCGGATCGGCGTCGATGTTCAGAAACAACGGCGTGGACCAGATCGCGTCCGCGGCGTGGTAGCACCAGCGCAACGACCCGTCAGCATTCAGCAGGTAGAGATTGCGATCCATACCACCGAAGGCGATCTCCAGCCGCCCGTCGCCATCGGCATCGGCCAGGGCCGGAACGGTGATCACACCGTATAGATCCTCAGGCCCTTCGATGCTGCAGGCATCAAACTCACGCTGGCTGAAGTTCCAGACAGGCTGGCCATCGGGGCCGCGGTACACAACGATACCGCCGTCGCAGGCACGCCGGATATTCTCCATGGAGCCGTAACCAATCACGACGTGGGGCACGCCGTTGCCGAAGAGATCCCCTACGGCCGCCTTGCCATTGATCAGGGACGAGGGGTGACAACCGGCGCCTGGAACAGCGCGCTCCCAGAGCAGTGTTCCATTGGCCCGATAGGCGTAGACCCGGCCATCCTCGCCGCCGACCACGACCTCGTTTCCATTGGCAGGGTTGCCGTCCAGGTCGGCGATCACCGGGGAGCCGCGACCAACTGGCCGGCCCGAGAGGAGGATGCCGTTGCGATCCGGCGAGTCATCCTGGTAGGGTGTCGAGCGCGTCCAGCCCGGCAGGGCCGGAAACGCATCGCGGATAGTAGCGTTTGCAGGTGGGGCGATCAGCGCGCAGCAGACGAGCAGGAGGACGAGGGGGATGGTTAATCGCATGAGGCTGACCTGTTTGAATGCTGAGAGAGAGGACCCTTCCCAAACCCTCCCCACTCGGAGGGGCGTGGGGAAACCCGGTTTCCCCGTAGAAGGGCGCAGCCCTCTCAGTGGAGCAGGCAGGGGATTAGGGAAACCCGGTTTTCCCATTTCCTTATTGGCTCAAGCATCCTACCATGTACTATCTTGCTCGCGCAAGCGGAACACCGTATAAAATCCGTCATCGTACACGCGCTCCAATGCAGGCATAGCTGCAACCGTCTGCTGCCAATCGGCCCAGATCGCCGTCAGGGCGGGCGTATGCACGATCAGGTACTCCGTCTCGAGGCGCTGTAGCGCTTGCAGGGCCTGTGGTGCAGGAAACTCGCGCAGGGCGCGCACCTGTTCGGCATACAGGGGTGGGTTGAAGGTGCCGTACCACATATTGCTCGGCTTGCGATAGAACAGTGAGTAGAACAGACTGCTCCCGCTGGGCAAAGGGTAATCAGGCGTGCCGATGGGCAGTTCGATCACGGCGCCCCGTCCCGGCTGTACGCTCAGCCAGCGATCGACCGCTCGCGGTTCAGCGGTGGTAAAGCGCGACACGGACGCCAGTTCGCCAATCAACAGCAGCGCGGCAACCAGGGTCGCCGCGCGGTAGAGCCGACGCCGCGAGGCCAGGCTGCTCAGGCCCAGGCCGGTCAGCAGAGCTGCGGCAAGCACGATGTAGAGCACCACCCGGTTCCAGATCCTGATCCCGTTCAGCACCGGCACGTACTCGTAGATGAACAGCGCCGGCAGGGGTAGCGCGACTCCTCCGGGGAGGCGCAGCTCGGGGCCGAGGGCGAGCACGAAGGTGGTGGCGCTGAGGACAACCAGGGTCAGCGTCAGGCGCTGGCGGCGCAGCATCCAGATGCTGACCAGCATCAGCAGGATGACCGTGTAGCCGAGAAATACGACGTGCTCCCCTCCGTCGCGGCGCTGGAACTGGCCCGCCCAGTTGCCCCAGAGGGGATGGTAGGGATTGGGGGCGAGGAAATCAGCCGGGCGGGCGGCGTGCACTTGCAGGTGCACGATGCTGTGGGTCATGTCTACCCCCTGGGCGCGCACTTCCAGGTACGGCTGGGCGAAGGGAGCGAGCAGGGCGAGAAAGACCGCTGCGCCGAGAACGAGCGGACGCCAGGTTGCCTGAACCAGCCCGGGCAACCGGCGCGGGCCGATCAGGATTACGGCATAGCCGACCATGAACAGGGCAAAGGTGGTGCCGTAGTAGAGCGAGGCCCAGGTTGCCAGGGCCAGGCCAGAGGCAGCCACGAAGGCGTCCCAGTTGCGCTGGCGGGTCAGCAGCCCGTGCAGGCCGTAGAGCGCCAGGGGCAGGTACTGGGTGGGCATGAGCGGGAGATGGCCCGCGCTCATCTGGAAGTAGCGGCGGAGCGCGAAGGCAAAGATGATGCCGGCGACCCAGGCGGCCAGAGGCCGCGCACCCAGGCGCCGGGCCAGCAGGCAGGTGAAGAAGCCTGAGAGCGCATAGGAGAGCAGATTCAGGCTATTGAAGCTCACCAGCGGCCCGAACATGCGGGTGATCGGCAGGCCCAGCAGCGTGTTGGCCGGCGTCATTTCGCTCAGGGCCAGTTCCAGGCCCTCAGGGTACATCAGGTCGGGCAGAAAGGTGGGGGACTGATGTCGATCCACCAGGTAGTTGCTGAAGATCTGCAGCTTCCACAGGTACTCGAAGGCGTCGCCCGGGTGGCCGGGGATATGGCTGCTGAACCGGGCCAGCAGGGGCAGGTGCATCAGCGCGGTCAACACCACGTAGCCAATCAGGGCGGGCCAGTGCGTCCGCCACCAGTCACGCCAGGGGAGCGGCGCGTCGCCGGGTTGGGGGCGCACGAATACCAGCGCCAGCCCGGCAAGCACGCCCAGACCGGCGCTCAGGAGTACTGCGGTGGTACGATAGCTGAACCGGGGATCGGTGTGACGCATGGCCAGTTGGATGGCCAGAAAGAGGAACACGACTATCAGGCCCGCCAGGAGCGGAATGCCGGCGCGCTGGAGCAGCAATGTCAGCAGCATCGCTCCAAAGGCAAGCACCAGTGCCTGCAAGGGCGCCAGCCATCGCGCTGGCGCCGTGCTCTCCCACGTCACTTCAAATACCGCCAGCCCGAGCCGACTGCGCCGGTCTGCCGGTCCAGCGCTGGTGGCAGGGGCAAAGGTTGGGCTGGCAAGGGTCAGGCGGTTGTTGCGCCAGCGCACCTGATTGGCCGCGACCAGCAGGCGATAGCGCCGGGGGGCGCCGGACTGGTCCGCCTGGACCAGCACGGTGTCGTTCAGGCGAATGCTTATCGGAACGGCTTCAGGCCGCTGGGGTCGCGGCGCACTCACAGTCACCGCCAGCAGATGTGGCCCTGAACCCTGCGCGTCAAGCGCAATCGTCCCCTGCCCGTCGGTCCAGCGAAAGCCACGGCCTTCGGCGCTGGTCTCAGCCGGAAAGAACCCGCTGAGGCGCAGCGAGGATATGCCCCCCAGCCTGAGGGTCTCACGGTTAGCCAGCGGCGATGCGCTGAGGTACCAGCCGCAGAAGGTCGCAACCATCAGTAGCACCGCCAGGGGCGCGATCAGCCAGTGGCGTCTGGAGATGGCGCCCGGTGGCGCGGTGGTCTGGTGCATTGCGGGGCGAGTTATCATCGCGTGGCATCCTGCTGAGGTGAACATATGGGGAAACCGGGTTTCCCCGCGCCCCTCCCTGCGGGGAGGCGCCCGGTTCCCTCCCCTAGCGGGGGAGGGCCAGGGAGGGGGCGGCTCTCCCAACGATACCCCATGGTCATCGCGGCGGTGTGCGCCCCGCGCATGGGCGTCTACCGTGAACATAGGGAACCCGGGTTTCCCCATGCCCCTGTCTGCTGGGGGGCCAGGCGCCCCCAACACCGGTTGGAGGAAGGGGAAACCGGGTTTCCCCACGCCCCTCCCCGAGGGGAAGGTGTGGGAGGGCGAAGCCCTTCCAAGAAAAAACCCGTCTTCATCTTGTCAAAGTATGGGGAACCCCGGGTTCCCCGCGCCCCTGCCCGGCGGGACGCCGGGCGTCCTTATCACGGGCTGGGGGATGCTTTGCTATCACCCCTGGAAAGGAGGCGCAGTTCAGGAACCTTCGCCCCGGTGATCGTTGAGCCGATCGCGTAACCGTTCCACTTCGGCGCGCAGCAGGCGCTGTTCGCGCAGGCTGGCGTCCAGCACAGGCAGCAGGGTCTCCAACAGGTCGCGGTTGAAACGCTCCTGGCTGGCAATGACGGGATCGAGGTACGGTTCCTTCAAATGGGCGGTGAGCTGGCGGCGCAACCAGGCGATGAGCGGGCCAGCGATGGGAACGCGCGAGCGCACCTGGTAATCCGGGCGCGTCACGTGGGCCACGTGGCGCAGCCTCTCCTGACGCACGGCGATGAATGCGGCGGGCCAGTCTCCCAGGGCCTGCTCAACAAGGGTGAGCAATTCGTCGGCGAAGCGCTGCCGGGTAAAGGCGAGGGCGCGGGTCACGCCGCGCTGAGCCAGGCGCGCGTACAACCCCCGGGGCCGGCTCAAACGTGCCAGGGCCTCCTCGATACGCGGCAGAAGCACGCTCCAGCTATACTCAGCGCGCACATAGGCCCGACCGCACGCGCCCAGGGTAGCGCGATGATCCGGGTCGGACAGCAGCGCATCCAGCGCGGCGCGAAAGGCTGGGTAGCCATCTGCCGCATAGCCACCGCCGCTGCGTTCGACGTGCTCCCGCGTAACCGGGCAGTCGGCGTGGACGATGGCCGGGCAGCCCTGGAGCCAGGCTTCCATCAGCACGATCGAGAAACTCTCGTTGAGCGAGAGCTGACAGAGGGCGGTGGCTGCCGCGTAGGCATCGTGGAGATCGCGGTCATCGAGGTGGCCGACGCTCACCACATCGGCACGTTCCGGCAGGGTCACGCTACCGGTTCCGGTAAGCACCAGGGTGAGGGGAGCGGAGCGTTCAGCCTTGTAGGCGGCGAACCACTCCAGCAGCAGGGGCACGTTTTTTGCCGGCTCGAGGCGCCCGCTGTAGAGAATAAACGGCCCGGTAAGGCCTGTTCGGGCACGAAAGCGCGCAGCATCGCCCACGGGTGGGTCATCGGCAAAGCCAAAGCCCAGGCAGGCCCGGTAGGGATTGGCGACCCCCAGGCCCTGCGAGGCCAGCGCGCTCTCGGCAGGGGTGTTGAAGAGCAAGGCATCGCTGCGCTCGAGCAATTCGCGAAAGATTGAGAGGTAGGCCACTGGCTCATCGTGCAGGCAAGGGACCAGCAGCCATGGAGCGGCGACGCTCAGCGCCGGCCAGTAACTGGTGCCGAAGAGGTACGGACCGGCGATGAAACAGACATACTCCCCGGCATGCTCTGCGATGTAGCGCTCCAGATCGGCGCTACGCAGGCTGTTGGCGATAAAGCGACGCTCCTCAGCATAGCGCAGGCGTTCGCCGCGATTAGCTCGCTGCAACAAGTGGTGGAAGACTGTCGCCTCGACGGGCGTGGTACGGAAGCGCCGCACCGTCACGCCATTGAGATGCTCGACGCCGGGGGCAAGGTGATCGCTCCAGTCGGCCATATCCACGGTGCAGGTGGTCAATACCTCCACCTGGTAGCCGCGAGCGGCCAGGTGTTCGGCCCAGCTACGCAGGCCTGTTTCGGCGCCTCCCAGCACCTGCGGGCCGTAGCGCGGGGTCACCACAGCAATCTTGCCCCGGCGCAGCGCCGCCAGGTCCGTCGGGCCGGCGGGAGCAAGCCGGTGCAGGGCCAGCGGGTCGTGGTGATCGTCGGGTGGGGGCAGATCATCGAGCAAGCGGCAGACCTGCGCGGCCAGGTGCGCCCACTCGCCGGGCGGAAAGAGCAACCCGGCGCCATTGAGGGTGTGCGGCAGGGCAGTGCTGTCGGCAGCGACCACCGGCCGCCCACGGGCCATCGCCTCGACCACAGGCATGCCAAAGCCCTCGTGGATACTCGCGGTGACGAAGACGGCGCAGGCGCGGTACAGGTTTTCAAGCGTTGCGTCGTCAACCTGGCCAGTGAAGCGCACCTGTTCGGCGACGCCCAGGGCGGCAGCGCGGGCGCGCACCTCGTCGGCGTAGGCGCGGTAGGCAGGAGCCTGGTCATCGCCAACAATCAGCAGCACGGTCGCGGGATGGCGCTCGAGGATTGCGGGCATTGCCTCCACGAGGTCACTCACGCGCTTGTTCCGGGCGATGCGGCCCACATAGAGTAATACGTGACGCCCGGCCAGGTCGAAGCGTTCGACCACGGCCGGGTCGGGCGCTCCGGCGTAGCCACTCGCCTCGATCACGGTGTAGGGCATCAGCACAACGCGGCTGGCGGCGATTTGCCCGGTGGCGATCAGCTCATCGCATGTGAAGCGGCTATGGCCGATAGCATAATCAGCGTAGCGCACCAGCGCCAGATTGTCGCGCCCGCGCACCAGGTCCTGGTAGCCGGGCCACGCCGACCCCCACAGTTCGGGCGGGGTGATGCCATGATAATCGAAGAGAACGACACCGCGGCGCACATCGCGGATGAGTTCGACCAGGTCGTAATAACTGGAGTAGTTCACGATCACCAGGTCGGCTTGGCGGAAGTGCAGGGCGGCAGCCGAGGCGCTCGCCGGATCGCGCAGATGTTCCGGGCCGACCATGGCCATGCTGCGGCGCAGATTGGCAGGGAGGCGGCTATCAACGAAGCCGGTGAGCACAAGCGTATGGTAACCGGCGGCGCGCAGGGTCTCGAGCTGGGCGACAATATGGCTGCCGACCGCGTCGTGAGCGATCACGTTGCCGTTGAGGATGGCCACGCGGGGCGCAGTCGGCGGGGCGAAGGCCACCTCCAGGCGCAGCGGCGCGATGCCGCGCTGGCTGAACCAGGCGACGCCTTCTTCGAGCAGCTCAACCTGCAATTCATAGCGCCCGGGTGAGGGTGGCGACTCCACGCGAATCTCGGCGCGCGCTGTCATCCCGGGCGGCACCGGGGCCGGAAGCAAGGCGCGTCCTCCATCGGCAACAACCGGCGCGCCGCGCTCGTTCAGCCAGCGGTAACCCAGGCGCACGGGGTGCGCACCGCCGGTCAGCCAGGGCGCGCGCCCGGTGTTGCGCAGGGTCACTTCGACGATCAGCGCCTCGCCTGCAAACAGCCCGGTGGGAAGCGGCGCATCAAGGTGGTACTCAGCGGCGAGCAGGGCGGGATCAACCGGAGTCGTCATAGGCTGTAGAGTTCGGTGGCGCAGGCCGTGGCGCGCCGGTAGAGCACGGAGGCCAGCTCGCGGCGCAGCGCGAGCAGCAGGTCGCGCAGCCGATCGGCGGTATCGGGGGGTAGGTCCGGCTCGAGCGCGCGGCGCGCGGCCATGATGCTGGGAAGCGCGGCCAGACTCTCGCTGTAGGCGTAGCGTAAAGCGCGACCCTCGGGATTGTGCCCATGCTCACCCAGGAATGCCCGCTCCGCGGCGGCGAACGGGCCTTCCAGGTCGGCGAGGGCATAACTTTTCAGCGCGAAGCGCAGCCGCCCGCGGTTGTAGTACGCGCTGCGCGTCAGCGGGTCGCGCAGCGAGAGCGACTCGGCGTGGATGAGGGTCGCGCGCGGTTCGTAGCGGAGCAGGTAGCCAGACCGGCGCAGGCGCCAGCAGAGGTCAATATCCTCGAAATAGGCCGGCCAGAAACCCTCGTCAAATAGCCCGACCTCAGCGAGGGCGGCCGCGCGCAACCCGATGGCTGCGGCGGTAAGGTACTCGACCTCGCACGGCGCGTCGTACTGGCCAGTATCGGGTTCGTGCCAGCCAATATGGCGCGCTACGGCCCGCGGCCAGTCGATCCGCACGCCGGCGTGCTGGATGGCGCCATCGGCATAGCGGATCTTGCACCCCACCGCGGCGATGCGCGGATCTTCGGCCAGCGGCGCGGTGATCGCCGCCAGCCAGCCAGGGTCAACCAGCGTATCCTGGTTGAGTAGCGCGATGTGCTCAGGTGGCGGATCAAGGCGCAGCAGGGCGTTGATCCCGACATTCATGCCCGCGGCGAAACCCAGGTTGCGGGGGTTGCGGATCAGGTCGAAGCCGGGAAAGCGGGCCGCCACCTGCGCGGGAGTGCCGTCGGACGAAGCGTTGTCAACCACCAGCACGCGCCAGGGCGGCGGGTCAAGCGCCGCTACGGCCTCCAGGCAGCGCAGCGCGGCCTCGCCGCCGTTCCACGTCAGCACCAGTACTGCGCTGCTCATCCCGCCTCCTCGCCCTGCGGCGCGAGAGGAGCGTCCCCGCGGAACAGCGCCCGCAACTGCATCTCAGCCTCTTCCAGGCCGGCCAGTTGCTCGGCAAAGTCGCGCACCTGCTGACTCAGCAAATGGCGATCGCGCACTGTCCGTTCGCTCAGTTCAGACAGGCCTTCCCGCAAATGATCGAGACGTAGGTTGAGGTGATCAAGGCGCTGCGTGGTGAGCGCCACCTGGTCTTTCAGGTGGGCAATGCTCTGCGCCAGGAAATTGCCGTTCTGCGCCAGGAAATTGCCGTATTCGGCGCTGGCATACAGCGCGCGGATCACCGCAGCGTTCTGCTCCTGTTGCCGGGCGAGCAGGGGATAGAGCATCGGCCAGACCACGCGCTCCATCAACCGGCGTCGCAACCCGGCAAAGTGCCCGGCGACCGGGCCGCTCAGGCCGTCGAGGCGCCAGGTCGCATCAAGCGCCTGCAAGGCGGCATTGCGGGTGGCCATGAGCAGGTTGCCCCGCTCCACCAGGGCGACATCGGTGGGGGGCGGGGCCGCTTCAGGCGGCGTGGTCATCGGCGCAGGTTTCCTCATTACAATGCGGTGGGGCAACGCGGCAATCCACTCCAGCAGCGGGCGAATCACCTCCGGCCAGGCAAAACGCGGAGCAAGCGCGCGGGCACGCGCGGCCATATCGGCCCGCAGGGCCGTGTCAGACAACAGCCTTCCCAGGGCTGCGGCTACGGCCTCCGGGTCCTCGGGGGCCACAACCAGGCCGCAGGCGTGCGCGCGCACCAGGGCGGCAGTAGCATCGCCGTCGCTCCACACCACCGGCAGGCCGGCCCAGAGGCAATCGAGGAAGCGCGAACGGATCGCGGCATACGCGGTTTCAAGATGCTGGCGGTGCAATGATACCACAACCGTGGCTTCGAGGAGGAAGTCGGCGCGCCGGGCGTAGGGGGTCCATTCCTCGTAGAAGAAGATGTGGCGATCGAGCAAGGCCAGTTCGGCGGCGAGCGCCCGCGCCTGCGCCAGCGACCGCGGAGTGGCCGTAACCCCCGGGTGCCGCCCGGCCATGAAGACCAGGCGCGCCAGGGGGTGCTGTTCCACCACGACGGGCATTGCGCGCACAAGGGTCAGGGGGTCCATCCAGTCCCACAGGCCGCCGCTCCAGAGGATGAGCGGGTCATCGGGACCGATGCCGGCCACCACGCTGCGCAGAGCCGGTGCGCCGCGTACAGGCGGCTCGGCGGGCAGGCCGAAGGGCAGCACGTCAATCAGGTTTCGCAAGAGCGGGTCGTCGTCGGTACAGGCCGGAGCGATTCGCCCGGTGGCCATCAGCGCGCCCAGGTACAGATCGCGCTGGCGCTCGGTGGCGCAGAGCAGCAGGTCGCCGGTGGCCAGTTGGCGCTGGAGCAGGGCCACGTCGCGCTGGTGCTGCGCCAGGCGTTCCGCCTCGGGCCGTTCACGCAGCAGTTCCAGGTTCTCCAGAGGCGTCGGGTCGTAGAGGTCGAGGATCAGCGGGACGGCGACATCGGCCAGTTCGGGGTGGGCCTCCAGCACGTAACCATTGGCCAGCACGATCTCAGCCCGGGCGGTGTGGGTGGCCAGCGACGGGGCCTCACCCCAGCGATAGACGCCGGTACTGACACCCGGCGAGGAGAGATCAACTGGCTGTGGCGCGATGAGGTGTACCTGGTGGTGTGGAGCCAGGGCGCGGGCCAGTTCCCAGTAGCGGATGCCCGGCCCGGCCATGCGCGCGCCCACAACATCGTGACTGATGATCAGCAGATGCATCGAGCGTTCACTCCCGCGCTATATCTGCCGACGACTGCGAGGTGATCGGGTGAGCGCCCGCAGCAGCCGGAGGACTCGCCCGTTTTCGATCTGCTCGATCAGACGCTCCAGGCGGGCGATGTGGGCGTTCTTGAGCGCCAGCTCGGCCTCGAGGCGGGCGGCATAGGCCCCCAGTTCGCGGGTGGCCTGGTCGCGTTGCTGGAGTTGATGGGCGGCATCGGTGGCCCGGGCATGGGCGGCAGCCAGGTGCTCGCGCTGCTCGAGAGCCAGTTGGCGCAGGTCGGCATTTTCGCGGCGCAGTTCCCACAGGTGGCGTTCGTAATCGCGGATCACCCGCGGGGGCGGGTCGGAGCGCCGGCGGAAGCGCGCCGCCCAGGGTGTAATAAAGGATGCGTCAAAGTCAAGGTCACGGAAGAAGCCCTGTCGGGCAAACAGCTCGGCCCAGTACTCGGGTGGATTGACATTGAAATGCGTCGCTTCTTTGTAGTCGAGCGGAGAGGATGAGAACAGCACATCGTCGCTGTGATGGCAGAGATTGACCACGGCGCGCTCGGCCTCGGGGCGGGGCAGATGCTCCAGCACCTCGATGCAGACGATCAGGTCGTAGCGGCGCTCGAATGGCTCGGCTACCGACGCGACGCGCACGTGCTCGCGCACCGCCTCGGGGGCATTGGCAATCGCGTAGGCCGAGATGTCCAGCCCTTCGGCCTCGACGCCGCGGAGGCGCAGTTGCTCGACGAGCAGCCCCATAGCGCATCCGGCATCGAGGACTGTGGCCGGGCCAATCTCGGCGACGATGCGCGCGGCAATGCCAGCAAAGAAGCTCATCCAGTGCTCGTCGCGCTGGTAGGGCGCGCCCAACCCGGTGGCGTAGTAGTGCGCGTCGAACAGGCGCCCGTGATCCGAAACGTTCACTGCGGTTACGTCCTTTGTCATACCATTTTATACCATTTTGGATTTTAGATTTTGGATTGTGGATTGCCACGCTGGGCAGCACAACGCATGAAATCGCTTCAGGCAATGCGGCATCATCAACGGTAATTGGTATTAGATTGCAGATGGTGGCGCAAGGCGTTCGGGTGGGCTCTGGCGCGACCCGGCCGGCGGAGTGTGCAAGAGAATAATGGTATCGGACTTCCATACAACTGCGCCGCACAACGCCAGAATGAAAATATTATTGTTCTTGGGAGGGCGCAGCCCTCCCAAACCCTCCCCGCGGGCGGGTTGTTTTCACCTCAGCTCAGCGAATGGCGCGCTTCAACCCTGGTTCCACCGCCACTCGCCGGGAATGGCGACCATGCCGTACCGATCGCGACTCGTGCCGTGGACCACGAAGGGATAGCGGCGATCGTGAAAGTCATACATGTGGGTCTGGGTCCGATCCACAACGGCGACACTGACCTGAAAGCGCCCCGTGTTCAGCGGTAGAGACGGCAGGTGGTAGTCAATTTGCCCCTCGCCTTCAATCGCTGGGATGGGCACCTCGTCGAAGCCGGTGTTGGGGCCGCTGAGCCAGGCGCCGTTTTCGTGGAAGATCCCTACGCCAAACACCGGATCGTTGATCCGTTCATGGGCCTGATAGTGCATCCGAATGGTCAATGCCTCACCGGTGTGAAAAACGACGCGCTCCTCCCCTGCGGCATCGAGAAGCTGGACGCGGACGATCTCCACTTCGCGGCTGCCGCGCCGGAAGGCCAGGTCCTCTGCTTCAGGGAGGTTGAGATCGGGATGTTCCGCCGCGAGGCGCTCTTGCTCCTTGCGGTTCACGTCGGCCAGGTAGGCATCGATGACCTTACCGGCGGGGCCATAGGCGCGGGCCTCGCCGTGGTCGAGCCATACGGCGACGTCGCACAGCGAGCGCACCACTTCGAGGGCGTGGGAGACGAAGATGATCGTTTTGCCGGCGCGGCGGAAGGTGTAGATGCGCTCCAGGCATTTGCGCTGGAAGGCCTCGTCGCCCACCGCCAGCACCTCGTCGGTGATCAGCACGTCGGGGTCAACCGCGGTTGCCACCGAGAAGGCCAGGCGGGTGTACATCCCCGACGAGTAGTGCTTGATGGGGGTCTCCAGAAAGTCGCCAATGTCGGCAAACTCGACGATCTCGGGCAGGCGACGCTCCATCTCGCGGCGGCTGAGGCCCATCAGCGAGCCATACAGGTATACGTTTTCCAGCCCGTTGAGTTCGGGATGGAAGCCGCTGCCGAGTTCGAGCAGCGCCGCGATCCGGCCCCGCGAGCGGATCGTGCCGCTGTTCGGCTCGAGAATGCGCATAATCAGCTTCAGCGCGGTGCTCTTGCCGGCGCCGTTGTGCCCCACCAGGCCGAAGCTCTGCCCCTGCTCGACCCGGAAACTGACGTTGCGCAATGCCCAGAAGGCATCGTCACCGGGCGGGCGCCGCTGAAACAGCCCGATGAACCACTCCTGCACCGTGCGGCGCTCGACGCGGTGGCGCACAAAATACTTGCTGACCTGCTCGAACTCGATCACGGGACTCACAGGGCCTCTCCGAAGTTGCGCGCCGCGCGCTGGAAGACCCACATGCCCAGCACCAGGAACAGGCCCGCGGTGATGCTCACCCGCAGCACGCTGTCGAGGGCCGGCAAGCCGGGCGTGGGGATCTGGCCCACGGGCACCGCGTTACCGTAGAGGATCTCGCGGTAGAACTCGATCAGCGAGGCCATGGGGTTCAGCCAGCGCACCAGGCGGGCGGCCAGCCCATCGCCGAAGACGCCGAGCGGGTAGATCACCGGCGTTAGAAAGAACCAGATGTTTACCAGAATGCCGACCAGGTGTACCACATCGCGAAAGAAGACCGCCACGGCGCCCAGGAACAGGGCCATACCCGCGAGCATAACCGTGTGAATGATCAGCAGTACCGGCAGGTAGGCGAAGGTCCAGGCGAAGTTGAGCCGGCCGATGGTCAGCGGTTGCACCGCGATCATCAGCAGCAGCATCATCGGCAGGGAGAGCAGGTAGTTGACCATGCTCGAAAACACCGCCGTGAGGGGCAGCACCTCGCGGGGAAAGTAGACCTTTTTGATCAGCGCGGCGTTGTCGAGCACACTGCGAGCGCCGCCCGTCACCGCTTCGGCCGTGAAGTTCCACGGCAACAGGGCGACGATCAGGAAAATTGGGAACATAGCGATGGCGCCGGGCAACAGCAGGCTGAAGACCAGGACGTAGACCAGCATCATGCCCAGGGGCGCCAGTTGGGTCCAGAGGTAGCCAAGGGCGCTGCCTTTGTAGCGCGCGCGCAGGTCGCGCAGCACCAGGTTGCGGATCAGTTCGCGATAGCCCAGGATCTCGCTGACGCGGGCGGCAATGCCGGCGCTGCGGTCCATGGCGACCCCGGTCACGCCGATGGCCAGGCCAACGAGGACCGCCAGGGCCAGGAGCTGGAGCACATAGCGCGGCTCGGGCGCCGTGGGCAGAGCGGCGGCGACGCGGTGGGCCGCGGAGGGCCGGTCGGGATCGAAACGCGCCGCGTAAGTTGCGAGAACATGGTCCAGAGTGGCCTGAATGGCGCGCAGACGGACAATTTCACGGTTGCGCTCGATCAGTTCAACACGGGCGACGGGGTCGGCGCGGGCGCAGCTTTCGAGGGCCTGCTCGCGGGCGGCGGTGCCACTCGCGCCAGTTGTGCCGCACAGAGCGTCGAGGGTGGCATTGCGCGTGTTGATGGCGAATCGCCAGAGGTCGTAGCGCGCCTCCAGGGCGCGGGCCAGGTCGCTGAGTTCTTCGCGGGGCAGATCGGTGATCACCCGGGGGGTAGACACCGGCTCCAGGTCCCGCGACATCGGGAAGGCCCCGACGCGGAGGATATCGCGCAGGAGGACATCGAAGGTCGTTGGCGCGGGGCGGCCCTCCGGTTCCAGGGCCAGCCAGAGTTCCCAGCCAAGCATATTGCGCAGGATCTCCCGCCCGCCAGCGGCGCGCACATGCCGCGCCAGGGCCTCGGCCCCGGCATTGGCGAGGTCCTGCGCCTCGGCCGCGGAGGGGCCGATTCCGCGCACGTCAACCACCCCCGGCTCGCGGGGCGCAAAGACCACGCGGAAGTCCGGTCGCCCGAAGCGCACATCGGCTCGCGCCAGCCGATCCTGGCGCAGAGCCTCGGTCGCGTCGCCGATGGCAATATCGAGACCGCTGACCCCCGGGGCCACAGGCTCGTAGATCGCGCCGTAGCGTCGCAGATCGAAGCGCGTTTCAGCCCGGGCGACGTAGGTCACCGGTTGGGAGAGCACGCGCGGCGCAGCGACGGCCAGGGCGCCGGTGACGGCGAGCAGCAGCCACAGCCACTGGTAGAGTCTCAGGCCGAGCAGCGGCGCGCCGAGAAGCCCGAAACGCCCGCGCAGGCGCGCCAGCCGGCCGGCGTCCTGTTCAACCGTTCCGGCCATCACCGGCCTCGCGCTGTTCACACGAACTTATACCATTTTTGGTTTTAGATTTTGGATTGTGGATTGCCACACTGGGCAGCACAACGCCTAAAACCGCTTTAAGCAATGCGGCATCATCAACGGTAATTGGTATTATGGCGTCAGCCATAGCTGTACCTCTGCTGTCTGGCCGGCGGCCAGGTCGAACGTCGCCAACCCGGCCGCGGGCCACCACCCCTGCCCGCGGGGGTGCAGCCATTCCTGGCGGGCCAGTTCCTCGCCGTTCACCGCGATGCGCCGGGTGTTCGCGGGCAGGTGCAGGCTCAGACCGGCCAGATCGCTGGCGCCAGGGTTGGTGACGCGCACGATGAGCGGTTGCGCGGCGTCCGGCTCTGTGGCGACCAGTTCGACCTTCAGGGTGGCCAGCGCCGCCTGCCAGGCGGCGATCTCGCCCAGAGGCGCCACCCAGAGACGCTGATCGCGGGCCACACGCTGCACGACACGCTCCCACGCCCGCAGTTGTTCGGGCGACGTGACCTCTTCGGTGTGCGCCCAGAGATCGATCATGCCGCCGGCGACCACGGCGCGTTCAATCTGTCGCAGGGCCAGACTCACCCGCTCGGGGGTCAGGTAAAAATCAGGGCAGGCCAGAATGCGTCCCTCACGGCCCGGCAACCAGCGGCAGCGCGGCTCGAGCACCACACCGTCACTATCGGTCGGAAACAGATTGTACTGCATCTGGTTACTCAGACGGGTGACACTGCGGATCCCGCCCTGTTCGAGCACGTCCCAGCTCGCATCGCTCATACCGGCGCTGCCGCTCCAGGGGAAGGCGAGCGAAGTGGCCGGGGCCACGCCCCGTTCGGCGGCCACCTGGTTCCAGGCTTGCAGGTCGGCGGCCCAGGTGGCCGCATCGGCCAGGCCGCCGTAGAGGTGACTGAAGGTGTGGCTCTGGATCTCGTGGCCGGCGTCGCGCAAAGGCCGGATCAGATCGCCGAAGTACCAGGCTGGATGACTACGGTAGGTGCCGAAGGGGTCATCGGCGAACCAGGGCCTCTGCGTCCAGCGGTCGGTGATCCAGCCATTGGCGGGGCTGGCCCACGCAAACAGCGGGTCGCCCATAAAGCGACGGCGCTCGAGGTTGCCGAGGAGGAAGTTATAGCCGGTGGCGTAGTACGTGGCGCGCACCCCGTAGGGCTGGAAGAGTTGCAGGGTTGTGGTAATGCCCTCACGCATACGCAGACCGCGCGCCTCGGGGTCCTTATCGTAGTTTGGATCGCCGACGGAGCGCGAGTGGATCAGGCCGCCCATTGTGGTTTCCCAGTCGAAGGTGAAAGCCACAGCGGCCTGGCGGCCCAGGGGCCAGCGAGCCACGCGGGGCAGATCGGTTGCAAGGGTGGGCGGAGGCGCGGCCAGACCGGCAAGGGCGTTACCACCCCGGTGCGCGTGCATAGCGTCCAGGTAGATCCGGTCATCGGAAGCCGGCTCGATACGCACGGCCAGGCTGCGCGCCTCCGGTGGGGCGACGAAACTGCCCTGCAACCGCGACCAGTCGCGGGGCGGCGCCTCGGGCGTCCAGAGGGTCACCGGCTGCCAGAGGGTGGCGGCTTCGCCCACTGGAGTTCCGGAGGGATCATACCAGACAAAGACCAGACGGGCGCGGGTCGGGGAACGCTGCTCCGAATCGGTCAGGGCGAACCCGGTGAAGCAGTAGCGCGCGCCGGGCTGCACGGCGACCGATGGCGTTTTGACATAATTAGCGATACCGAGCAACTGGAGCGCCCGTCCGTCGCCGTCGAGGTCGAAGCCCTGCCCGTCCACCGCGGGGCCACGCAGTTCCACGCCCCCGGCGCGACGCTGCCAGCCGATGGGCATCCCGGTTGCTGCGGCGGGGGCCAGGGCGGCGTTGGGTAGCAACTCGGGAGCAACCAGGGGCACAAAGGCACATGCGGCAACGCGCTGTTGCGCGTAGAGCAGCGCGCCCAGGGCGCCAACCAGCAGACTGACCATCGTCGCGCCGAGGAGCAGTCGTCGTGAAACCATCGGATCGAACGCCATCGGTGCGCGGGGGCACGGACGGCGGTGTGCCGCTTAAGTAAACGCCCAATTGTAGCATGGATCGGCTTGCAGCCAGACGATACCCGGCTGACGGTGAGGTGAAGCAGGGCTGAGAGCGCAAGCGGTGCAGTGAGGAAGCAGCGCGTGAGGGCGCCCGGCCTGGAGGTGACCCGCGGCACACAGTGGACTACCGCAAGTAGCGGGTTGCCAGCACCAGGGTGGCGATGCCAATGACGATCAGCGGCGACATGCGGCGCAGCCACACCAGCACGGGATCGGACTGGACAAACAGCTCGGCTTCGGGGAAGTGACGCGCCAGGTGCAGCAATCCCAACGCAATGATCGCCAGGGTCAGCATCAGACTACCGGTGAGCAGCCAGGCGAAGCACAGCAGCATTGTGGTGCCGATGATCGCCCAGTAAGCCAGGGCGTTACCCTCCGGCGGCTTATTCGATTGCGGTTCATTTTTCATAGCATATCAGCCGTCTATGCGGCTGCGCCGCACAAGACCGGAATGAAAAGAGATTCTCCTGGGAGGGCTTCGCCCTCCCAGACCCTCCCCGCTGGCAGGTTGGTTCCTGGGAGGGGGTAGGGGCGCGGCGCCGCCGCGCCCCTACGCCCGAACCCTCCCGCGGGCGGGCTAGGTTCACCTCAGCCGTCTATGCGGCTGCGCCGCACAAGACCGGAATGAAAAGAGATTCTCCTGGGAGGGCGTAGTCCTCCCAAACCCTCCCCGCTGGCGGGTTGGTTCCTGGGAGGGGGTAGGGGCGCCGCGCCGCCGCGCCCCTACGCCCAAACCCTCCCGCGGGCGGGCTAGGTTCACCTCAGGAGCACAACCCTTCAGAAAACGAACGTGCAACCAGACGGGACGGTTGCGTACTGTACTCTTCTCCAGTATACCCCGATTAGTTACACGATGCACACGTTATGTCTAATATGAAAACATAGAGAAACCAGGCTTCTCCAATCCCCTGCCTGTGGGGGGGCAAGTCCTCGCTTGAGAGGAACGGCCACACCGGCTACCGCGCCCGTTCGAGGGCCAGGTGGGCCTCGTGGAGCAACAACTCGGTAGTTGCCCAGCCGACGCAGCCATCGGTGACGGAGACGCCGTAGCGCAGCTTCGACCGATCGGCGAGGAAGGGCTGTTTACCCTCCTCCAGGTTGCTTTCGACCATCATCCCGACGATCGGCGTCGGTCCCTGCACTACCTGCTCGATAACGTTGTACCAGACCGTCTCCTGGCGTCGGTGGTCGCCCCCCGCATTGGCGTGGCTGCAGTCGATCATCACGGCCGGATGGAGCGACGCCTCGCGCATAAGGCGGGCTGCCCGCACGACGTACTCAGGGTAGTAATTGGGGCCGTGGCGACCTCCGCGCAGGATAACAAAGCCATCGGGGTTGCCGGTGGTCTTCACCACTGCGCTGCGTCCACGGTCGTCAATGCCGAGGAAGCTGTGGGGCACAGCGGCCGAGACGCAGGCGTTGACAGCCGCCTCGATCCCGCCGTCGGTGCTATTCTTGAAGCCAACGGGCATGGAGATACCGCTGGCCAGCGCCCGGTGGGTCTGCGCCTCGCTGGTCCGAGCGCCGATGGTAGCCATGCTGATCTGGTCGTCCAGGTACTGCGGGCTGATTGGGTCGAGCATCTCGGTAGCCACGGGGAGGCCAAGCTCGTTGATCTCCATCAGCAGGCGGCGGGCAATCACCAGCCCGGATTGCATATCAAACGAGCCGTCCAGGTGCGGGTCATTGATCAGACCGCGCCAGCCGACGGTGGTGCGGGGCTTTTCGAGGTAGGCGCGCATAATGAGCACAAGCTGGCTGCTGAGAGCCTCCTGAAGGCCGCGCAGGCGGTGGGCGTACTCCAGGGCCGCCTCGGGATCGTGGATGGAGCACGGGCCGATGACCACCAGCAGCCGCCGGTCCTCGCCGCGCAGCACGCGCCGGATGGTCTCGCGGGCGGTGGTCACGGTTCGGGCTGCGGTCGAGCTGAGGGGCAACTGCTGTTTCAACTCCAGTGGCGATTGGAGCGGTGTCAGTTCGCGCACATGCAGGTTTTCAACCTGCTTTGACAGATCGGGATTGGTATCCATGCCTCTGCTGCCTCTTGAACACGGGGAAACCGGGCTTCCCCGCACCCCTGCCCGGGTTTAAGGGCGGACAGAACATACGGGCGTCGACGGGCGTTATGGCGTTGGGATGCGCTGGTTGGTCCTCACCCCCGGCCCCCTTCGACAGGCTCAGGCTTCGCCCTGAGGCTCAGCCCGAAGGGGCGGGCCTCTCCAGCTTCGCCGGAGAGTCTGCGCTGAGCCTGTCGAAGCGGGGAGACCAGAGCCGTGCGCGGGGGTGTTCCAATGCGGTACAGGCCACATTGGCTCGGATGTTCTGTCCGCCTCTGAACTTGCCCGGGGTGGTTCGAGAGGGCTGCGCCCTCCCAACCCCTCCCCGCTGACGCTGTTTCCTGGGAGGGCTGCGCCCTCCCAACCCCTCCCCACTGGTGGGCTATGTTAGTATAGCCGAGAATCCCGGGTCTCAATGCTCCTCTCCGGTCGGAGAGGGCGACTGGCCGGCGATCAGTCCGCGGGCGGCGGCATCGGCGGTCAGGGCGGCCGTGCTGGGCGCCAGCACCATCGGCACGTTGAGCCGCCGGGCCTCGGCGCTCAGGGCGTTCACCTCTTCGGCGCGGCGCTCGTGGCTCACATGGCGGATATAAATGGCCACGACCCGGCCAGGGTACGCGCGCGCGACCTCAAGGTAGATCTCGGGGTCGTGCTGGCCGCTGTCGCCGATCAGCACCAGCGGCAGATGCGGATAGGTTGCGGCGATGCGCCCGATAGCCTGCAGTTTGTGCCGGTAATGGCTCTGCCGGACCAGCCGCTGCCGGTCGAAGCCATAGTCGGTGAGGAACAGCGGTCCGGCGGGCAGGCCGTGGTAGGCCAGGAACTCTACCAGGAAGTCGTAGAGGTTCCAGGGGCTGCTCGATACGTAGAAGATAGGGTTCTGGCGCCGGCCATCCGGCCCGGCGACCAGCGCTCGGTAGAGGAGGGCCACGCCTTCAAATGGCCGGCGGGTGCGCGCGTTGTGCAGAAAGGTGAGGGCGAGCATTTTGAGCTTGTCGGTGGCGTAGGTCTGCAGCACTGTATCGTCAATGTCGCTCACGATGGCGCAACTGGCGCCCGGCAGAGGCACGAACACCTCGCCAGTGGCGCGCGCGCCCAGGTCGGGCAGCTCCAGGTCCACCAGTTGTACAGGCGCGTCGGTGAGGGGGCCGCTCGGGCGCAAGCTGAGGTGAAAATAGCCCTCCGCATCGGTGGAGGTTTCGACACTGACATCCTGGAAGGCGGCGCGCACGCGCACGTGCGGCAGTTCGCGCGAGCCGAAGCGCCGCCAGTTGGCGCGCAGGTTGGCCCAGCGCGAATCCGCATCGCCTGGAGGCAGGATGCCGCGATCTTCGAGCACGCGGCCGCTGAGGTGCAGCATCGTGGGCGTGCCCATCCCCCGGTAGGGAACGATCAGCGCGGGGCCGGCGCCGCGACCGGGGCGTCGTAGCCGCTCGATCAAGGTTTCCGCGTCCGTGGCGGCGCGGCTGAGGAACTGTCGCAGGCGCATATGCGTGGCCCGGTCTGATGTGAACATATGGGGAAACCGGGTTTCCCCATCCCCCTGCCTGTGGGGGGTGCCAGCCGCTCCCAACAGCGGTTGGGAAACGGGGAAACCGGGTTTCCCCATACCCCTACCTGTGGGGGCGGCAAGCCCTTCCAGGAGTTTGGCGGCGCAGCCGCGGGCGATCCCTGTCGCCCACCCTCGGGATCAGGGTCCGGTTGTGTCCCCGGAGGGGCGCTCCACGGGGTCCTCTGCCAGAAAGGCGCGCACGGCCTGCTCAAAGGCGCGTGGGCGCTCATCCATAGGGTTGTGCAGCGCGCCGGGAATCTCGACGAACCGCGCGTCGGGAATACTCTGAGCCAGCCGGCGCGAGTGCTCGCGGGGCACCAGCGCATCGAACTGCCCGCTGATCACCAGCGTGGGCACGTGGACCCGCGCCAGCCGGCGACCGGTGCGGGCGCGAAAGAGGGCCCGGTAGGTTCGGTACAGCGCGTCGGGATCGGAGCGGGCCATGTATGAGCCGCGTCGCAGCCAGGGCCGCACCCAGCCGCCGCGGTGGGTATGGGGCACCTGCGCGCCGAGGGGGCTGAAGATGCGCGCGCCGAGCAGAACCAGGCGGAACACCGCCCAGCCGGTGGCGGGGAGCAGGTACGTCCGGGCGAACTTCGGCATGCGGAGGGCATCTACCGCTGCGTCCACCAGGATCAGGCGCCGGACCAGTTCTGGCCGACGCAGCACCAGGGCGATGGCCACGGCGCCGCCCATCGAATGGCCGATCAGGGTGATCTCGCGTAGCTCCAGGCTGTCGCAGAATGCGCCGATCGCCTCGGCCAGGTCGCGGATGGTGTCGCGGTTGCGAATGGGCGAACCACCGTGGCCGGGCAGGTCAGGAGCGTAGCAACGATGATCCCGACCCAGGCCGCGCAGTGTGTTCCACCAGAGCTCTTTGAAGGCGCCCCAGCCGTGGAGCATGACCACAGCCGGCCCGCGCTCGCCTGCCTGCAGGTAGGCGATGTCGAGCGTGTCGTGATACCGCTGTGTGATGCTGGCCAAGGTTGTAGCTTGCACACTCGACAGATTCGTCGCCACAAATCTCGTTTCTTGTATTATACTTCACTATGTTGGCCCGCCAGGCGCGTGGCAAGTCTCTCGCTGCCCACCCCTCTGGCCGCCAGGGCGTTACCCCAAGAGAGAACCGGGGACACCGCCTGTCCAGCTCAGCTCCACACAGGGTTGTGTGGAGGTGTGGAGAGGTGTGGATCTGAGTGTCGCTAAAGATTTTGCACAGGTATTGCAAACCTCGAGCAATCCGTGTACACTATGGAGGCGCTGTGATCCTGCAGCCAGGGTTGCGTGGTCAAATGTGGAGCGGTATGCCACGCGCCAGGGGTATGGGCAGAGCCTCCGGCGTCTTGAAAGGTTTGTGTCCATGCCCCTTGACGTGATTTTCTGCCGCCAGTGTGCAAGAAGCCGACCCAACTTTCTGGCGACGGTCAAGCGCCTTGCCGCTACTTACCCCCATGATCTCCGTCTGGTAGAACTCGATTGCATGGCTGCCTGCGATGATGTGCCGGCAGCGATGATCGAGACCGAATACTTCCCCCGGGTCAATCCCCGCGACTTCGAGCAGGAAGTGTTGCAGCGGCTGCGGGCCATCCAGGCGGTGACCCGCGAGTAGGCCACCTGCGTCTCGCACCGTGACGGACCTGGCCCGGCGTAGCGGCCGTCGCGCGCGCAGCCGTCGCCGCTGCGCCCGGCTGGCAGGCGCGTTGCCGGTGCAGCCTCACCGTCGTGGGCGGCGATGAAGGCGCGAGCCAGGGGTACAAAGGCCGCGGCCCGGCGCACGTAGTCGCGGGCCGTGGGATTGGCCCGAATTGCCCGCGGGTCCACAATACCCTGATTGTGCCAGGCCGCCAGCGTGTACCAGGCGACTGGCGCGCCCTCCAGCACCGCCCGATAGATCCCCCGTTCCAGATTAGCCGCCAGGTAAGCTACGGCCAGCTCGTCGCGGCTGATCTCGGCATTGATGGCCGCCAGCAGGTCAGCCGGGCGCGCATAGGCTGTGGGGTCGATCCGGCTCCCCTCGACCCGTACCGGCACATGGATCGTCTGCCCGCCGGCCAGGGGCAATTGCTGCCTCAGGATCTCGAGGGCCACGGAGGGGCGCAGGTTCACCGGCCAGACGCTGAAGTTGCTGCCGGGCGCCCACTGGTTGGCCGTTTGTTGCAACTGCTGGTACAGCGGGGTGAAGAACCGCAGTGGTGGCACGTCGTCCTCCAGCCAGCCGAAGTTTTCGTTGTAGATAATGACGGTGATCACCACGGCGAAGCTCTCGTCGTCCATACCCGAGAGGGCGGGCCGGTTGTGCCGTCTGGCGGCAGCGACAATGAGAGGCCGCAGGCGCTCGAGGCGCCGGGCCAGATCGGGGCGCACGAACGGCTCAATGGTCGGGCCGGGCTGAACGCTCAGGGAGGCCTCTGCCCCGACGTTCTCCATGGCCGGCGCGGCGGGCGACCCCCACGCCCTGATGGGGGCGAGGCGGGGGCATCCCAGGGCGACAAGCAAGGCCAGGAGCAAGGCGAAGCGGAACAATCGTCGCATGCTTCCTCTGGATGGTTCACCGGTTCCTCCGGCGCCCCATCGCGCCCTGCGCGCGCGCAGCCCATCACGGCGCACGGCCCAAGTCTACCACGATACCGGATCGTATCTGCTGTGAACCTCGGCGAACCCGGGGTTCCCCACGCCCCTGCCCGTTCAGGGGCGGACAGAACGTATGGGCGCCGATGGGCGGTATGGCGTGGGGATGCGCTGGTTGGTCCTCACCCCCTCCCCCGCTCCAGCGAAGCTGGAGAGCCTGCGCTGAGCCTGTCGAAGCGGGGAGACCAGAGCCGCGCGCGGGGGCGTTCCAATGCGGTACAAGCCACGTTGCCCCGGATGTTCTGTCCGTCCTTAAACCCTTGCCGGGGGAGGAGCCGGACTCGCGCCCGTGGCGATTGTAGCCGATACAATGCGCTATTCAGCGACGCCCAAGCGCGAGCGTCAGGTAAAATGCTTGACACCCCTCGCCGTCGAATCGTATAATGCCGCTATGGATAGCGCCGCGTTTGAACAACTTGTCGTCGAGGCTCTCGACAGCCTGCCCGAAGAGTTCGCCGCCTACCTGGAGAACGTCGAGATCATCGTGGAGCGACGGCCCACTCGTGAGCACCGTCGCGTGCTGGGGTTGAAACCCTGGCAATCGGTCTATGGGATGTACCACGGCGTTCCGCTCACCGAGCGGACAGGTGACCTGCTCGCGTTGCCTGATACGATCGTGATCTTTCAGGAACCGCTCGAACGCGACTTCCGCACGGCCGAGGCGCTGCGCGCCCAGGTGCGGCGCACCGTACTCCATGAGATCGCCCACGTCTTCGGCATCAGCGATGATCGCCTGCGTGAGCTCGGGGCCTATTAAGTATGCGACGCCTGCCCGCCTTCGGCGCTCTCATTCTTGGCGCGCTGTACGTCAGCGCGCTGCTGGTTGCAGGCTTCCTGATCGCCGAGACGCTCCGCCTCGCCCGGCGCCTGCCCGAGGTGCAGGCCGCTGCCGCCGCCACAGCCCTGGTTACCCCTTCCAGCACGCCCGTTCCTCCACTGCGCATTGTCTTGCCGACCCCTGTGCCGCCGACACCGGTTCCCACCGTGGCGGATCCCCGGGCCAGTCCGGTCAGTTACCATCCCAAGAGCGGGCGCTACATCGCGGTCTGGTTGCCGCCACTCTTTGAGGGCGGGGCGCGTGAGTCGTTTTTTGCCAATGCCGACATTATTGACGATATCAGCCCCTTCTGGTACTCCACCGATGCCAGCGGTCGGATCTACGGCGCCCGCAACGATGACCTGGTGCGCATCGCCCACGAGCACAATGTGCGCATCATTCCCTCGATCCACAACGTGACCGCAACCCCCACCGCTGTCGTGGCGGTGCTGCGCAACCCGCAACTCCGCGCGCGTCATGTGCAGAATATCCTCGATGAGGTGCTTGCCCGCGGCTACGACGGGATTGACATTGACTACGAGGGTCTCGATCCGTCGCTGCGTGGCGACTTCTCGGCTTTCATTGCCGAACTGGCCGCGGCGCTGCACCGCCATGACCGCCTGCTTACCGTGGCGGTGCATGCCAAAGACAGCGACTGGGGCGGCCTGGGCGGCTTTCAGGATTGGGCCGAACTGGGGAAGCATGTTGATCAACTGCGGATCATGACCTACGATTACCACTGGCGCGGGAGTGGCCCTGGCCCGGTGGCCCCGGCGTACTGGATCGAGTCGGTGGCCGAATACGCCCGCTCGGTGGTTGAACCCTCCAGGGTGCTGATCGGGGTCCACTTCTACGGCTACGACTGGCCGCCCGGTGGTCCGGCCACTGCCCGTCCCTGGAAGGCTCTGGAAGAGATTATCGCCACCCAGGGCGTGACCGTGAACTTCCGCGAACGCGATGCCCGCGGTCGTGTTGGAGAGAGCACCTTTTCCTACCGCTCGCCGCAGGGCTGGCGCGAGGTCTGGTTCATGACCGAGGTTGGTCTGGCGGATAAGATCAAGACGGTGCAGACCCAGGATCTTGCCGGTATCGCCATCTGGCAGCTTGGCTACGAGCAACCGGAGTACTGGCGCGCCATTCGCGCCAGCCTGGTTGAAGATGCCACCCATGTGCAACGGGCTATCAATCCGTTGCTGCCGGATCACTAGCAGGCGCTTAACGAAGGCGCTATGCGCCCAACGCCAGCATGAACATACGTGTTCCTGGGAGGGCGAAGCCCTCCCAAACCCTCCCCTCAGGGAGGGGGATGAGGAAACCCGGTTTCCCCATTTCCCAACCGCTGGTGGGAGCGGCTGGCACCCCCCACAGGCAGGGGTGCGGTTCGACAGGCTCACCGCAGGTGGGGAAACCCGGTTTCCCCATATTTTCACCTCAGTGGCCTATGACCAGCGGCACCGAGACGGCAGTCAAAGCGAATATCGGCGAGGCCCGGAGCCTGTACCAACGGGGCGTGGCGGCTGCCCGCAGCGGCCAGAAGCGTATCGCCGCCGGTTTGTTGACCCGGTCATTGCAGCTCGACCCGAGTTGTGAACTGGCCTGGCTCTGGCTCAGCGGGGTACTCGACGATCCCCACCAGCAGGCCTTCTGCCTGGAAGCGGTGCTCAAGCTCAACCCGGATAATCAGCACGCCCGGCGGGGCTTACGCCTGCTCCAGGAGCGCAAGGGCTATACTGGCGCAGCGCGTCCGGCGCCCGGCCTGGCCGAGGTGACCGCTTCCTCTGCGCCGGCGCCTGCCCGGCGTCGCGGGGCCGACCCCGCCTGGTGGATCGGCTGGCGCCATTCCCTGCGCGAGACGCGCCGGGCGCGGCTGTTGCTCTGGACCTTCCCGATCGCGCTGCTGCTCGTCGCCCTGGTGCTACACCAGAGCTTCGCCCTGGCCACCGAACGGGCCTGGAACCATCCGCCGGTCGCGGAGGAGGGCGCAGCCTTCAGCCTGGCGCTGCCCACCACGCCCGTTCCGGCTACCCCAACCATCGCCCCCATCCTCGAAGCCGAACCGCTCGCCGTCGTCGAGGGGCTGACGGTGAGCTACCTGGCGGCCTTTGAGGCGGTGCGCGCCGATCTTCGGGCGGCTACCGCCGCATACCGCGAGGCCACCAGCCGCCCGGGCGGGGCCTCGGTGGGGCACGTAGCCGCTACCCAGCGCCTGCGCGCCGCAGTCGAGGCGGCGATGGCGGCGATGGGCCAGCTTCGCCCGCCCGGCACGCTCCAGCAGGCCCACGACGATTACCGCCAGGGTCTGGAGCTGGAGCTGGCCGGTCTTGATGCGCTGCTCGAGTTCTACAGCGGCTACGATGTTGCCAACGCCAACCGCGCTGCCCAGCGCTTCCAGGAAGCCCGCGCCTACATCGAGCGCGCCCAGGCTGTTCTCGCCGGTCAGGCCCGCCAGCTCGCCGAAATGAGCCAGGTCTCGTCACAGACGCCGCGTTAACCCGGGGCGCGCGGGGCGCGTGGGTTGCGCCGGGGCGCGTGGGGGCGGTCCGCACCCCGGGGTGGTGGATGATGCGCCGGGGCGCGCGGCGTGCGTGGGGTTGCCGTAGAGACGGCCCGCCGGGCCGTCTCTACCCCGCCCCCGGGGCGGCGGCATCGCCGCGGGGCGGCGTGGGATGCCACGGGGTGGCCCGTGCGTGCGCGGGGCGCGCGACATCGCCGCGGGGCGCCGCGGGGCGCGCGGGGGCGGGATGTGCCGCGGGGCGGCGCGG
>CAKZKA010000086.1 GCA_937120965.1 uncultured Chloroflexota bacterium
TCGTCTGCGGCCAATACGTCGCCAACTCCCGTAGGTACTCCTGCATACTCAGCTCATCCATAAACGGCGCCTGCAAGATGAGCACCTTGCCGCCCCGCAGGAAGGGCAGGTGGTTAAAAGGTAGACCGCAACCCCTTTTCCTACCCCAGATTCTCCTCTAGATATAACCCCTTGTCCAGCCTTCCAAGTTCTTTCCGTCGCTGCTTAATCAGCTCAAACAACTCTTCCTCGGTCGTTCCTTCACATTTTGCTATCGCAAGTAATGTCTCAATCATGTCTGCGATACGAATATCCAAACGTTCTTCGCTGTCATGATCAACCAATCGAGCATGGTCATCAATTAACTTTTCGAATAGCTTATCTCTAAGCTGATCTCCTTCTAGCTTTCGGATTGTATTTGCATTTCCTATCGTATACATAACTTGCCGATCACGAATTATCTTATTGCGAGGCGATCGAAAATCGGTTGTGTCCTGATCTCGCTTTGCTCGATTACATCTATAGCAAAGTGCTTGCAGATTCCTTTCATCATCAACATGCATAATCAATCCGTCCTTATTCACATAACCATACCTATCAGCCTTATTCTTTGGAATAATGTGATCAATATCTATTTGCACAATCTTTGAAGACACACCACACAGCTCACACTTTCCTCGCGCTGCTTTTAGTATACGATAACGAACGGAAGCCTCAATACGAGGTAGAGCTCGTCGCTGCGATTTTTTCTCAATCCACTCACGTATCTTTTGCTCACAAAGTTCTTTTGCTTTCTCAACAAGATTCTCGTCTGACAAGTCAAAGTCCAGTACAAAAGAACGTGTTGTTTGTTCATAAGAAACCACTCGATGCTTTGTTAGAGTGATTTTAGGCCAACGCATCAAGATTTTATCATAATATTCTTGCACATCCTCATCATATCCACTCAATGTCCTCGCTAATTCCATTCGCGTGGATTTGCCACCTCTTTCCAGCAGATGAAGAATCACTGCTGGCTGATAAACATCTGCCATTGACATTGTTTCTTTTATAAAATGTATAAGTTCTGAAATGTTTCGTATTTTTTCGCTTTCTTTAGCGGTGCATCTGACACGTCATTTGTTATGCTGAGCATCCAATGGCCGGCGGGCCAGTGGCGCCGGGGTGGCACCCGAGATGTCATCAGGAGCGAAGCGAAGCATCCCGGCCAGGACCCTTCGCTTCGCAGGGTGACACGAAACTTGCCGGATGAACCACTAAGTAGCGCATCCCGACAACTTCACTTGCACCCCTGGTCGGAGGTGTCTGGCAGAGCTCCTCCTCCGGACATTCATGTTCACGAACGCGCCGGGCGCGCCGCGCGAGGCGTAGTCGAGAGCGACAGTATCTCCTCAACCACCTCTGAACGCGCTTCCCACCCTTATTTCCGATCATAGCGCACCGCTGGTACGGCGATCGTACCAGCGCGGCTCGATGACCATCGCGCTACGTCGCTGGCTTCCCGCGCGCCGTGGTGCTGATGAAGCTGGAGTATAATGTGCCCACACTTCTTCTGGGAGCACGAGCAACTTGCCCTTGCGCGCTAATGTCGCCTGCGGTCATATCACCAGACTGATCCCTGAAAATACGATAATGGCAAGCTTTTTGATGTACAATACATCGGGTCACCGCTCTAATCGAGTCCCCCAGGGATGATCCATGACCATCTCCGATATCAGCGCTCTGGGTATACCCCGTGACGATCAGGGTCGCTTTCGCAGCAAGCCTCTCCCCTCGATGCCCGGTGCAAATGTCCGCCTGCCCGCGCGACTCAACGATCCGGGCCAGCTCGAGGTATGGATGCAGCAGGTTGCCAACCCGGACTCATTCATCACGCTCGATTTATTCTGTGGCGCCGGTGGTATGAGCCTGGGCTTCGAGTCAGCCAGATTCTTTGTTGCCGCCGGGGTAGACCTGGAGCCAACCGCAGTTGCAACGCATAGTTACAATTTCCTTTCTCGCGGCATCACCCGTGACATACGCGAGATCGCCGACCCGCGCGAATTTCTAGCCGAACTTGGCCTTCCCCGGGTGGATGTGATTATTGGTGGCCCACCGTGTCAGGGCTTTGCGCGGATTGGCAGGGGTAAGATTCGCAGTGTCGAGCTGGAAAACCATTATGAAGAGGTACTGAATAGCCTCTATAAGGAGTTCATGCGCTTCGTCGAAGTGCTCCAGCCGCTGGCATTCGTTATGGAGAATGTGCCTGATATGGCTCACTATCGCGATGGCGAGATTCTGAAGCGTATCAGCAGCCAGTTCCCTGACTATACCATCGAATGGCGCATTCTCAACGCGGTTGATTATGGTGTCCCCCAGCGCCGCCAGCGTCTCTTCGTACAGGGCAATCGGCTGGGGCAGAAGGTTCGCTGGCCCAGACCTCAGGCGGCGAACCGGATTGTCACTGTTCGCGATGCGATCAGCGATCTTCCCGATCGAACCCCTCCCAGCCTGGAGGAAGTCCTTCCCTACCAGCCACAGCAACCTTTAACTGAATACCAGAAGAAGATGCGTGAGGGTTTGCGTGAAGATCACCGTGACAAAGTATTCGCCCACATCATCCGCCAGGTACGCGAAGACGATAAGCTAATCTTCTCAATCCTCAAAGAGGGCCAGAAGTATCGCGATCTTCCTGCTGAACTCCAGCGCTACCGCACCGATATCTTTGATGACAAATACTGGCGTCTGATGTATGACCAGCCGGCCTGGACCATAACAGCGCACATACGCAAGGATGCCTATCGCTATATCCATCCCGAGCACTGCCGCACCCTATCCATTCGCGAGTTTGCCCGTCTGCAGAGCTTTCCGGACCGCTTCCTCTTCGCTGGCCCACGTACCGAGCGCCTGCGACAGATTGGCAACGCAGTGCCGCCACTGCTTGCACGCGCCATCGCTGTTGAGTTGCACCGGCAACTGGCTACATATCGGACAAAGCACAGGACACGCCAGGAGAAACAGCGCCGACGCTCCATACATCAGCCCGGCTTTCCTGAGCAGGCTGCTGCTGATTGATGCCATGGAGTGTGGCTCGTGGATCACGAACTCGAAGTGGGAGGGTCTCGCGCGACAGTTAATCTCCCGGCGCTACGGCGCGCGCTCCTCGACTGGGCGGCGATATCTGGCCGCTCGTTCCCCTGGCGCGAGACTGATAATCCGTTTCATGTCCTGGTTGCGGAGATGATGCTACGACGCACCCGGGCCCAGCAGGTTGTCCCGATCTATCAGAAATTCCTGGCCACCTATCCAGATGCCACTACGCTGGCGAACGCTCCACCAGAAGCTATTGTGCAGGCCCTCTACTCGCTTGGACTGGCCTGGCGCGTCCCGGCATTCCAGGCCATGGCTCGGGCACTGGTTGAGAATCATGCCGGTCAGGTTCCCGATGACTACGTTGCGCTCAAGAAACTCCCCGGCGTCGGCGACTATGTTGCTGCGGCAGTTTGCTGCTTTGCCTTCGGGCATGCAGTCATTCTCTCTGACACGAATACCGTTCGAGTCGTAGGACGCATCTTTGGCGTCCCCACCCATGCCGAGTCCCGGCGACGAAAACCTATCCGACAACTTATGGAACAACTGCTCGACAGGGAGCACCCTCGCGAGTTCAATCTGGCTCTACTGGATCTTGCCGCCCTGATCTGTCTACCTGTACGTCCACGTTGCTCGCAATGCCCGATTGCAGCATTCTGCAGATCTGCCGAAACCTTTAGCCATGACGGACTGGCTCAAGTTTAGCGACCGCGATGAGGCGGTATACATTCTGCGCCAGCGCCTGAGCCCGAAGGCGCTTCGGGAGGCAGTGGATCGCGATATCGAGCGAATTGTGGTGACTTCGGAGCGCATCCGGGGACTCTATCGCTCCAGAATGGCGGAGAACGAGTTGCCCGAGTTTCTGGTTGACCTTTACGGGGTTGACCTGCTCCAGAACAAAGCCCTCCGAGTCGAACTGACAAAGACCCTGGATGATGCCCAGCTTAGAGCGCTGGCATCTCTAGATAATCAAGTCGCTCTGAAGAGCACCCGCGCTGCGCTGATTAAGCGTATCGCTGAACGACGCTGGCATCCGGGGAAACGCTGGGCACGGCTATTCGCTACGACATTGGGCTTTCCAAAGGTTTACGCGGGTGTAGTGGGACATCCGGGAAGCCCGCCCTATGAAGATGTCGAGCCACATATTCCGCTGCCTCCACTGCACGACTACCAACAAGAACTCGTTACGAAACTCTACCAACTCTTATCCGCCCCTGAGGGAAGAAACCGCGCGCTGTTAAGCCTCCCTACCGGCGCCGGCAAGACCAGGACGGTCGTCGAAGCCGTGCTTGGCTGGTGGGGCAGTCAGGATGACAGCAATCCCTATATCCTCTGGATCGCCCAGAGCGATGAGCTCTGTGAGCAGGCCATCGAGGCATTTCGCGAGGTCTGGGTGGACCGTGGCGGCAAGGGGACGCGCAAAAACCTGCGCCTCTACCGCTGTTGGGGCAGCTATAACGCTCTTCCTGAAGCGTACAGTGATGGCGTCGTCGTCGCCAGCATCCAGAAGCTCTACGAGATGATCTCGACGGATGCGGGAAGTGAACAGCTCTCAGATTTCGCTGACGACGTCTGCGCGATCGTTGTAGATGAAGCGCATCACGCCGTCGCATTGTCTTATACGGCCGTGATGGAGACGTTCGGTATTACTTTCGGGCGAGCGCCCGCAACGCCCGTTCCATTGATCGGCCTTTCGGCCACCCCCTATCGCAGTGCTGATCGTGAGGAGAACAGGCGGCTCGCCCGGCGCTTCTACAACCAGTTGCTTGTTCCATCGCTGCTTGGCGACGAACCCGTAAAGACCCTGCGCGAGCGCAAGATTCTGGCCCGAGTTGATCATCGTATACTGGAGACCGGGTGTCATTTTGAACTGAACGATGCAGAGGAGCAGCGCTATCGGCAGATGAACCAGTTACCCGATAGCTTCTTACGCAAGGTTGGTGAGGATCCGGAGCGCAATGCTCTGCTGCTTCAGGCTATGCTGGAACTGCCGGCAGACTGGCCAGTGCTGTTCTTCGGGTGCAGTGTAGAACATGCCAGCGCGATGGCAATCCTTCTGCGGCGATCCGGACGAACGGCCGCGGTAGTTACCGGCTCGACCCGGCGTGCGACGCGCCGACACCTGATCGATGAGTTCCGGGCTGGCCGCATTCAGGTGCTTTGCAACTATGGCGTGCTTACCACCGGCTTTGACGCGCCGAAGATACGAGCAGTGGTCATTGCCCGGCCGACCACCAGCGTGGTGCTGTATGAACAGATGATCGGCCGCGGTATGCGCGGGCCGCTGAATGGCGGCACTGAGATCTGTACAGTTATCGATCTAGCCGATAATATCAGCCGTTTCGAGGGCCAGATGGCCTACGCGCGTATGCGCGATGCCTGGCACTGACGCCGCGCGGGATTCTGGAGTGCGATGGGCGCCACAACCTGCTGCTCAATCAGCACCTGAGTGAGTGCCGCACCCTGTAATCAGGCAAGCCCCTTCGGTTCGCTGATTTTTGCGGATGGCTTCCTGAAGCCATAAAATGGCTGCGCCTCGACTATACTCCCATTATTTGTCAGGTCACAGATCGCATCTCGAAGCCATTCGCCACGAACATGAGCGAACAGTGGAAATCTGGTCTCGCCTGGCAAACCGGCCAGCGCCACTGTGCGACTGCCCCGTTCTGGTGAGCGCCTCATACGTCGTTGTCAAAGAAGCCGGTCGGCCTGAGGTTCGGCAGATTACACACAAGAGCGCGATCTAGAAGCCGATTGGATGCCTCACAGGATGTCTCGGAGATCAAGCAACACGCGTGGCAGGCAGCCCCTTTGATCTGGCCAGTAAGCAGCGGCTGATGCTCGGTGCAGAGCGGGTCGGAAGAGCACCAGCGGGCATGTTCCAGAAGCGCGCGCAGGGTTGCGCCCAGCCGATTCTGCAGTCCCTGCTGAACCAGTCCACCCAGGCTACCATCGGAGTCTGCGCTGGCAGTGTAGATCAGCAGACCGCACATATCCGCGCCTGCATAGATGCGCTCGCGCAGCGACGATGATGAGTATCCACAGTCAAGCGAGAGCTGGCGGATGAGCAGATGTGCCAGAGTATGAATGAGTACTGACCGTGGGAGCAAGCTATCCAGGGGTTTCATTCCACGCTGCTCGCGCCATTTATTACTGACCCGCAACATCTCGTCTATCCGCTGGCGCACAGCATGTTCGGCTTCCCAGGCTGCCACTCGATTCTCATCCAGCTCAATGAAGATACCCTCGCCGCGGTGTTCAACCGCAGGCAGCCAGTCCTGAGGATTAGCCATAATCGGCGCGATCGGCGCATCGACATTGTCGGCGTCCACCGGGTCGATCCGGGTGAAACCGCGCAGAACGCGCACCTCGCGCAGGCGATGAGCCAGGATTACCCGCTTGATGTAGGGCTCAAATCCGATGGGAACAGGCTCGGTGCGGATCTGGAAATCGATATGGTTAATTCCCTCGCCAGGATTGCGGAAGGCGCGGAACTCCTCCTTGCGCAGTGTGTTGAGCGTAGTTGTGCCAGAGACTCGCTCCTTAACCGCCCGTATCACATCTTCCAGATTGAAACCGGCAAACTCCGGTAACTCCGGGATCAGCATCCGCTGGAGCGCTTCGTTGTTCGCGATCGGCAGCAGCGTACTCCAGTGCGTATTGATCGCCGCCTGGATCGGGCTGGTCCAGGGGGGAATCGAGAGCGCGCTCAGCAGGCTTGAGAAGTAAACGTTCGAGGCGCCACGCAGCACGCTGCGCGGCTCGGCGCTGCAGGCTGCATCCGGCAGGCCGGGAAGCCATGGACGTTTCCCGCTGCAGGTGCTACCCACCGCCTTTGCGCCGAGCGCTCCGGCGAGGGAGCGTTGCTGGTTGCAGGTTGAACACATCACCACCAGATCTGCGAGCGTGGCTGTGCGACCCTGGTTGACGAGCCGGAGCTCTGGTTTGCCAGTACATTTCTCGCCCCCATGGGCCCACCAGTGCCAGGGGAAGTCGTCAGCGTGACCCTCAGAGCAGATCACGATCAGGCGGGCCGGATAGGTATCGCTGCCACACTGAGGACACTTTTTAGACCGGCTGATCAGGCTGCAATCTTTGTTGATGCAAACCCGGTCTCGCGGGAAACGCACGCATGGCACATCACCTTCAAGATTGCCGATCGCGGGCGCGCGAAATTGCTTCACCTCCAGGGCCTGCTGAAGCCTGGGTTCCTGGATAATCGGGCCCGGGGGCCAGAGATCGATGCCCGCAATCATCACCGACTCTTCCGGCAGATCGACCACTGCGCCCGGTCCGAACGTCGTAATAATCTGGCTTGGCCGCAGCTTCCCGCCTTTGAGGGTATACGAGTGAACTCCCGAGGAACCTGTCTTTGATGCCATGTGAACGTTAATCCTCCCAGCGCATGAAGAGTTGCGACTGACCCTCGACTTCCCGCAGCGAGTTGAGTGTTGGCCGCGAGCCCCCGGGTCGGTCTTCCTCTGCCGGGTGGATGAGCACCGGCGTGGCGGCGGATTTCTGGAACGGATTCGGCTGGTAGCGCAAGTCTGCCTTATGGCGACCGGACATTTGCAGCCACCAGTCAATCAGAGCATTTATCTGCTCATCAACTTCCGGCCTGCTGGCCGGGTCAACCGCGTCAACCCGCTGCTGGATTTGCTGCACGATCCCCTTCGCCACCGGATGAGCCGGGTCAAAGCGGCTAGCGGCATCGTTACTGGCCCAACCCTCCCTCAACAGGCGAGCCAGCGCGATTAACACGGCATGAAGCGCCCGATCGCGAGCCCGCGGGGCAAATGGTGTAACACTGGTTGCCTCAACATGACGGTAGAGCGCCTCGTGATAGGGCAGGAACCGCTCGTAATGAGAGATATCCCGCGGTCGTGACCAGTTGTAGACCGTAATTACCAGGCCGGGCGCATCGAGCCGACGGCCGACGCGGCTGGTAGCCTGGATGTACTCGGCGCTGGCTTTTGGCTGCCCGTTGACTACCATCAGTCCGAGACGGGGCACATCAACGCCGACCGAGATCATGTTGGTCGCCAGGAGTACATCCAGCGCCCCTTTTGTTCCACCGTTAAGTTCAAGCTGTTTCAGGATCGCCGGAATGCGGGTTGAGGGGATGCGGCTGGTGAGCTCGCAGTCCTCAGCCGAAATTTCACGGAGATCCTTTCGCCGCTGGCTGGAGAGCAGCTTCATGCGCTGCACGATGTCATCTTCAACCAGACGCAATGCGCCGCCAAGCTCGCGCAGGCTGTTGAAGTAGCCAACCAGTGTAAAGTAGGCATCGGCCGCCTCAGGCCCATATTCGGTCAGCAACTCGCCACCAACCTGGAGCACGATGGCATAGACCCGAACCAGTGCGGTTTTAACACTACGACCGGGCGCGAACACGCCGACATAACTACGGCCGGGTTGCTGGTTGAGGGGCTGTGCCCGGGCAAAGAATGAGTCCTGCGCACTCAGGCCGGATGGCGGGAAGAGTTGAACTTCTCTGGCAAACAAACCGCGCACCTGATCGCGGGCGCGCCGAATGGTCGCGGTTGAAGCGATGACCTTTGGGCGAACGCTCTTACCGGATTCGCCCGGACGTGTACAGAGAAGATCGATCGCCGTCTCGTACAGGCCTGTCAGCGTCCCGAGGGGCCCGGAGATCAGGTGCAGCTCGTCCTGGATGATCAGTTCGGGCGGCAGGAAGGGTGGGCAATCGCGCACATGGATGAGTGACTGGCCTTTGCCCGGGCGATGGCTGGCCGGGTGACTCCGGTCGTCTGGTGTCAGATATCCGTGCTTCGGGCAATAGCGATTGACACGCCCAAACAGCGCCATCGTCTGCGGCTTCCACGGCAACCGGGCAAACTTATCTGCGGTGGCCAGCAGCAGAGTCGGGCAGAAATGGTAAATGTCGTCATCAATCAGCAGGGTCGGAATAGAGCGATCGGGCCGGCCCTTCGGGCTGTGAAACTCGCACTCCTTGCGCGGGCAGGAAATCACCATTCGCTCACGCTCAGCATCGATTGAGTAGCTCTTTACACCTAATTCCTCGCCGCACCACGGGCATGAGGGCAGTTGCATAGGGTTGCCTTCGAGCACCTGCTTGCCGCTGTGCAGCTTTTTGAGCGCCTCCTCTGCACCATCATCGCCCTTAATGCTATTCGGTGTGGCACCGGCGCCGACCCACAGACCGATCGAGATCGGCTCAGTCCCCCAGGTCGCCGAGTCGCACCGGCGCAGGTGCTCACAGGCACAGATCAAGGTTGCGGCGCGCTGAAACTGCTGTGTGGTCAGCAGGCGGAGCGTGTAGCGCATAATAACGGTCACACCGCCGTCACCGCGCTTCCCGTCGATATCGCCGCGCAGGCGCCGCAGCCCGATTGTGAATGCCGTCAGCCCCAGATACGCCTCGGTCTTGCCACCACCGGTCGGGAACCAGAGCAAATCGACGATCTCGCGATCGGCTGATTCTGGTCGGGCGATCCCGACGAGATTGAGCAAGATGAAGGCGATCTGAAACGGGCGCCAGGCTGCATCCATTGTCGGAGCAGGTGATCGTTTGCCGGTCCGACGATACTCTTCAGCCCAGGCCCCATAGGAGCGCTGGAGCAACATAGCGCGGTTTGCGAAGCGGAATGCCTCAAAGGTCTGTCCATCACTTTGTAGCAACTGAAGCCCGGCATGCATACGATCGAGTGCCTGACGACATCCGTCCATATGGCGCCTGGCAATCGGCTGTAGCGATGCTTCCAGGCCGTCAATCTGCGCATTCTGCTCCTCGATCCAGCTCTCATAGGCATCGAGCAACGGCTGTAGTTGGGACACAACATCTGCGGGTGTCGACGCGTCAGCCAGCTTTGCCATCTCCAGGCCGTCCATTGCATTGGGGGTAGTCATCTGTAACTGGTAGTCGGGAATAATGCGGGTTTGCAGCCAGCCGCAGCGCCCGCTGACAACATCGCCCCACGACACCGCACAGCTATGACCTACCGCAAACTCGTAGCTGTCCCGATAGAGCAAGCGGTAGGACTCCAGATCAGCGTCCCCAGGAACAGATCCGGGCGGAACCCGGTGCAGGAATGGGCGCTGACCTGCTTCGGCTGCAACTCGAATAGAGGGCTGAAAAAGGCAAAGATCATCGTCGACTTGCTGCCCAGGCGAGGAGGAATTCCGATTCACTAATGAGATCGTGACAGTGATAGTTTTGTGGAATGGACGCACTGACCACTCCAGCCTGGCCCCATGCTCCAGGCTCTCACTACCCGAACCATTGAGCATGATCGTGACGGTCCTGGTTATTTGCTGGCGTTTCCAGTTCGTCCCGGACGCAGGGGCGCCGCGCTGGTAGATCCCGTAAGCCACACGGACTTCCAGCTTACTGACGCTACGTTCGACGGCAAAGGACAGGCCGATCGCCGAGGGGTAGATCGTCTGGGAGAAAATGACCTGGGGCTCGCTCTCATCGCCAGCGTCGTCGCCGCCGACTCCCAGGCGCTCGTCTTCTTCACTATCCTCGGCTGCCTTGCCGGCTGGATAGAGGATACCTGTGAGGTACTGGACCGTTGGACGGTCGCTGATCTCCTCATCGGGCGCTTGCGGGCCAACCAGGTCTCGCCGCAGTTCGGCAATCAGGCGGTCGCGAAGCTCAGACGAAGTAGGTCTACTCATAATAGTGATAAAACTGGTGTTCAGCCTTCATGGACTGGAAATTGAAGAACGAACATTGCGCCAGGCTGATCGCGGCGAACCGGACCGAGGGAGATCGTCGCCTGCATCGCCCGTAGTAACTCGCGAGTGATGTAGAGTCCCAGGCCGCGGCCACCGTTGCGCAGAGTGACAAACGGCTCGAAAACCTGATCTCCCAGATGCAAAGGTATGCCCGGGCCGGTATCGCTGATCAATACCGTGCCTGTCGGCGCGATCAGATTGATCCTGATGCAGCGCGGACTATCGATGCCGGCCAGCCAGATACAGGCGTTGTGGATCAGGTTGTCGAATACCTGAACCAGTGAGGCCGGGCGGGCCACGACAGAGAAATCACCACCCTCGATCATTGCCTCGATACCGTACTCACCGATCAGGTGGTCATTCAGCTTTAGCGCGAGCTCGGCTGCATCTCGAATGCTGGCTGGCTGAGTGCGTTGCAGACGCCAACCAGCCTCGTAGGGCGCCAGCACACGAAACTCATTCCGCAGGGTACCCAGACAGGCATCAAGGGTTCGGATGGCCCGGGCCACCTCAGTATCGCCACGACCGAGATGGCGAATTTCGCCAAGGGCTTCAAGCGCGGCATGCACCTGTCGCCCAAACTCGTGGGCGACTCGCTCGGCTGCCATACCGGTTGCTGCAAGGTGGGTTAACACCTGCTCACGTTGATCGGCGTCAGCTTCGCTCTGAGACTGATATACCTCGGCCTGCCGCAGGTGCTCCATAAGCTCGTGTAATGCCTGCCGCTGGGTAACAAAGGGGGAGGGTGCGTCTGGTGGAAGCGGCAGCGCAGCCTGCTCACTTGAAGCGTGCGGTTGCGTAGATAGAAGAGCCGGTTGTGTCACCTGGGGTGGCGCTGGAAGTGTCACCACCACATCGTCGCGGGCGCTTTCGGCGACCGCTGAGGCCAGCGATTTCGCCCGCTGAAGTGCCGTTTTAGGGGCAGGCATTCGCGGCTCGGAGCGTGGCCTGTCTCGAATCCACTGGGAAGTAAAGACATTCATCGCTGCGCGCACCAGTGCTCGCAGATCACGAAAAGCGACGTTGTCAATCAGCCCCTCGCGATTCGTCT
>CAKZKA010000087.1 GCA_937120965.1 uncultured Chloroflexota bacterium
GGCAGGGGTGCGGTTCGACAGGCTCACCGCAGGTGGGGAACCCCGGGTTCCCCGTGTCCCAACCGCCGTTGGGAGCGGCTGGCGTCCCTCCAGGCAGGGGTGCGGTTCGACAGGCTCACCGCAGGTGGGGAACCCCGGGTTCCCCGTATTTTCACATCAGCCGCATAGAATCTAACCAGCGAAAGCTCAAAGTAACAGTCGAACAGGAGCAACCCATGGATCACCTTCTTCGCGTCGGCCAGCGCGCCAGTATGCGCAAAACTGTGACTGAGGCCGACGTTGTGCTCTTTGCCGCGATCACCGGCGATCAGAACCCCGTTCACATTGATGAACTGTCGGCCCGCGAGTCGCGCTTCGGACGACGCATCGCCCATGGCATGCTCGCCGCCGGACTGATCTCCGCCGTTCTTGGCATGCGTCTGCCCGGCCCTGGTACGATCTACCTCAAGCAGACGCTCAACTTTCGCAAGCCGATCTATATTGACGACACCGTTACCACGACGGTGGAGGTGACCAGCGTGCGCGAGGACAAGCCTATCGCGACCCTGCGGACCACGATTATCAACCAGGATGGCGAGCTGGTCGTGGAGGGGGAGTCGCTGGTCTACTGTGACCAGTGCCGCCTTGAGGCTCTTGACCCGGAATGACGCCGTTTGTCCACACGGCTATACCCAATTCGGCGTCCCAACACCCTCTCTCTGATTGGGAGAGGGGAATCCCACGGAAACAACCCGCTGGCGGGGAGGGCTTACCACCCCACAGGCAGGGGGTCGGGGAAACCCGGTTTCTCCATGCTCACACTAGCGGCTGCCGTTCGAACAGATACAGCCCCACCGCGCCCGCAGGCGCAAAATCGGTGACGACATAGCCCGCGGCGAAGGCCGCCTCGGCGATGGCCCGCACCTGGTAGCGCCAGGCGCGGGCCAGGGGCATATCCGCGGCGCGCAGGGCCTCGATGTCGCTCGGGATCTGGAGCAGGAAGGCGTCCCCCACAGGCTCAAGCGAGGGTTCGCGGGGATCGGGGTTGGCCACGAGCGCCCGGCCCCGCAGATCGTCGGCGCTCCGCGAGCCGCCCGCGCGGGCCGTCACACGTTCCGAGGTGATCCACCACTCCACCAGAAAGCGGTCGCTGGGCAGTTCCCCGTGGGGGTCCTCCGGCTCGGGGCCATAGATATTGCGAATGTAGGTGCGGCAGGTGGCGCCGAGTTTATGCAGATTGAGCCTGGCGTTACGCGCAATCAGGGGGTCGAAAGTCCAGGTAATCAGGTCAAGGCCCTGGGCGAGGACGTGCTCGCGCTGGGCCCATTTGAGACGCTCGCCAATGGCTGCGTCGCGGTAGGCCGGCCGCACGGCGGCCATATGCGAGGCGTGCTTGAGCCGCCCGCTGGCGTCGCGGCCCAGGAAGCCGAACACGAAGCCCACCAGCGGCGCGCCAGGAGCATCGGTGTCGAAGGCCCCCAACACCAGCCCGCCATTGCGCTGCACCGTGAGCAGCATGTGGTAGGGCACCGCGCCAAACGCGCCCCAGACGTCGCGTTGCAGCTCCTCGCAGGCCAGGTATTCGCCGTAGCTCTGGACAAGACGGATTTCGATTGACATATCTTCCACTGATGTGAAAATACGGGGAAACCGGGTTTCCCCATCCCCCTGCCTGTGGGGGCGGCAAGCCCTCCCCACCGGGAGGGTTTGGGAGGGCTGCGCCCTCCCAAGAACAATAATATTTTCATTCTGGCGTTGTGCGCCATGCGCATGACCGTCTAATGTGAACATATGGGGAACCCGGGGTTCCCCGCGCCACTGCCTGAGGGGAGGGTTTGCACATAGAGGCGCGGCGCTGCCACGCCTCAGGTGCGGCAGCGCCCCGGCTTCACAGCAGCACCACCATATCGTCCCGATGCACCACCTCAGGGCCGTAGTCATAGCCCAGGGTCTCGGCAATCTGGGCCGAGTGCAGCCCTTTGATGGCCCGCACATCCGCGGCGCGGTACTGGGTCAACCCGCGGGCGATCTCACGACCATCGGGGGCGAAGATGCGCACGGTCTGTCCGCGGTCGAACTCGCCCTCCACGGCGACGATCCCCGCTGGCAGCAGGCTGCGACCGTGGCGCACCAGAGCCGCAACGGCGCCGGCATCAACCACCAGGCGGCTGAGGCGCGCGGTTTCGGCCAGGATCCAGCGGCGGCGGGCATCGGGGTAGGTGGCGTGGGCCGGGAAGCGCGTGCCGACGCGCTCGCCAGCAGCCACTCGCAGGATCACGTCGGGTTCTGCCCCCGAGGCGATGACTACTGTCGTGCCGGAGCGGGTGGCCAGATCAGCCGCCTGGATCTTGGTGCGCATGCCGCCGGTGCCCCGGGCGGTGCCAGCGCCCCCGGCGACGGCCCAGATGCGCTCATCAATCACTGGCACTTCGGGGATCAGTTCGGCCGACGGGTCGCTCCGCGGGTCGGCGCTGTAGAGACCGGGAATGTCGGTCAGGATCAGCAACAGATCGGCCCCCACCAGGCCGGCGACCAGGGCCGAGAGGTTATCGTTATCGCCCACCCGGATCTCGGCAGTGACCACGGCGTCATTTTCGTTGATAATCGGTACGATGCCGCGCTCCAGGCACAGGGTCAGAGTGTTGCGCGCATTCAGGTAACGCCGCCGGTCGCGCAGGTCATCGCGGGTGAGCAGGGCCTGGGCCACCTGCAACCCGTAGATTTCGAACAGTTGCTCGTAGAGGTGCATGAGCCGGCTCTGGCCCACGGCAGCAAAGACCTGCTTGAGGGGCACGTTGGCCCGCGAACGCTGGTGCAGCGCAACCCCGAGCCGCTCGCGACCGGCCGCGATGGCCCCCGACGATACCAGCAGCACCTGGCAGCCCCGTTCGCGCAGGGTCGCCACCTGTCGCGCCAGGCCGACCATATAGGGGCGGTTGAGGCGGTCGGTGCCCGCGGTGAGCACGCTGGTGCCGAGTTTAACAACGATCCGTCGCGGCAATGGTTCACTCATCGCGTTGGCATGGGTTTCAGACCTGAGGTGAAAATATGGGGAACCCGGGGTTCCCCACCTGCGGTGAGCCTGTCGAACCGCACCCCTCCCTGTAGCGGCGCCAGCCGCTCCCAACATTGGGAAATGGGGAACCCGGGGTTTCCCAGGCCCCTGCCTGAGGGAGGGTTTGGGAGGGCGCAGCTACGGCAAGCGGATGCCCAGCTCAGCCAGCCGTTCCGGAGTCGGATCACCCTCGGCGCTCCAGCCATGGCGGCGGTAATACTCAGCCAGCAACTCCGCCAGGGGCGGGAGTTGCCCTGCGGCAGGCCCCTCGGCCACAGGCGTCTTGCGCCAGCGGGCGGGCAACTCATCGCGCCCACCGTTATCGGCATAGCGTCGCGCAAAGAGCCGTTCAACCGTCACAATCCGTTCGCCCAGGCGCGCCAGATCGGCGGCTGAGAGGGTCACACCCGTTGCCGCGCCGATCATCGCCAGCAGTTCACCCGGCGAGACCTGGTAGGCCAGCAGGCCCAGGCGCCGGCAAACCCCCGCGGCATCGAGAGCGGCGGCGAAGCGCTCGTGCCAGATCAGACGCATCGCCTGGTTCTGGGCGCTCGTGGGGCTGGGGGGCGCGTCGGGCAGCCAGGGCGGTGGCTCATCGATTAGATCGGCGTAGGGCATACTGTAGCGCACATCGCCGCCGATGGGGGCCGTCGCTATGGCCAGGGCAAAGCCGGTGAGCGCCCGGGGATCGAGGGCCGACATGGCCAGGCCCTTGCTCTGGGGAGCAAAAGCTGCGCCACCCCAGAACACCTCGGCAATCTCGCCGACACCCAGGGAGAGCAAATCGCGCCGTTCCTGCGGCCTCACCAGCCGCTCCAGCGCCTCCAGTATCGCCGCAGCGTCGCCCCAGGGCAGTGTGCTCGACTGGCTCAGCCCTTCGGCCTGGCATTCCATAAGAAAGGCCACCGTAGCGCTGGTCGCAACCGGATCGAGGCCGAGGCGCAGGCAGCGCTCGGCAAGCGCCGTGAGCGCCGCAACGTCATTGATGCCACAGCGGCCCCCGAA
>CAKZKA010000088.1 GCA_937120965.1 uncultured Chloroflexota bacterium
CTGCGCACCCTCATGTTGAATGGGGGATGGGACGGCTACTGGCAGCACCATCAGGTCCTTCCGCTCGTCGCGACTTGACCCAGCGCTTATTCGCGCTAACCATATTTTCGCATCAGCGCTACGGCGTGGTATCATTGGGAGGCATTTGTCGGTTTCGGCACGTTCATGTTAGTGTGGTCCTCGGACTTCCGAATTGACACTGCGTTGGGGACGAGCGTGGCTCGGAAGGGGACAGCGGGCAACACCGGCGCCTCAACACCCTCAACGTGCAGGCTGTCAACCTACTCCTGAGAGGAGCAACGTCGTGGACATCGGCAAGGCATTCTCGTTCGTATTCGACGATGAACAATGGGTTGCCAGCATTCTGATCGGCGGGCTGATTATGCTCATCCCTATCATCGGCCAGCTCGCTCTGCTGGGCTACGCGATGGAGACGGCGCGCAACGTAGCTCGGGGCAACCCGCGGCCGCTGCCACAGTGGAACACATTTGGGGAGAAGCTGAGCCTCGGCTTCGCCGGCTTCGTCGTCATTCTGGTCTACTCGTTGCCCATTATCGTGTTGAGCATGCTGCTGATCTGTGTGCCGATCTTCGCCGCGGCGGGCACCCGCAGCGACGAAGGCGCCGCGGCAGCGATTCTGGGGAGCTTTGGCTGTCTGATGCCGCTGCTTATCATCCTGGCCTTGCTGCTCCAACCGGTGTTCCTGGCAGCGATTGTGCGTTACCTGCAAACCGGCAGCATCGGCGCGGCCCTGCAGGTTGGTGAGGTGATCGCCATGGTGCGCGCCAATCTAGGAACGTGGGTGGTACTCTGGCTGGTTTCGCTGCTGTGTGGCTTCGTCGCCAGTCTCGGCAGCATCATCATCATCGGGTTTATCTTCACCTACCCGTACAGCCAGGCGGTCTTCGGTCACTATATGGGGCAAACGATGCAGCGCCTCAGCCCCGCCACAGCTACATCCTACATGCCGCCGCCCTCTATGGTCTGAGCCGCGCGTGCAGGCGAAACGCCCTTGCTCGATGATGTGAACATAGGGGAAACCGGGTTTCCCCATCCCCCGCCCTGAGGGGAGGGTTTGGGAGGGCATAGCCCTCCCAAGAACACATATTTTCATTCTGGCGTTGTGCGGCGTAGCCGCATGGACGGCTGATGTGAACATATGGGGAAACCGGGTTTCCCCATCCCCCTGCCTGTGGGGGCGCCAGCCGCTCCCACCAGCGGTTGCGAAATGGGGAAACCCGGTTTCCCCATCCCCCCGCCTGTGGGGGCGCCAGCCGCTCCCACCAGCGGTTGCGAAATGGGGAAACCCGGTTTCCCCATCCCCCTGCCTGTGGGGTGGCAGGCGCTCCCGCCAGCGGGTGGGGGACGGGGAACCCGGGGTTCCCCGGGTCCCTGCGTGTGGGGCGCCAGCCGCTCCCACCAGCGGTTGCGAAATGGGGAAACCCGGTTTCCCCATCCCCCCGCCTGTGGGGGCGCCAGCCGTTCCCACCAGCGGTTGCGAAATGGGGAAACCCGGTTTCCCCATCCCTCCGCCTGTGGGGGCGCCAGCCGTTCCCACCAGCGGTTGCGAAATGGGGAAACCCGGTTTCCCCATCCCCCCGCCTGTGGGGGCGCCAGCCGTTCCCACCAGCGGTTGCGAAATGGGGAAACCGGGTTTCCCCACATCCCCGCCCGCGGGGCAGCACGCCCTCTCTACCGGGAGGGCGTGGACAGGAAAGTCGGTTTCCTCGCCGCCCTTGCCTGCTGGAGGTTGGGGACGTGACCCTTCCCAATCCTCCACTGAGGATGATCATGGCACTGCGGAAAGTTGCGGCGATGGTCGAGCCGCGGGAGTTTTGCTACCCGTCGAATGTGCTGACCCTGTTTCGCTTGCTGCTGGTGGCGCCAACCCTGTACTTCCTGGCCCGCCCGGAGCGGCGCCGGGCGGCGCTGCTCTGCTTTGGCGCGGGAATGCTCACCGATGCCATTGATGGACCGATCGCCCGCGCGCGCGGCGAGGTCTCCCGTCTGGGCAAGCTGATCGATCCTATCGCCGACAAGCTGCTGCTGAACGGTACGGCTATCATTCTTTCGCGGACGCGGGGCTTTCCGTGGTGGATCACCGGCCTGTTGCTCTTTCGCGACCTGGGCATCCTGGCCGCCGCCGCAGTCCTGCTCCGCCGCCGCTCCCACCTCACGACCGCCGAGAGCGCGGGGAAGCTTACTACGGCGCTTCTGACCGCCGCTGCCCTCCTCTATATCGCCGATGGGCCTCGCAGCGGCAAACCGGTGCTCTACCTGGCGCTCCTACCGTTCACCCTGTCGTTTTTCCAGTACGGGCGGCGCTTCCTTACCGTAATGCGCGCCGGGCCGGAGGGGTAGGGCCGGGTGTTCGTCACCCGGGTAGCTTCGCTGCACAACGTCACTCGCTCGGGGGACGGGGAAACCTCTCAAATGGAATTACTCTTCTTCCGGTTCGCCGCTGCCCTGGCGGATCTCGTGCGGCGCTTCGATCCAGCCCCGGCGCAGAGCAAAGAGCACCGCCTGGGTGCGGTCGTTCAGCGAGAGTTTACGCAGGATCGAGGAGACGTGGTTCTTCACCGTCTGGGTGCTGATGTGGAGCGCATCGGCGATTTCCTTGTTGCTGCCCCCGGCGGCGATGCGTTCAAGCACCTCGATCTCCCGTTCGCTGAGGGGCGTGAAGATCGGAAAATCAACCGCTTCGGGGTCAGTCGTGGTAGCTTGGGGCAGGTTGCGGAACTGGGTAAGCACCCGGCTGGCCACCCGCGGCTCTTCCAGCACCACATCGTTGATCACGTACTCCCCGCGGGCAACTCGCCGCAGCGTATCGGCAAGCGCCCGTGGCTCCACGTCCTTCGAGCGATAAGCGGCAGCGCCGGCCCGCAGCGCGTTGAAGGCCCGCTCGTCGCTCTCGTGCATGCTCAACATCACCACGCCGATGTTCGGGTACTGACGCCGGACCTGGCGGGTCAGGTCGAAGCCGTTCATCCCCGGCAGGTTCAGATCCACCAGCATGACATTCGGTTCCTGGCTCGGACCGGCGGCCTGGAGCCACTCGAGCGCGGCCTCGCCGCTTGCCGCCTCACCCACGATCACGATGTCTTCCTCAGAGCCAAGCGTCCAGCGCACTCCCTGCCGGAAGAGCGGGTGATCGTCAACGATCAGCAGCCTTATGGTAGGGTAGGCGGGCATGGCAGCGGCTCCTTTCCCTGAAGCTGTAGCCAGTGACGGTAGGTCACCTCGGGATCGCGCAGGCCCGTAATGCCTGCGGCGGTCAGCATCCGATACACATCGGGCAGTGGCAATCCTACCACAGCGGTGTAACTGCCCCGCACCTCGCGCACGAAGCCCCCACCGGCGCCCTGGAGTCCATACGCTCCTGCCTTGTCGAGCGGTTCGCCAGTGGCCACATAGTCGGCAATCTCCGCATCCGACAGAGGCCGGAACTCCACCTCCGCTGCCGCAACCGCCAGTTGCAGGGGCGGGAAGGGCACACCGGCGGGCCTCTCGCGAAGCGCTGGAAGCACGCACACCCCGGTGTAGACAGTGTGACGACGACCGGCGAGGCGCGTCAGCATAAGCCGGGCATGCCTGGCGTCATCAGGTTTATTCAGCACCTCGCCATCGAGCACGACCACCGTATCGGCGCCGAGCACCACCGCATCGGATGCGTGCGCCGCAGCCGCGTGAGCCTTGCGCCAGGCGCGCAGGGCCGGATGGTTGCCAGGGGGGAGATCGAGGGCCGGCAGCGCAGCAAGCACCTCGGCGGGCGGCGCTGCATCGTCCTCCTCCGCATCGGTCGCGAGGATCTCGAAGCGCGCCCCCAGAGCTGCCAGGAGTTCACGCCGGCGTGGTGAGGCGGAAGCCAGCACCAGCCGCGGCTGAGCAGGGGGATAGCGCACGGCAGGCACAGGTTGCTCAGTTGCCATTGAAACAACCACGGAGCGTGCAGGTCGTGTCGGCCCCCTGATCGCTCACTGCTACGCTGGCTGACATAATCCGCCGGATCATAACACGCGACCCCCGAAAGCGCAAGCTATGTATGGACGGTACGTGTTCACATGTGGGGTAAGGCGTCACCCCGGGAGCGCGGGCGTCCCGCCCGCAAGGGCCTGAATGCGGGCAAGATGCCCGCGCTCCCAGGAGAAGTGTGAACACGTACTATGGACGGTGTTCACATGTGCTGAACGTGTCGCCGAAGCTTCAAAAAGCTGGCCGTCTGCGCTCCTCTAACATGTGGGGAAACCCGATTTCCCCACGCCCCTCCCTGCTCGGGCGCCCGGCGCCCCCCACCACTGGTTGGGGGATGGGAAACCCGGGTTTCCCCACGCCCCTCCCTGCTCGGGCGCCCGGCGCCCCCACCACTGGTTGGGGGATGGGGAAACCCGGTTTCCCCACGCCCCTCCCTGTGGGAAGGGTTTGGGAGGGCTGCGCCCTCCCAGGAACAAGCATGTTTATGCTGGCTTGTGCGGCGCAGCCGCATGGGCGCCTGTAAAGAGCCTACCTTCAGGCCACGCGCGAGCGACGCCAGCGCTGGAGCGAACTGTTCTGGGGTCGCTCGCGCGCGAGCACCTGCGCCACCGCCTGCACCAGATCGGAGGACTCGACAGGTTTGGTCAGAAAGAGATCGGCCCCCACACCCATCGATCGAGTCGCGTCAGTCTCCTTGCTACTGGCGGTCACTACAATGATCGGCACGTGGCTGAAACGCGCATCGGCACGCACCCGTTCGGTCAGGCCGATCCCATCGAGCCGCGGCATGATCAGATCGGTAACGATCACATCAATCGGCATGGTCTGGAGATACTCCAGGGCCTGCACCCCATCCCGGGCGCAAACCACCGCGTAGCCGTTCTGCTCGAGCACAAAGCTCAAGAGGCGATGGTTGGGAGCATAATCTTCAACGAGAAGCACGGTAGTCATATGGTTTGACATCTCCTGGCACAGAAGGACTTGGTGAGACGCCAGTGGTTACGATCCGGCGCGGCAGTGTACGTGACTGTGTCCATCAGTTGACGGATCAAGAACAAGCCATACCCGTGAACCCTGACCTGATCCAGATCTGGAATGGGAACACTGGCTAGATCGAACGACGCGCCGGTATCGTAGAGATCGATCTGAAGCAATCGCTTTTCAACATCCAGGATCATCTCGATAACAATTCGCCCCCGGTCAAAGCTCCCGTATGCGTGATGAATGATGTTTGTGCAGACCTCGTGGGTTGCCAGTTGAACCTTGTAGATGAGCGTCTCCAGATCAGCGACCCCTTCAGCAAGATGCAGCATGTCGGCAAGGCTCTCGCTAACAAGATGCAGATAGACATAGCGGGCCGGAAGATCCAGACGGACGATCTCAGGGGACCGCAGTGTCACATTGCTGCTCCTTTGATCACGACAATGGTCTGGTCATCCTCCTGTTCCTGCCCCTGGCCAAAGTGATCGACCGCTTCGAATAGTGCCAGGGCGAGCGCCTGCGGCCCGAGGTGGTGCAGCCGGTCCACCAGTTCCAGCAGCCGCTCAATGCCAAAGGTAGTGTCATCGGCGCCGCGCACGTCGCTAAACCCATCGGTAGCCACTACCAGCAGATCGCCGGGCGCCAGGCGCAGCCACTGGTTGCGGCAGTGCGCGTCGGGCAGTATACCCAGGGCCGTGCTTTCGGCGCGCAACAAGACAGCTTCTCCGTCCACCGGCCGGTAGAGCACCGGCGCATGGCCGGCGTTGGCGTAGACGAGCCGTCGGTTCTCTGCCTCGTACTGCCCGACGAAGGCCGTTGCAAATACCCCTACCCGCGTGAAATCGTTGTACAGGTCCTCGTTGGACTGGCGCATCACTGCTTCGGGTGTCGGAAAGGGCATAAACTGCGATTTGCTGTGAATGGCGGTGCGGGTCATGGTCATCAAGAGCGCCGCCGACATGCCCTTGCCCGTCACGTCTCCCACCGCGAACATGAAGGGCCGTCCGGGTTCAACAATAAAATCGTAGAAATCGCCTCCAACCTGGCGGGCAGGGCGCGACTCGGCGTAGATCTCCAGCCCTTCGATTCTGGGCAGGGTGTGCGGCAGGAGATCCACTTGCACCCGCCGCGCCAGTTCCATCTCGGTCCGGAGCCTGGTCTGCTGAAACATCTCCTGGTAGAGCAGTGTGCGCTCCACCTGGACGCTGGCCTGATCGGTGAGAGCGCACGCCAGTTTGATACCGGGCGCATCGAACCCGCCGGGCCGGTTGATCAACCCCAGACTGGCCATCACCCGGCCACGGATGCGGAGCGGCACCTGGAGCACATTGTGTATCCCCAGCGATGCCATCTCCGGATCGGTCTCGCTGCGGACGATCGGGCGCTCGCTGGTCAAGCCTTGCCGGTGCAACCCCCACACCACGGTATCGGGCAACAGATCATCCGGTTGCTGGATCAGCAGTCGATCCTCGGGTGAGGCCGGCTCGAAGGTCGCAAAGCCACCCTGCGGCTTGAGCATGCGGATGGCTTCGGCCAGGACCACGCGCAGGATCTCCTCTATGGTGACCAGGTCGCGCATGCTCTGCGTAAGCCGGTAGAGGGCGAGTTGCTGATCCTGGCTGATCACCAGGTCAGCCGTCATCAGTTGCAACTCCTCCTCGAGCTGGAGCACATAGGCGATCAGTGCCGCATCGGCCCGCAAGCGCTGCTGGAACGCCTCGCCGTTCACCCCGGTAACCCGGATCTCGCCAAGCTCCTCGTCGCCGCGCAGAATTGGCGCCATCAGACTCGGACGCATCAGGCGGTGGCTGGTCGGCCAGTAAATCAGGGGATGGCCGTCCTGATAAATGCCGAAGGCCGTTGCGCCCAGCGACAACCAGGACTCGGCCAGGGCTGCAAAGCGTGCATACTGTGAATTGAGCAGTGTCACAAGCATACCGTGTCTCGAAGCGGACAGGGCGCTTACTTTGCGAATGCCTGCAGGGCGCGCTCTTTATCGGAAAAGATGCTGAAAGCTTTGTCGAGGCGGGTGAGTTCAAAGATCATGTGGACAGGATGGCGCATTCCGCACAGGTACAGATCTCCCTGCATCTGCTGGCAGCGTTTAAGCGCCTGCACTAGCGTGGCCAGCGCCGTCGAATCGACAAAGGTGGTGTCGGTCAGATTGACCAGAACCCGCGCGCCCGGCGTGGAGGTCGTCTGTTCCAGCCAGGTCGCAATTGGCTGGACTGTACTGGCGTCGAAGCGACCCGTGATTTCAAGAACGTTTATTTCTCCTGCACTGTAGGTTTTCATGTCCATACTAATTTGTCTCCTGAAGACCTGCGATACAGAGGTGTGGACCTGTAGGGTGTGGCGTAATGGCCGCCCGCCCGCCGATGGGAGGTGTCAGGGTCTCGCTCCTGGCAGGGGCTGAGGGTTCTCTCTTGTACCGGCGCATCCCGAGCGAGTGATATGCGCGGCTATGGTGCAGAAGGAGTCTATCAGTGCCAGAAAACAATTCGCTTACAGGCTCCAGGTGGGTGAATGACAGATCATTCACCCGCGGCATGTTTGCAATCGTCTGGGTAAAACCTGCGAGATGTTTTCCCGGGAGGGCTGCACCCTCTCCAACCCTCCCGCTGGCGGGTTGGTTCCCCGGAGGGCTGCGTCCTCCCCTCAGGCAGGGGCATGGGGAAACCCGGTTTCCCCATACGTTCTCGTCAGGCGCCCTTGCGGCTGCGCCGCACAATGCCTGAAGGTCATACCGGTGTGATACAATCGAAATCCATGTCCCGGCCCGTTGCGGTAGCCTTCTCCACGCTTCGCGCATTGGAAAGCCCTGGAGCAAGCGCGCACCCCGGCAGGCTGCCTGGATGATGATGGTCATTCGGCGGCCTCCGCTGTGCCGGTGGCGCGAGAGGGGTAGCGATGGGCGGTTGCCACAGTTATCCACAGTTATCCACACACGTTTGTGGATAATTCTGAAGGTGTGTAGTACGGCGCAGGTTACAGCGAGGGAGCATGAAACAGCTACGACCCGGCCCGCGCCAGCGCCGTATCGCTGGCGCGCTGCTGATGGCCAGCGCCGCCCTGGGGCTGTTGATCAGCGTGGTGGGGATCATCGGTGTGAGCTACGCTGGCGCGGCGCTGCAATCGGGTCTGCGGCAGCAACTCGACACCCTGGAGCGGACGCTCGACACCACCAGCGAAGGGTTGACCATCGCCGAAGCATCGCTGGTGGAGGCCGAGCGCATTGTGGGCAACCTGAGCGCCGTGGTCTCCGGGGCCTCGCAGGCGGTTTCCGACACCCGGCCCGGCCTGGCGGCCCTCGAGTCGTTGAGTGGCACACGGCTGCCGGCGACGATCGCCTCGACTCGCCAGGCCCTCAACAGCGCATCGGAGACGGCCAGGACGGTTGACGCGGCGCTGCGCCCGTTGAGCGTGTTTGGCGTGCCTTATAATCCTGAAGTGCCGCTGAACGTTGCCATTGATCGCGTAGCCGAGAGCCTGGACGATGTGCCGCCGGCGCTTGCCGAGATCGCCGCCGGGATCGGTACGACCCGCAGCAATGCGGACAGGATTGCCGGGGACCTTGCAGAGGTGGCCGGCGGGCTGGAGACGCTGAGCGGCAGCATCGGCAAGGCCCGCGGGGTCGTGCGCCAGTATCAGGAGGTGGTCGGCGATTTGCAGAGCGAGGTGGCGCGCGCGCGCGCCGCGGCCCCGTTCTGGATCGGCGCGTTTCGCTGGGGGATGGTGCTGGTGCTCATCTGGCTCGCGCTGGCGCAACCCGGCTTGCTGGTGCAGGGATGGGATCTCTTCGAGCAGGGGCATCAATGATGGATCGTGAGACCTTAGCCGCCTACGATGCGCAGGCGGCAGCGTATGCCGCCACGCAACGCGCCAAGACACCCGCGGCGCTCTACCGATTGATCGAGCGTGTCTTTGTTCCTGGCGCGCCTACCGCCGACATCGGCTGCGGCAGTGGCCGCGATACGGCCTGGCTCGTGGCCCATGGCTTTCCGGCTATCGGCTACGACGCCTCGCCGGGCATGCTGGCCGAGGCGCGGGCAGCCTATCCGACCCTCGATCTGCGCCGGGCCGCGCTCCCCGGCTTGGAGGAGATCCCTGCCGGGGCCTTCACCAATGTGCTGTGCAGCGCGGTGCTGATGCACCTGCCGGCGGAGGCCATCGAGGCGGCGCTGGCGGCGCTGTGCCGCATCGTCGCTCCGGGGGGGCGCCTGCTGATCACCTACCGCGCCAGCGAAATCGACGATCCTCGCGAGCCTGATGGACGCCTGTACACCCCCATCGCCGCAGAGGCCCTGGCCGCTGCATGTGGCCGTCATGGCCTCCAGGTCTGGCAGCAAACCGCCGAGGCCGACGGGGGCCGTCCCGGTGTGGTCTGGCATGTGCTGGTCGCAGGACGGGGGGCGGGAGCGCAGGAGGGGCAAGACCTCTTCGGTTGGCATTGAACCCTGCCAGGCGCGGCAGCCGGTGATTCGGGCGCCGGCCCGTGCCCCTGCCCATCGGGGTGGCCCGCCGCCGCCCCGTTCAGGGGCGGACAGAACGTATGGCACCTACGGGCGCTATGGCATTGGGAGGCGCTGGTTGGTCTCCGCCCCCGGCCCCGCTCCAGCTTCGCTGGAGCGGGGCGGCCAGAGCCGCGCGCGGGGGTGTTCCAATGCGGTACAAGCCACGCTGGCCTCGGATGCGCTGTCCGCCCTTAACCCCCGCGCCGGGAGGGCGTAGAGACGTAGCGGCGCCGCGTCTCCACACTACGCGCCGCTTTATGGCTGCATGCTATTGATCTGGGCGATGGCCTCCTGAATGCCCCGGAAGGCGGGTCGTGGCGACCAGTCGGCATTGACGATGCTGAATGACCCCTGTTCGTGCGCGGGGTCGCGCCCGTTTTCCCGTTGCAAGACGGTGAAGTTCAGGTTCCAGAGGAACATATTGCTGACCCAGGGGTAGTTGTTGAAGGTGTACCAGATCGCGCCGACGATATAGTCACGCTGTAGCTCGAAGGTGATCTGGTTGCCGAACTCGTAGCCCGGGGTGTTGTTCGGGGTGGCCCAGCCATACTCGGTGATCCAGACCTGGTGGTTGCCAAGCCCGGCCTCCTCCATGACGCGGCGCTGGTTCTCCACATGCCGGAAATAGAACGAGGGGTCGTCCGTCCAACCCTGGGCGGAACTGGGGTTGTCGGGGTAGAGCGTCTCGGGCGGATTGGCCGAGCCGCCAGGGTGGAGCGCCTGGACATCGAAGTAGTCGCGGATCATGCCGCCGTTGTGGCGGTACATGGCGCGGAGGTAGGAGAGGGTGTCCATCGCGATGCCGGGGTCGTTGGTGGCGGTGGAGGCCGGCGCGCCGGCCACGACGATGATGCGCGGGTCGGCGGCCTTGATGGCGGTGTAGGCGGCGGCCATTATCTCGACGAAATGACCGGGGTCGTTGGGGCCGATGCTGCCGCCATTTTCATAGGCCAGGTTCTGCTCGTTCCAGATCAGAATGGCATGCACGCGACCACTGTAACGCTGGGCCAGGGCGCCGGCAAAGCGGGCCAGCGCGGCGGGATCCTGCGGCAGACCATCGGAGCCGTTGGCGGTGTACCAGGCGGGGGAACGGGTGATGTTGATCATCAACAGCAGGCCGGCGGCGTGTACATCGGCAACAATGTTGTCGAGTTCACCCCAGAAGTAGGCCCCGCTGGCATCTTCAATATCCCGCCAGTGGATCTGCTGGCGAAACCAGGTGAATCCGGCCTCGCGCGCCTTGCGCAGGGCCGTCGCGCGGTCGGTGTAGTACAGGTGGCCGACAACGCCGAAGTTCAGCCGGGTGAGGGTGAGCGGATACGGCAGGCCGCCGGGTCCATCGCGGGGCGGGGCGACGGTTGGCAGCGGGGTCGGGGCCACGGCGGTGCTGCCGGGAGGCGGGGGGGTCGCGGTCGTGCCGGGGAGGGACGGCGAGGCCGGGGTGGGCGTCGCGGGGAGGGTAGACGCACCCGAGGGCGCCGGGCCGGGTGTTGGCAAACGCACGACGATCTCATCGCCGGGGCCGGTGGGCGAAACCGGGGCCGCGCCGGCCCCCGTCTGCACGCCGGCGCCGGGGCCGCGGCGTCCCCAGGCCTCGTCGGGCAGGCCGCCGCTGGCGGGGCTGGCAGCCGGTGCACCGGGGAGGGAGGTTACGGCGGTCGGGGCCACGGAGGCAACCCCGGCGGCAGCGCGGGGATCGGTGGCGGCAGCGGCGCTGCCGACAGGAGCGCCGGGGCCGCCCGCAGCGCTCCCGGACGGCGGCGCCACGGGCGCGCCGCCGGGGCGTAGCGGCAGCAGCGCTTCGGGTTCGCGCAGAATGCGGGCCGTGGGCAGGGGCGCCGCCGCGGAGATAGCCACCGACTGGCCGGCGCCGCAAGCGGTGAGGAAGATCAACAGGATAGCGCAGGGCAACAGCACCCAGCAGCGGACGAGTCTGACGCGCATAGAGCACCTCGTTCCGATGAGCACAGAGTCTGTCTTGCGCTGAATCGAACGGGCGCGGCGCGAACAGGTGGGGCGCAACTGATTACGGCGTCATGATCGCCGGCTGAGGGGAAGCTGATGGGAGACTGAGAGGCAGGGGAGTTGGGGGCGCCTGCCACCCCCCACAGGCAGGGGGTTGGGGAACCCCGGGTTCCCCATTTCCCAACCCCTGTTGAGGGCGCCTGCCACCCCCCACAGGCAGGGGGTTGGGGAACCCCGGGT
>CAKZKA010000089.1 GCA_937120965.1 uncultured Chloroflexota bacterium
CTGAGCGTCACAGGCGCATCTGCCGCTCGCACACGGATCCAGGCATTGCCGGTGGTCCAGCGTGGGAACTGCGCTTCGCCCATGCCTTCGCTGGGCGCAAAGCCCCGGAGCAGCACCACCCGCCCCGGCGCCAGGTGGCGCTCGTAGAGGCGCGTAAAACCCTCGCCGAGCGCCCCGAGATGCGCAAAGACCTGCGCGGGCGGCAGCCGTGCCCCGAACCACTGGTTCATGTTTACCGCCAGTGCTCCGGCCTGCACCGCCAGGGTAACGACGGCCAGGATGGCGGTCAGGAAGGAGAACCAGCGAGCCCGGGCCACGGGGAGGCTCCAGAGGGCCACAAGCGGCAGGCAGAGCAGCGGCAGAATCGCCGTGAGGAAGCGCGGCCCCCATGCTCCGCCACCGTCCCAGGCGTGCCAGGAAGCGTGGAAAAGCACCTGGGTGAGCGCCAGCGCCGCGCACACAAGGGCAACTGGCCGGTCGCGGCGCCAGAGGGCGGCCAGGGCGGGCAGGGCGAGGAGCAGCAGCGGGTTGCTCCAGATCAGGCCACGGTGCAACCCCCACACCTGACCGCTAAAACCTTCCCAGAACGGGGTAATGAAGCCGGATCGGCCTTCGTCGCCGTAGCCCGTGCGCAGCGGGCTACCGAACAAGACGGTGTGGTAGAGCGCCAGAGATGCCAGCGGTAGCGCGACCCCCAGCCCCCACGCCAGCGTGAGGGGCCAGAACCGACGGGCACGATAGGCCGACCATAGCGCGTACAAACCGATAATGGGCAACCCGATTCCGGCCTGGATCTTCACCGTGGGCGCGAGGCCGGCCAGCAATCCCGACACGATGAAGGCGCGCGCCGATGGAGGCGCGCCATCGGGTCGCCAGATGGCTACCACTGCGCCCAGCCAGAGCAGGGCCTGGAGCGGCTCGGCAAAGAACGTCTGGGTATACGGCCAGGCCATCGTCCCCAGGCCAAAGATCAGCGCTGCCGCCAGCGCCGGCCCGTGTCTGGCAATGCGTCGCCCGGCCTGGTAGATCAGCGCGGCGGTGAGGGCCGTCACCAGCGGGTTGAACCAGAACGTGATCGCGCCGCGGAGCCACGCGCGTCCCTCTGCCGGAACAACCTGGCTGACCAGCGTGCCAAGCCAGTAGAGCGGTAACGCCGCGATTGACTGTCCGGGGCCATACCTGCTGTACAGCGACACCTCGCCGGTGTCAGGGTCGTGAAATACGAACCCGCCCCGGGTGCCGATGGCCTCGGTGAGCGCGTACATCTGGACTTCGTCAATCGCGTAAAAGTGGCCACTCGCGGTTAGCAGGTAGATGCCCCAGAGCAAGAGGACAATGCCTGGCGCGGCGCGGGTTCGAGAGTTATCCATGGGTGGCAACATCCGGGTTGGCGCTATCCACTGCGCCGCTGGCCTGCTGTCGGGCCTGACCGGCGCTCATCGAGCGCCCGGGCGCGTATCGGCGGATAGCATGTACCGCGGTATTGTAGCGTACTTCCAGGAACCCGGCGTGCTATAATCAGCGTATGCAGCGCGGTTTCCGTCAACCCGTAGTTGCCTGGAAGGTGGAAGGCTGAGATGCCCGAAGCCGCAGCCACGCCGTCCCCCGCTCCCCTGCTCTTCGGGCGCTACCGCGTCTCTGAGCATCGTGGCGATACGCGCCTCGCTTCGGTCTACACGGCGGTTGATGAGCGTCTGCAACGTCGCGTGCTGATCCATCTGCTGCGGAAGGACCTGGTCGGCCAGGCGCAACCCCATGCGCGTTTCGTCGCGCAGATCGGGCAAATGGCCCGGCGCTCGCACCCGGCCCTGCTCGATGTCTACGACAGCGGCGAGGCGAGCGGGCGGCCGTTCATGGTCACCGAGTTTGTCTCCGGTCGCCCGCTGCGTGGCCCGGGCGTGCTGACGCCGGAACAGGCGCTGCTCTACCTGCGCCAGGTAACCGGCGCCGTGGCCCTCTGCCAGTCCCGGCGCGACGCCGACTTGCCGCTGGGGTTGTACCACCCGCCAATCAGCAGTAGTAACCTGCTCCTGGTGGATGAGGGGCACATCAAGCTGGTGGATAGCTGGCTGCTGCCCCCGGGCGAGGCCCCGGCGGACATTGCTCACTACCGCGCGCCTGAGTTGAGCCAGGGGCAGGGGGCAACCCTGGCGACGCCGGTCTATGCGCTGGGCCTGTTGTGCTACGAACTCCTCACCGGAACGCGACCGATTACCGGCGCCGATGCCCGCGCCACTGCCCTCGCGCACCTGAACGCGCGTGTTCCGCCCCTGCATGTGGCGCGGCCCGCGCTCTACCTGCCCGGCGTGGAACGGCTGGTAGCCCGCGCTACGGCTCCTGCTCCAGATCAGCGCTTTCCCGACGCCGCGGCTTTCGGCGCGGCCCTCGATGCGCTCTGGCGCGACCAGGGGGCGCCTACGCAGCCGCTGGCGCCGCTGCGCCCACCGGTGACGCGGCGCGCGGGGGCCGCGACCGCGCCCCCCGCGCCCGCTGCCGCGCCTCTGCCACCCGCCCGGGCTCCCGCCTCGCCCGCGTGGGGCGGCAGCGCGCGCCCTCAACCGCTGTCCCCAGCCAGGGCGCGCCGGCGCAACCTCGCCCGAGGGCTGATCGGCTGGTTCGTCGTGGTGGGCCTGGTGCTGCTGGTTGCCGCAGCCAGTTACTTCGCCGTACATGCCCTGACCGGCGCCCTCAAAGGCGTAACCGTGCCCGGTGTGCCCTGGTCGCCCCCGTCGCCCGGCAGCCCCTCCGGCGGCCCCTTCGGCTGGCTCGATACGCTCTTCGGCGCCGATGAGATCTACGTCGTCAATATCGCCGAGGGGTTGAACCTGCGCCGTGAGCCGGACGCAACCAACCCCGCGAATATCATCACCGTCGTGCCCAACGGCACACCGGTACGCAAACTGGAGGGACCGCGCGTGGTCGGGAACATCCCGTGGCTGCGGGTTCGAGTGCGGGTGGAGGGCCAGGAGCTGGAGGGCTGGATGTCTCTCAACTACCTGCGTCCCGGAGACTGAGCGCCGCCGATGGACGGCGCAGCGATTGCGCCGCCTGTGCCGACGCGGCGGTTGCGCGAGCATAAGGGGAAACCATGCACCAACCGAATGGAACACAGGTGCTCCATGGCCCACGCGTGGCGTTGCGGCCCTGGTTGCGCAGCGACACCCTTATGCAAGAACTGTGGCCGCGCTACACCGAGCCGTTTCACTCGCTCTGGAACATCCCGCGGGCGCCTGGCCCCGACGATGCCAGCGGGCCGGGCTGGTCCAACCAGCGCTACGCCTGGGCCATCGAGGATGCCCAGCGCCGCCTGATCGGTCGCCTCTCGCTGCGCGAAGTTGATGAGGGCGGGCTGAGCGCCAGGCTCGGCATCTCGCTCGCCCAACCCTACGTCGGGCAGGGTCTGGGCACCGAAGCCTTGCAGGTCTTCCTCGACTACTACTTCGGCGCGCTGGGCTTTGAGCGGCTGCGCCTGGACGTGGCGGCGGTGAACCGGCGCGCGGTGCGCTGTTACGAGCGGCTCGGCTTCCGCTACCTCGAGAGCGAGTGGCGCAACGCCGGTAGCGATCCGTCGCTGCGGCTGCTCGACGATCCCCGCTACAGCGCCATGGCGCGGCACTTCCGCCGCTCACGCTTCGAAAACCTGGTGGAGTTTTACGAGATGGAACTGACCCGCGCCGAGTGGCAGGCCCACCGCGCCCGTGGCCAGTGAGGCGGAGAGCCGCTCCTCATCGGGCTGTGCCCTTCCAAACCCTCCCCGCCGAGGGTGTGGGGAACCACGGGTTCCCCAGAAGGACTACTCTTGCCGATCGAGCGCCACCGGTTCCTCTTCTGCGGATGGAGGGGTGAGCGCTGCGCCGATGCGGGCAGCGTGCTCGAGCGCCTCGGGTGGAGGAGCGACCCCCGCAGCGCGCAGCCGCACCGGCATTTCGCCCGGGGGCCGGGGCGGCTCGCTCAGCCGTCCGTACAGGTATTGAAACACATCGCGCGACACGGCGCCCATCGGCGCCGAGAGAATGGCCCCGAGAATGCCAAAGACCTGCGAACAGACCACCAGCAGCACCATCAGGATGGCCGGATGGATCCCCACACTGTCGCCGACGATCCGCGGCACCAGAAAGTTGTTCTCCAACTGCTGAATGCCGACGTAGAGCAGCAGCACCGCCAGCCCCGTGGTGGGAGAATCGATGAAGCCGAGTAACACCGCTGGCACCGCGCCGATAATTGGACCGATGATCGGGATCAGCTCGGTGACCCCGGCGATCACGGCCAGCAATAGCACGTAAGGCACCTGAAAACCGAACATGTTCAGCACGCCCAGCCCGATCCCTGCCGCAAGGCCCACCACCAACCCCAGCAGCAACTGCCCGCGAATATAACCACTCAGATCGGCATCAATGATCGTGATCACCGACCAGAAATCGGCCCGCAACCCTGTCGGCAGCAGCCGGTTGAGCGTATCACGACCGGCTTGCTGGTCCATCAAGACATAGAACAGCCAGAAGGGCACCAGGAAGAACCCCAGCAAAAAGGCCACCGTGCTGGCTACCGAGAGCAGACTGTTGACCAGAAACGTGCCGATTCCTTGCAGATACGACAGGAGGTTGGTGCGGATGGTGTTCAACGCCGAGGTGAGCACCTCCGCCACCGTTTGCTGGACCTCGGCCTGCACATTGGGCGGCAGGTTGGCGAGGAGTTGCTGGTACTCTTCCAGAAGCCGGTTGGCCCAGCGTTCGAGGGTGGGGAGATCGGGCAGGGAGCGGATCAACTGGGTGATCTGCTCGACCAGCGGGGGCACCAGGAAGGCGAAGAACGTAACGACGAGCACCAGCACCACCACATAGACGAGCAAGATAGCCGCCCAGCGAGGCATGCGCCGGTCAAAGCGATTGACCAGCGGGAGAAACAGATAGGCGAGGAATGCGCCGATGACAAACGGGAGCAGGGCGGAACGCGCCTGCCAGAGCAGCCATCCAGCGCCGTACAGAGCCAGCAGCACCAACCCCCAGCGGGCAATGCGGCGCAACGGCATTCCGCTCAAGAACGAGGTCATGCTTCCTCCGGATGGGCGGGGGCGCTGGAAAGGGCGCCACCGTGCCCCACGCCCACCCTTCCTGCCATACTCATCGCGCCTACCGCTCCTCGCGGCTGCTCAGCGCAGCCACCGTCAACACGACCGCCGTCTCCTCCCCCACGTTCGTCCAGCTATAGGTCACGTCGTCCCGGTAGAACAGCGTATCACCGGGGGAGAGATGGTACTCCTCCTCGCCAAGCGTGTAGTGCAGGCGGCCCTCGAGCACCAGCACCATCTGGCTGCCGCGGTTGGAGAAGCCCTGCTGACCGCTTCCCGGTTGGGCCTCGATCAGCCGCGCCTCCAGATCGCTGTTTGGCGGCAGAAGCGAAAAGACCTGCACCGGAGTATCATCGAGGCTCAGGCGCACCCGGTCGGCCACGGTGACCACCTGGCCCACCTGTTGATCATCCTCGCCCTCGAAAAAGTGTGTCATCTGCACACTGAAAAACTGCGCCAACTTGCGCAGATTCGCCACCGAGATATTGACTTTATCGCGCTCCAGGCGACTGAGAAACGAAGGCGTCAGCCCGGATCCCTCCGAAACTTCCTGGAGCGTCAGGCCACGCTCCTGCCGGAGCCGGCCGATCTTTTGTCCGAGCGACATACATCACCGCCTTCTGGGTGAAGTCGGAGCCCAGGCACAACCCGATTCCCCTCATTTCCAGGTTTGTTGCACACACATCTTATTTTATTATACGCCACAAAGATCGTCACTGTCAAGGCAATGCACAGCCCGCGAAATAATGGATTTCTGGCATTTCTAAGGCATTCCATATCGTTGTGCAGGAGATTGTTGCACAGGGGAAAGGGAGCCAGTCTAGGATTTATAGGCAACGAGTAGCGGCGCCCACCCCTGGCGGCGCTATGCTATAATCGGAACAGCCTGCGCCGGGTGGATGTGTGGCCGGCCGCTGCATCCCTGGCCCACTGTGGATCGTCATACCGGCGATGTGCCGGCGGTCCCGCCAGCGATGCATGCTGCCTGCCCGCGGCGCGTCGTGATCCCATTCGCACCTGCCCAGAGATGGAGCAACACGAGTGACCCTCCAGGGTTCGCCGGCATGCCCAGTGTGTGGTGCGCCGCTGACGCCGGGCGCGCGCTTCTGCGTTCGCTGTGGCGCTCCTGCCATCCCCTCAGCCGCCGATGCCGATGAGGTTGCCCTCCCCGGTGGGCAGCGCATGCACCTCAGCGCCGGCACCCTCAGCCTGCGCGAGTTGCTCGCGGTGGTCGAGTCGGGGGTGTTCTACTGGCGCCAGCGTCTCGAACAGGCCGATGGCGTCGCGCGTGAACAGGCCGCGGCGGCAATTCACGATCTGTCGCAGATTCTGGAGAACCTGGCTGCCCAGATTGCCCAGGGCCGCGAGACCATCCGTATCACCGGTCGCCTGCCCCCCCAGCGCCATGCGCCGCGCCCCTGCCCCCTCTGTGGCCGCGGCAATCGTCGGGCGGCCAGGTACTGTATGGCCTGTGGCACGCCTCTCCACTCCGGTCACCACACCGGGCCGCGCCCCCTGCCCCCGCGCAGCCTCGCCGTGGCCACCCGTACCGACCGCGGCATGGCCCGCCCGGTGAATGAAGATACGGTTTACGCCGGTGAGTTTACCGCTGGCGCCGTGCGCATCGGCACCTTGCTCGTCGTCGCCGATGGCATGGGCGGCCACCAGGCCGGCGATGTGGCCTCCAGCCTCGCCGTCGCTACCCTCAAAACGGCCCTCACCGAAGCGCTGAATGCCAGCCTCCCCGATGACGACCAGGCCTGGCACGCCCTGCTTCGCGAGGCCGTGCAGGAGGCCAATCGCCGCGTCTATGCCCGCGCCCGGGCCGATTCCGCCAGCCGCGGCATGGGCACCACCCTCACTGTGGCGCTTGTCACCGAAACGCGCGCCCACCTGGCCCATGTCGGCGATAGCCGCGCCTACCTCCTCAATCCCGCTGGCGTTACCGGCGAAGGCAGCACCTGGACCCAGTTAACCATCGATCATACCATCGTAGCACGCCTCGTTGATATTGGCCAGTTGACCCCCGAACAGGCCCGTGTGCATCCCCAGCGTCATATGGTCTACCGCTCGCTCGGTACTGATCCCGTTACCGAAGTGGACGCCCTGAGCCAGTCTCTGGCCGCCGGTGACGTGCTGGTGCTCTGTTCTGATGGGCTGGTCAACCATGTGGAGGATAGCGAACTGGCGCGTATCGTGCTCGAGACGCCCGGCGAGGCCCGGGCTTGCGAGCGCCTGATTGCCCTGGCAAACGAGCGCGGCGGCCAGGATAATATCTCGGTGGTGATTGCGCGTGTAAACGCCGGTCCCCAACGCCCGGACCGGCAGGCTGCGCCTGCGGATCTGGCGCTGCCCCACCCGCACTCGCCCATCTGAAGAGGGGGACGCCTATGCCTACCTGTGCCGTGTGCGGCGCCGACAACGCCGCCGAGGCCCGCTTCTGCCGCAACTGCGCCGCCCCATTCGACCGTTACCAGGCCAGCGCGGCCGACTACGCCTGGCTTGCTGCCAGCCTTACCAGCACCGATCTCCCGGCCGCTACCGCGCAGAGCAGTCAGGCGCCCCATCTCGCCTACCCCGATCCTGGCGCCGAGGAGGAACGTATGGATCAGCCGGCCCCTACCCTGTTCGCCGGGCGCTACGAAGTGCCCCCCGCAGCCGCCGATGGTCCCCTTACCGTCGTTGATACTACTCCCTGGCGTCGCTGCTGGGCCTGCGGCTCCACTGCCAACGAACCAGAGGAGTCGTTTTGCATCGAGTGTGGCGCGGCCCTTACTCGCCGGACCTACCAGGCTGTGCTGACCCCCGCCGACGCGCCCGCTGGCGCGGCCCTGGTGCCGTCCATCGCCGATGAGCGCGCCCGCGCCCTTCTCCCCGAGATCTGGGACCAGGTGGAGGAGGGCGACCGTGTGCTCACCGTCCTCAACGATAGTGGCCGTCCACCGCTGACGATGCCCCTTGATGAGACGGCCGCCCTCGCCGTTGGCGTCGGGCTGGCGCGCTTGCTGGTCAGCCTCCACTCCCTTGGTCTGGCGCTCGGCCCGGTGGCGGTTGCCGACCTTGAGCCTCTGCCCGGCGGCGGCGCCCGTCTGCGCGCGGTGCCGCACCTGCGCCCCATCGCCCCCGATGACGCCGCCGCGGTGCAGGCCGACCTGCTCGCCCTGGCCGACTTGCTCGAGCGGCTCACGGCTACGCCGCGCACGACTCTGCGTCTCAGCGAGGAGGAGGCCGAGGCTGCCGCGCAGGAAGCGCCCCTGGTCGTTGCGCTGCGCCAGGCGCGTATTGGCGCCTATGCCGATGCTGCCAGCCTCGCCGCAACCCTCGAGCAACTCCTTGCCGAGCGTACCCACCCCGTGCCCCTGCGCCAGATCGTCGGCGCCCATACCGATACCGGTATTGTGCGCGAGCACAATGAAGATAGCCTGCTGACCCTTCAACTCACCCTTATAAACAATAACCGGCCCGAAACCTGGGGCGTCTACATCGTTGCCGATGGCATGGGCGGCCATGCTGCCGGCGAAGTGGCCAGTGGCCTGGCCGTGCGCGCCGCTGCCGATCTCATCCTCGGCGAGTATCTGGCCCGCGCTGTGCAACCCGATGTGACCTTTAGCGAAGAAGAGGCCATTTCCCTCGTGCGACGCGCCGTGCAACGGGCCAACGAGGCTGTGGTTGCCGAGAGTCGCGCCCAGGCCAACGATATGGGCACGACCTTTACCATGGCCCTGGTTGCCGGCGACCGGGCGATTGTCGGTAACGTGGGCGATAGCCGAACCTATCTCTTCCGCGATGGCAGGCTCCAGCGTATCAGCAAGGACCACTCGCTTGTCCAGCGCCTGGTCGACCTTGGTCAGATCAGCGAAGAGGACATCTACAGCCACCCGCAGCGCAATGCCGTGCTCCGTTCCCTCGGCGATCGCAGCGAGATCGACGTTGATGTCTTTACCGAACGCCTGCGGCCTGGCGATGCGCTCCTGCTCTGCTCCGACGGCCAGTGGGAGATGACCCGCGACCCCGAAATGGAACGCTTCCTGGCCCGCGAAGATCCGCCCCAGGCCGTCTGTGAGGCCCTGGTCGCCGCGGCTAACCAGGCCGGCGGCGAAGACAATATCGCCGTTGTCCTGGTGCGGTTCGAATAATCGAATCGATGCGTCGCCTCTGGCGCAGGGGCAAAGGGGAACCGGGGTTTCCCCGGGCCTCCGCCCCGCGGGACGCGAGGCCCCCCCAACAGCGGTTGGAGGATGGGAAACCCGGGGTTTCCCGTGTCCTTGCCCGCGTGAGGTGAACATGGCCCCTGCGCGGGAGGGATTCAGGGGCGGACAGAACCTATGGGCGCCAACGGGCGTGATGGCGTGGGGATGCGCTGGCTGGTCCTCGCCCCCGACCCGCGCGCGGGGGCGTTCCGATGCGGTACACGCCACGTTGGCCCGGATGGTCTGTCCGCCCTCAAACGCGGGAGGGCTGCGCCCTCTCCGCTACGGCATGGCAACCATACGCGCCACGGCAACGTCCAACTGGTGGCGACACAATCTGATGGAGGACCCGATGGCCGACGCAATCACGCTGACCTGTACCTGGGGGCGTTCACCGCTGCCGGCGAGTGGCGCCCCACAACTGGGCTACCTGCTGGTCGAGGCGGCCCCCGCTGCCCCCCCTCAGGTGCCCGTTCCTCTCAACTTTTGTCTGGTGCTGGATCGCTCCGGTTCGATGCAGGGCGCCAAGCTTCAGAGTATGAAGCAGGCCACCCATCGCCTGATCGACAGTCTGACCCCCCAGGACGTGGTTTCGATTGTCATCTTCGACGATACGGTGCAGACCCTGGTGCCCGCTACCTTTGCTACCGATCCGACCGCCCTGCACGCCGCCGTTGACCAGATCGTTGAAATGGGCGGCACGGCGATGTCCCTGGGCATGCAGGCCGGTCAGGTTGAGTTGCAGAAGCACGCCGCCCCCGAGCGCTTCAGCGCCATGCTGATCCTGACCGACGGCCAGACCTGGGGCGATGAGGATGTCTGCCGCGCCCTGGCGCAGAGTCTGGGCCAGGCGGGCGTGCGCATCACCGCCCTGGGCCTGGGCGCCGAGTGGAACGAGAAGTTGCTCGACGACCTGGCCGACGCAACCGGCGGCGTCTCCGATTATGTGGCCGATCCTGGCCAGATCCTCAGTTTCTTTCAGCGCGCGGTGCGGAGCGCCCAGGGAACCGCGGCCGTCGAGGCGCGCCTCCTCCTCCGCCTGGTGCGTGAGGCTACTCCCCGCGCGGTCTATCGCGTCACTCCCACCATCGCTAATCTGGGCTACCAGCCTATCGGCAACAGTGAGGTAGCCGTCAAGCTGGGCGATCTGGTCTACGGCCAGGTCAATAGTGTCATCGTCGAACTGATGCTGCCGGCCCGCGCGCCCGGGCAGTTTCGCATGGCCCAGGCCGAGTTGCACGCGACGCCGGTCGGTTCACAGAGCGAGCTGATCGTCAAGCAGGATGTGCTGCTGGCCTTTAGCGCCGATCCCAACGCCACACCGTTCGATCCGCGCGTGATGAACCTGGTGGAGAAGGTGACGGCCTTCAAACTGCAAACCCGCGCTCTGGCCGAGGCGGAACTGGGCAATACGGCCGGCGCGACCCAGAAATTGCGCGCCGCCGCGACACGCCTGCTCGATCTGGGCGAACTGGAACTGGCCGAGAAAACGCGCCAGCAGGCCGAGCAACTCGAGCAGGGCGGCGCGATCAGCGCCGAGTCCCAGAAAGCGCTCAAGTACGCTACGCGCCGGTTGACCCAGAAGCTCGAGGAGTAACACTATGAAGATCTGTCCATCCTGCGGCGCTCCGAATGATCCGGCCAACCGCTTCTGCGAACAGTGCGGCGCGCGGCTCGTGGAGGCGGCGGCGCCTGCCCCTGCTGAAGTCCCGGCGGCAACCGCCCCCTCTGCCATTGCCTGCCCGACGTGTGGCGCGCCGGTGCTGCCTGGCGAGGCGTTTTGCGACGACTGCGGCGCCGATCTGACCGCCCTGGCGCCGGCTGTAGCCCCGGTCTCCGCCGCCGCAGCGCCTGCCGCCGCGCCTGCATCTGCGCCCCCTGCCGTAGCCGAGGGGCAGTTGATCTGCGCTATCTGCGGCGCGACGGCCCTGCCCGGGGAGCGTTTCTGCGACAACTGCGGCGCCGATCTGTTCGCCCAGATCAACGCCGCTGCGCCGGCCCCGGCCGTTCCCCCGCCCGCGCCCCCCGACGGCGGGCCGGTGCTGGCCAATGGCGCCGAACTTCCCGCTCCCGAACCACCGCTCGCCCCACCACCAGTGGAGGTCCCCGCCGCAGAGGCGCCCACGGTGGCCGCCCCGCTGGAGGCCGCGGCAGAGGCGCCCACGGTGGCCGCCCCGCTGGAGGCCGCGGCAGAGGCGCCCACGGTGGCCGCCCCGCTGGAGGCTGCGGCAGAGGCGCCCACCCTGGCCGCCCCGCTGGAGCTTCCCGCCGCAGAGGCGCCCCCAGTAGCCGCCCCGCTGGAGGCCGCGGCAGAGGCGCCCACCCTGGCCGCCCCGCTGGAGCTTCCCGCCGCAGAGGCGTCCACGCTGGCCGCCCCGGTGGAGCTTCCCGCCGCAGAGGCGCCCACGCTGGCCGCCCCGGTGGAG
>CAKZKA010000090.1 GCA_937120965.1 uncultured Chloroflexota bacterium
CCCTCGAACGTTACCCGCTGCGGGCGGTAGGTGGCGAGTTGCAGACGACGGTGCTGATCGGCGCAGGTGATATCGAAACCGGGCACATCATCTTCCGCTCGCCGACGCAGATTGTCGCCGAGTTGCGGAGCGTGGCGCAGGAGTTTGGCATTCGCCATTTCCTGATCCCTGATGTGCCAATCACCGGTGATAGGGCCTGGATCGAGGAATGGCTTGCGCGGCTCGCCGAAGCCGCTCCCGGGATTAGCTGGGAAGCGATGGCCCGTCCCGGAGACCTCGATGCTGCTCTCGTGGCGCTGATGGCCCGCGCCGGCTGTGAGGCGCTGCGCTTTCAGATCAACGCCGCCCAGGTGTTTGAGTCAACCGCCGCTCGCGAGCAGGTGCGACAGGCAGTGGCCCGGGCCCGCCAGCACGGTATCTTCAGTCGCGGCGACGTGACCCTGGTGCCGCCCTATGAGTCTATCCCCCATCTCGTGGACGTGGCGGCAACCTTTGGCCTCGATGATGTGCGCTTTGAAGTTGCCCAGGAGGAAGCAGCCAGCGCGGGCTTCGACGAAATGCAACTCCGGGAACTGGCGCGCCAGATCTATATCCAGGGCCGCGACCGTCAGCGCTTCATCAATCGCTTTGGTCCTGCCCTGGGCAATTTGATCTGGCGGCTCAGCGGATCGCGCAGCCCCGTGTCGCAGCAGCTCGATGACGAAGGGTTGACCGTCTGAAATGGCCGTTTGAGGGGCAACCTCACGGAGCTGCTGCGCGGTCAGACGGTAATCAAATGGCGAAACTCGTCGAGGTTCCTGGGGCCGATCCCCTGCACTTCCTGGAGTTCTTCAACGCTGGCGAACGGGCCGTGCTCTTCACGGTAGGCGATGATCCGCTGTGCCAGGGCCGGGCCAATGCCCGGCAGCGCCACCAGGCTCTCGTAATCGGCTGTGTTCACGTTCACCAGGGTGACACCCTCTGCCGGGCGGGGTTCCTCGACCGGCGCTGCGTCTGCGGCTGAAGCCGTAGCGCCCGCCACTTCCCGAGCAACCAGCCTTTCTGCTTCTGCTCGTTCCTCTACCGGGGTTGCAACCGCGGCTTCCGTCGGAATCCCGGCTCCCACTTCTTCAGCCAGAGCCTCTGCCGCCCCTGCTTCGGCAGTCTCGGCGACAGCGAGTTCTTCCGCCGAAACCCCGGCTCCCGCTTCTTCAGCCAGAGCCTCTGTGGCCCCTGCTTCGACAGTCTCGGCGACAGCGAGTTCTTCCGCCGAAACCCCGGCTCCCACTTCTTCAGCCAGAGCCTCTGTGGCCCCTGCTTCGACAGTCTCGGCGACAGCTTCCGGTTCTTGCACAGGCACCTCGGCGGCGGTTGGTTGCGCAGCAGCTTCGGGGGCGGCTACGGCAGCCGTCTCGACGGGGCGTTCAACCACCGGGGAGGGGCTGCTAGCGCCCGCCTCACGCCCCACGGACGGCTGGGCCGGGGCCACGGTCGCTGCTTCAGGGGCGGGTTGAGCAGCGCGCGGCGGTTTCGCGCCGGGCGCCGGAGGCGGCCCCCGATGCACGCGGGTTGGAATCGGACGCGGCCCGCCGGGCGCAGCGGGGCCACCCGCGGCGGGGGGCTGTTCGGTCGGGGGCGTAGGTGGGGTCGTGGCGGGGCTGTAGCGAGTCTCCGGCCCCCCTGGAGGCCCGATGTGGGGCGTCTGTTCCGTGCGTGTGCGCTGCCAGCGCCAGATGAAGTACCCGATCCCGGCCAGGGCGCCGATCAAGAGCAACCGACGTACGCGTGCCATAGCGTTTTCTCCTGACAACAAGTGAGTGCGACGCGCCCGAGTCTGGCTGCGGTATCAGGCCGCCAGCGGGACGAGCAAGGAGCGTAAGAGGGTCAGGTTTTTCACATCCTCGGCCATGTCTTCGCCTTTGGGCGTTTCAAGGATCATCGGCACATTTCGGAAACGCAGGTCGTTTACCAGCAGCCGAAAGGCTTCAAGGCCGATGCACCCCTGACCGATGTGTGTATGGCGATCGACCTTGCTGCCCAGCTCGCGCTGCGAGTCGTTGAGATGGAAACACCTGACCCGGTCAAGGCCGATGAGCCGATCGAGCGCGGCAAAGGTATTGCCATACGTTTCGGGTGAACGAATATCGTAGCCGGCGGCGAAGATGTGGCATGTGTCTACGCAGATGCCGAGTCGCTGCTCGCAATCCGACAGTTCGCAGAGCCGGGCGAGGTGCTCGAAGCGATGCCCGAGCGCCGTCCCCTGGCCGGCGGTCGTCTCCAGCAATACCACAGTCGCATCGCCTGCCCCGGCAGCGAAGAGCCGGTTGAGCGCCGCGGCCACGCGGGCCAGGCCCGCTTCTTCCCCACTCCCCATGTGAGAGCCTGGATGGAGCACCAGGTAGGGAACCCCGAGCCGGGCGCAGCGTTCAAGCTCATCGGCGCAGGCGGCAATTGAGCGCTCCCAGCGCGTCGCGTCCGGGCTGGCCAGGTTGATCAGGTACGCTGCGTGGGCGAACACCGGGTCAATCCTGCTGCGGGCGTGCTCGGCGTGGAACGCGGCAACCTCCTCGTCACTGAGCGGTCGAGCCTCCCACTGGCGCTCATTCTTGCAAAAGATCTGCATGGTCTCGCAGCCGACCTGCCGCCCACGGGCGAAGGCTCGGGCAACTCCACCTGCAATCGACATATGCGCGCCAAACGGCATAGCACTGCGCCAATACCCAGCATTGTACCGTCAAACATTATAGCACGTTCGCAAGGACGTACCCGCGGGCAAGGGTAGGCGGTATACATGCTGAGGCGCCATACGGCGCCACCAATCCACGATTGAACATAGGGGAAAGCGGGTTGCCCCGGGTCCCTGCCGGCGGGGCAAGGCGTGGCTCGACGGCTCACCTCAATCGGGGAAGCCGGATTTCCCTATGTTCCAGGAGGTCCCACCATGGATGGCCTGCTGGCCGAGTGGATCGAGCGCGCGCTGGCCTTTGTGTTCCCCGATCGCTGCGTGGGATGCGGGAGCGCTGGCGCGTTGTTCTGCGCCGCCTGTCGCGCGGCGGCGCGCCCGGTGGCAGACGAAGCGCCTCCGGCTGGTCTGGACGCTATTGTGGTAGCCTGGCGCTACGAGGGGAGCGTGCGCCGCGCGGTGCATGCGCTGAAGTACCAGCGGCGGCGGCGTGTGGCGCGGGTGCTGGCGAACGCGCTCGCCGCCAGCCTCGGCGAGTGCCCGTATGGCGATGCGTTGATCCCTGTACCGCTGCACCCCGAACGGCTGGCGGAGCGCGGCTTCAATCAGAGCGCGGAGCTGGCGCGCCATCTGGCCCGACGCTGGAGCCTTCCCGTGCTGGCCAATGGCCTGATCCGTCAGCGTGACACCGGCCACCAGGCCCGTCTGCGGCGACGCGAACGCCAGACGAACGTAGCCGGCGCCTTTGCCTGGCGCGCACCGACGCCTCCACCCGCCCGTGCCATCCTGGTGGACGACGTGCTGACCACTGGCGCGACCCTCGGCGCCTGCGCGGCGGCGCTCCGCGCCGCGGGGAGCCGCCAGGTGGTCGCCCTCACGCTGGCGCGCGCACTTATGAGTGGGGATCATCCCTGAACATAGCCCGCGCGCGGGAGGGCTACGCCCTCCCGAAGAAAAAACTTGTCTTCATCGAATATGGGGAAACCGGGTTTCCCCACGCCCCTCCCTGAGGGGAGGGTCTGGGAGGGCTACGCCCTCCCGGGAACCAACCTTATGCGAATGGGTAGGGAGGATGGTGTCGTGCCCACCCATCTGCCCTACCCGCACGAGTAGTTGACGCAGTGTGTCAGAACCAGTATACTCGTATGTACCCTGTGTCACAAATGGATCTTCATGCCTCGAAAGGACAGCGCATATGGAACGTCTTGTGGGTGAGGTCATGCATCACGGCGTGTTGACGTGTCGTCGCGAGACCCCGATCCAGGATGTAGCGCGGCAAATGTCGGAACAGGATGTAAGCGCGCTCGTTGTGGTCAACGATGAAGGCAACATGATCGGACTGATCTCGCGCACGGACCTGGTCAATGCGCGCCTCTACGAGCAGTACTGGAAGCACTGGCGCGGATTGACCGCCGGACACATTATGGTGACCGATGTGGTTTCGGTACGACCGGCTGATACCGTGCAGGACGCCAGCCGTCTCATGATGGAGCGACGCATCCACCGCGTTGTCGTGGTGGAAGAGGCTGGCGAGGGCGTGAAGCCGATCGGGGTGCTCTCGGTGACCGACGTGGTGCGCGACATCGCGCGCAACTGAGGAGCAGGTGTCAACCTTTCTCTGGAACGCGCCGGGGCGAGGGGCGCAAGCCCGGGCGTCCTTCTGAGGCTGCGCAAAGGGGGATGGGGCAAGCAGGTTGCCCTATCCCCCTTTGCTCTGGTGGGAAGGGCGGAGAAACCGCTACCCCAGGGTCACGCGGTCGCAACGATGCAGCGCAACACGACCGACACGCTCGACAGCGCAGCGCCGCCACACCCGGGTGCTGCGCCTCTCCATGGCGCATCCCGGCATCGTGCGGCGCAGCCCCGGGGGGGCTGGCGCGCTCCCCGGTGGCTCTGGTCTGCTCAGGTGTGAATATAGTCGCGGATCTGGACGATCCAGGCGCCCAGGCCCGCAGCCAGGATGAGGGCCAGGGTTACCAGAGCCACAACCCTGCCCCCGCGACCCCGGCGGGCCAGCGCCGCCAGCAGGAGGCCGGCGGACACGCACAGCGCCGGGTAGAGAAAGATGGCCCAGCGCACACCCTGACCGGCCACAACAAGCAGGCCCAGACTGAGAGCCACGCCGGTCCACCATGCGCCAAGCAGGGCGCGCAGCGGCGCAGCCTGCGGGTGGTTGCGGATGAACACGAGGGCCAGGCCTGCCGCTGCCAGGGCGCCGATCAGCGGCGGCAGGCTCACCCGCGTGCCCTGGGGCGGGGCCAGGCCCGCCAGGGCCGCCAGGCTGTCGCTCAACACCCTCGGCAGGGGCGTGCCGCTGCCGCTACTTCCCCGTTCGACCAGGGCCTCCACAAAGATCGGCGCGCTGTAGAAGATCAGCACGACCCCTCCCAGGGCCAGGGCGCCGGCCAGGGTCAGCCCGAGTGGCGCGATGGCCGGCGTTCGACCGCGTAGCCGGGTTGCCCAGGCGAAGAACCAGGCTGCCGCGATGAGCGCGCCGACCGAGAGCGTCACCCCGGAATGGCCCAGTAGCGCCAGACCCACCGCAACTGTCAGGGCGGCGAGGGGCCAGACACGCCCCCGCGAGGGCCGCTGCGCCAGCGTCCGCTCCCCTGCCAGCCCCAGGCCCAGCATGGCGAGCAGCGGTAGCGCCAGGGCCTGACCGCCGAGGTTCGCGTACTCACCGATCGAGAACGACTCCAGCGCCGGCGTGGGCAGCAGGTAGAGCAGCGCACCCACCATCTGCGTGCGCCTGCCGAAGCCTGCCCGACCCAGCAGCGCCCAGATCAGGCCAATGCTCAGCGCATCGAGCAGGGCCACGCCGCCCTGCACCAGCAAGCGCCGCGCCGCGTCGCTGCCGGCAAGCACCTGACCTGGAAGCAGCAGCAGGTACATCCCCGGCGGGTAGGGTTGCTGGCCGCCGCCGGCGTCGCCGGGCAGACCGGTCGTAAAAAAGACCGCCCCCAGGGTGACCCTGAACAGGTTATTGGCGTGCAACCCCAGGTCGCTGAAGAGGGCCTGGGGATGGATCATCCCGCCCACGCGCAGGGCAAAGGCCAGGACCATCAGGCCGATGGCGGGCCGCGCTGCGGGTCCGGCGCGAGGTTGCACCAACAGCAAGGCGATGCCGGTGAGAGCGACGCAACTGAGGGCCAGCAATCCCAGGTGTGGCGCGAAGACGGTGAGGGCCAGGCGGTGGAAGGCCAGGAGCCAGGCGGCAGTGAGCATGGCGCCACCGGCGAGTGCCAGCGCGCCGCGACGGCCCATGCCCAGGCCGCGGGCAAGGCCAGAGGTCAGCGTAATCGTTAGCGCCAGCCAGGCCAGGGTCGGCCAGGCAGGAGCGCGGGGCAGGCCCCGCGCGCTGCTCTGTCGAACCTCGTAGAGCACGAAGCTCAAGTCACGCGGGTCGCCGGGAGCGACAAAGGACGTTGAGCGCATGGTGACGCGCAGATCGCCAGCGCGGTCAGAGCGGGCCAGAAGGTAGTAGCGTCGCGGCTCACCGGGGGGCATGGTCAGAGTGTAGGGCGCCCCCAGGCCGGTCTCCCAGACGGTTCCAGTGGCGGCGGGGCCGCCCGCGGCGAGCAGGGAGACAACGTGCAGCCCACCGCCCGCACCGGGGAGCACGATGGCTGCCTCAGGGCGCATCCAGCGGTAGGGTCGGCCACCGGTCTGTTCCAGCGCCTCCCACCACCAGACGTAGCCGCGTGGATCGTCGGAGGCGCGCACGCGCTCGGGCGGCTCGGAGCCGTGAGCGCCGCGCAGGAACGGCGCATCATCCTCGCGGCGTTGCAGGGCCGGCTGGCCGCCAATGAACAGCGTGTGGTCGAGGGGCGCCTGGTAGGCCAGCAGCCAGAGGCCCAGGGCGCACACCAGGAGCGCGAGGAGTTCCACTCCTGCGCTCCGCGCGGAGGAGGCGAGCAGCGGGGCGATCAGTGCTGGCTCGCCGCGCCCCAGGTGATGATCACCACCCCGATCACGACGATCACCGCGCCAACCAGCTTGTAGGGAGTGATCGTCTCGTTGAGGAACAGGCGCGAGGGGATGAGAATGATCACATAGTTCAGGGCCAGCAGCGGGTAGGCAAAGGAGAGATTGACGCGGGAGATCACGCCGAGCCAGAAGAGCGCGCCCCCGAAGACCAGCGCAAAGCCCAGGAGAACCCGCCAGTCGGTGAAGGTGGCCCAGAGCACCCCGAGGTCGAACGAGAAGTGGCCGACGCGCGCGCTGACGGCATTCATACCCAGTTTGAGCAGCACCTCGCCGACGACGGTCAGGGCGCTGGCGGTAAGCAGCATAGCGAGGACCGGAAGCATGGCGAACCTTTTTGCTGGTATACGCTGTGCGCCTGCGAACAGATGGTCGCTGGACTGGCGTGGCTGGTCGCTGATCATGGTGTGCGTTCAAGAACGAAAACGGCATAATCACAGATACCGCTCCGCATCGGGTAGGCCCGTTCGATGGCGAAGTGGGGGCCAAAGATGGCCCGGTATTCGGCCTCCGAGCGGATGTGCTCGCCCCGGTCGAGGGCGTGCATGAGGTGACCTGCGAGGTTCTGGCCTGCGGGTGGCGGGGTATCCTCCATCACCAGCACGACGGCGCCAGGACGCAAGACGCGGGCCAGTTCGTCCATAGCGACGCGGGCGGTGGTATCGGGCAGGTGGTGGAGCACGCCGAGCACCAGCGCGGCATCGAAGCTGGCGTCGGCCAGCGCCAGAGCCTGGCCGGCGCTGACGACGTAGGCGCCCGGGCGACGCCGGGCGGCGAAGCGCAGGTAGCCAGGCGCAATGTCAACCCCGACGTAGCGCCCGGGGGGAAACTCGGCGGCGAAGACGCCGGTGCCGCAGCCCAGGTCGAGAAAGCGACGCTGGTCGCCATGCCAGGGGCGCAGTTCGCGGGCAATCGCCAGGCGTTCGCCCTGAAAGCCGGCCTCGACCGTCCAGCGCAGCGCGTCCCAGAGGCGTGGGCTGGCGCTGAGGCGGTCGAGGGCCTCCTGGAAGAGAGCCGGCGGCGCGCTGAGGCTCATCGGGGGACCTCCACAGGCTGAGGACGCGACGCGGCGGCTGGTGGGCGTGGCGTGAACGGCTTGGCATTACGGGCCAGGGCAATCACCGAGAGGCCGAACGGAAAATCTCTGCCGGCGGCAATCCAGGCCGCTTCCAGAGCCATAACGTTGTGCAGCAATTCATTGACCGGCGCAGCAGGCAGCGACATCGCCGACGCATCGCCCCGATCGGGCGTGAAGCGCTCAAGCAGGCGCGTGGCCAGCGAGAGGGGAAAGAGCAGGGTCAACCCGTAAGTGCATCGCTCGACCTCAAAGCCGGCAGCCGTGAGCATTGCACGCGCCTGCCCGGCGGTGTAGCGGCGGCGAGTGTGCACCTGCCGATCGTGGCGCGAGCGGAGCCAGTTGTACGCGGGCAGTCGCAGCAGCAAACGAGCGCCGGGACGCAGCACGCGGCGCACCTCGGCCAGGGCCGTCGCCTCATCGGGCACCCCCTGGTGGTACAGCACATCGTAGGACGTGACCAGATCAAAGCTATCATCGGCGAAGGGCAGGGCGAGCACCGACCCTCGACTGACACGGCCAGACATGCGCTGGCTGGCCCAGCGCAGGGCTTCGGGACTGTAGTCAATACCGATCACCTGCCCGTAGCGGCCCAGGAACAGGCCGTCGCCGCCCGTGCCGCAGCCGGCATCGAGGATGCGCAGGCCGGGCCACCTGGCGTAATGCGGATCGAGGAGCACCGCGCTGATGGCGCGCATACCACGGTGCCACCAGTGGCGTAATTCAACCGAGGCCAGGGTTGTGTATTCGCTGGTTTCCATCGTTCGTGTTCAGCAGTCGCGGGAAGGAGCTCGTCGGTAGGCGCAACCCTCACTGACTCCTGCTGTTCAGGGGCGGACAGAACCTGTGGACGCCAACGGGCTTACGGCGTTGGGATGCGCTGGTTGGCCCTCACCCCCGGCCCCGCTCCAGTGAAGCTGGAGCGGGGAGACCAGAGCCGCGCGCAGGGGTGTTCCAATGCGGTCCAAGCCACGTTGGCTCGGATGTTCTGTCCGCCCTTAAGCTCCCGCTGTAGGAGCCGAAATCTGATGCGACTATACCAGATAGGGCGTACCAGCGCAACTCGTGGCATTCAGGGCGCGTGTTCAGCGTTGGAGCATCTCGCCCACATCGGTGTTCGTGCCGGCAACCTGCCCGCGCTTCCAGGAAAAGGGTGAACCTACGATATGGGGTAAGGCGTCACCCCGGGTGCGCGGGCGTCCCGCCCGCAATGGTCTGGATGCGGGCAAGCTGCCCGCGCACCCATGAGAAGCGTGAGCACGTACAGGGTGAACAGGGTTGCGCTCAGGCGATCACATTGCGGAGCACACCGAGAGCAGTTGCCTCCAGCTCTACCACATCATCGCGTTCCAGCCAGGGGCCATAACCGCCGCCGCTCTCTAGCAGCGTGCCACCGCCCACGGCGCCGGTAGCGATCACCTCACCGGGGTAGAGGGTCACACCGCGACTGGCGTGGGCAACCAGTTCAGCGAAACTGTAGAACTGGTTGCCACTCACGGCGCGGCAGCGTTCAATGCCATTGACGCGCCCGCTGAGCACGAGGTTGAGGCGCCCATCGTCATCGGCGTAGAGTTCAAGCTCATCGGGGGTGACCAGCCAGGGGCCGAGCGAGGTAGCAAAATCGCGTGATTTAGCAGGGCCGCAGCCCAGAGCCAGTTCGTTCTCTTCTGCGTCGCGATCCACCCAGGCATTCACGAGCGTGTACCCGGCGATCACCGTCAGAGCCTCTTCGGGCAGCAGGTCGCGCGCCTGCCGGCCAATCACGCAGGCCAGGCCAAGGGCGTAATCGAGCATCGCGCCCCGGGGCATCGGCACAGCTTCATCGGGGCCGAAGATAGCGGTGTGGTTGGCGAAGGAAAACATCGGGCCACGGTACCAGGCTTCAGGCAGACCGGCGCCGCGGAGGGTGCGCACGGCGATGGCATGCTCCTCGAAACTCTCGTAGACGCGCAGGCTGGTGGGGCGGGGAAGCGGCGCCAGCAGACGCACCTGGCTGATGGGCAGCAGTAACGCCGCTCCGCCGATCGAGAGACTCCCGGCAAGATCGGCTGTTTCTGCGCCGGGCCAGGCCGCGCCAGACACAGCCGGCTCGCCGCCGAGCAGGTGGGTCACCGCGGCCAGAATGTCGGCGGCGCTCTCCAGGTTGACCTCGTTCTGGTCGGCGCGGAGGAGGCTGACCATATCCCAGCGCAGGCCCTCGGCCTCCTCGATGACTAGAGGTGCGGCGACCGCCAGATCAACCACTGTATCGCCGAGCAGGGCGCCGGCGCGCGGCGCGCCATCAGGCGGAACGAAGGAAATCAGTCGCATAGCCTCTCGCGCAGCGCAGCCGCGCCCCCAGACAGCAGGTTGACCCTGCCCTTGTTCGCTCTGCTACGAACATCGGGAACCGGGTGTCCCCGTGCCCCCGCCCATCAGGACGCCAGGCGCCCCCAGCGTGAGCGCCCGGCCATCAGAGGTTCCCCCGGCGGGCCTGCTCGCGCTCGATAGCCTCGAAGAGCGCCTTGAAGTTGCCCTTGCCGAAGCCCTGGCTACCTTTGCGCTGGATGATCTCGATAAACAGCGTCGGCCGGTCTTGCACGGGCTGGCTGAAAATCTGGAGCAGGTAGCCTTCATCGTCGCGGTCAACCAGAATGTTACGCTCCTGGAGGGCCTGGCGGCTCTCGTCAATCGCGCCCACACGGCGTTCGAGATCGTCGTAATAGGCTGCGGGAACGGTAATGAACGGAATCCCTGCGGCGCGGAGCGCATCTACGGTGGCGCAGATGTCACTGGTGGACAGAGCGATGTGTTGTACGCCGGGGCCGCCGTTGTACTCGAGGTATTCCGCAATCTGACTTTTCCTACGACCTTCAGCCGGCTCGTTGATCGGAAACTTGATCTTGCCGCCACCGTTCTGCATGACCTTAGACATCAGCGCCGAATAGTCGGTGGCGATGTCGCGATCGTCGAAGTGCACCAGTTGCTTGAAGCCGAGCACATCGCGGTAGAAGGCCACCCAGCGGTCCATTGCGCCTGCTTCGACATTGCCAACGATATGGTCAATTGCGAAAATCCCGGTATCGGGAACAGGCGCCTGACGTTCGATGAGCTGGAAGCCGGGCAGAAACGGCCCTTCGTAACCATCGCGCTCGATAAAGCTATGGACCGTATCGCCGTAGGCGGCGATAGTCGCTTTGACCACACGTCCGCCCGCGTCCTCGAAGCTAGCTGGCTCACAGACGCCGGTAGCGCCGTTTCGCAGCGCGGCAGCATAGGCTGCGGCAGCGTTGCGGACCCGCAGGGCAATATCCTTAACACTGTCTCCGTGGCGGGCCAGGTGGGCGCTGATGGGGTGATCCGGGAGCAGGGGCGCAGTGAAGACAAAGCGGACGTCACGGCGTTGCAGCACGTAACAGGCCCGGTCGCGCAGGCCAGTCTCAAGGCCGGCGTAGGCTATCGGGTTGAGTCCCAGGGTGCTGCGGTAGAAGTGCGCGGCCTGCCGCGCGTTGCTGACGTAAAATTCGACGTAATCTATTCCTAGAAAATCGAGCGCATCCCGCGCTGAGTTCATGGGGTATATCCTCAGATATGGTGAAGTACGTGGCGCATCCGGCGCGTCATTGGTTATGCTGAGGGAAGCCGCAACCCCGAGCGCAGTTAAAGGGGAAGCATCTCAAACGGGACCCTTCGCTTCGCTCAGGATGACACGGAACGTGCCCGATGCGCCACGTAATATGAGCCTTGTCGTGCAAAGGTGAGGCCCGTCATCCCGCGACAGCCTTGCCGGCCCGCGCGCTGGATGCGATCCCTCACAGCGTATGATACCGAGGGTTGATAGGGGTGTCAAAGCCGGCATACCCACGGGCACAGGCATGCAATGAAGGGAGGGCTGTGCGCTCCCAGGAAACAACCCGCCAGCGGGAGGGTTTGGGAGGGCGCAGCCCTTCAACGGGTTTCACCTGCTCCGGGATAGGCTTCCTGGGACGCCGAGGGGAA
>CAKZKA010000091.1 GCA_937120965.1 uncultured Chloroflexota bacterium
AACCACCCGCCAGCCGGGAGGGTCTGGGAAGGCTACGCCCTCCCGGGAAACCACCCGCCAGCCGGGAGGGTCTGGGAGGGCGTAGCCCTCCCGGGAAACCACCCGCCAGCCGGGAGGGTCTGGGAGGGCGTAGCCCTCCCGGGAACACTTCATATGTACATTCTGGCGTTGTGCGGCGAAGCCGCATGGGTGTCTCACGATGCACAGATTGACCCAAGGAGCCTGGCAATGCGACGTTTCGTGCTGATCGCCCTGGTTCTACTCACCCTGCTAGCGCCCGCGCTGCTGCATGCGCCCGCGGCCCTGGCCCAGAGCAACCTCACACTCTTCACCCGTTTTCCAGCGCAACAGGTCGCCAGGGGCGAGGACATCAACTTTCCCCTGATCCTGCGCACCACCGCCCCGCAGGTCGCGCGTCTAAGCGTGCGCGACCTCCCCGAAGGCTGGACTGCCACCCTCCGCGGTGATGGCCGGGTCATCGAGGCGGCCTACGTCCTGCCCGATGAAGATACGCGCGTGGATCTGCGCGTGGAGCCGGCCGACACTGTCGCCCCGGGCGATTACCGCCTTACCGTCGTCGCCGAGAGCAACGGGGAGAGCGTGACGCTACCATTGCAAATCACAGTCAAGGAGCAACTCCCGCCCAGCCTCGTGTTCGATGTGGATCTACCCAGCGTGCGCGGCGCGCCCGACAGCACGTTCCGCTTCAACACCACCCTGCGCAACGCGGGCGACACCGACCTGACCACCAACCTCGTGGCGGAAGCCCCGGCGGGCTGGTTCGTGCGGTTCCGCGCCGCCGGCCAGGAGGTGACCAGTCTGCCGGTGCGGGCCAACGGCTCGGAGAGCATCAGCGTCGAGGTCGAAGCGCCTGAAGGCGTCGAAACTGGCTCGTTTCCCATATACATCAAAGCCGAGAGCGGTGATGTACGCGCCGAAGTGACCCTCACCGCCGAGGTGGTTGGCCAGTCTCAGGTAAACCTCACCACGCCTGACGGCCGACTCTCCGGTCAGGCCACCATCGGCCAGACGGCGACCTACACGCTGCTCGTGCGCAACACCGGCACCGCCCCGGCCCGCAATATTACAATGAGCGGCACCCCCCCTTCGGGCTGGACGGTGGAGTTCCAGCCGGCGAACATCGCCGAACTGGGCGCCGGCGCGCAGCAGGAAGTGACCGTCAATCTGCGCCCGGCCAATCAGGCCGTCGCCGGGGACTACGTGGTCAGCTTCAGCGCCCGTCCGGAGGAGGGGCGCAGTTCTTCAATCGATTTCCGTGTCACCGTACTTACCTCGACCCTCTGGGGCATCGTGGGGATCGTGCTGATCGCCATCGCCGTGGGCGTGGTGGGCCTGGCGGTGTCGCGCTTCGGGCGCCGCTGATGTGAAAATATGGGGAAACCCGGTTTCCCCATCCCCCTGCCTGTGGGAGCGCCAGCCGCTCCCACCAGCGGTTGGGACATGGGGAAACCGGGGTTCCCCAACCCCCTCCCTGTGGGGAGGAGCCCGGTTCCCTCCCCCAGCGGGGGAGGGCCGGGGAGGGGGCGGCCCTCCCAGGAAAGAACCTGTCTTCATCGTGTCAGAGGATGGGGAAACCGGGGTTCCCCAACCCCCTTGCCTGTGGGGGTGCCAGCCGCTCCCACCAGCGGTTGGGACATGGGGAAACCGGGGTTCCCCAACCCCCTCCCTGTGGGGAGGAGCCCGGTTCCCTCCCCCAGCGGGGGAGGGTTTGGGAGGGCGCAGCCTTCCCAGGAAACAACCCGCCCGCGGGAGGGTTTGGGAGGGCGTAGCCCTCCCAGGAAAGAACCTGTCTTCATCGTGTCAGAGGATGGGGAAACCGGGGTTCCCCACGCCCCTCCCTGTGGGGAGGGTTTGCAGCGTAGTGGAAGGTACCGTACCCTATGGATATCGTTCTGGAGGCTCGCGGCCTGACCAAACGCTACGGCGACTTCGTAGCCGTTAACCGGCTCGACCTGACCATCCGTCGCGGCGAGGTCTTCGGCCTGTTGGGGCCCAACGGCGCGGGAAAAACCACCACCATCCTGATGCTCCTTGGTCTAACCGAGCCGAGCGCAGGGTCGGTGCAGGTCCTGGGGCTTGACCCGGCGCGCAGCCCGCTGAGCGTGAAGGCCCGTGTGGGGTACCTGCCCGACCAGGTCGGTTTCTACGATACGCTCTCGGCGCGCGAAAACCTGGCCTACATTGCCCGCCTCAACGGCTACAGCCGCAAAGAGGCCGGCTCACGCATCGAGGCCGCGCTGACCAGAATGGGCCTCGAGGGAGTGATGGACAAGGCGGTCAGCACGTTCTCGCGAGGTATGCGCCAGCGCCTTGGTCTGGCCGAAATCCTGATGAAGCACCCCGAGCTGATCATTATGGACGAACCAACCCTGGGTCTTGACCCCGAAGCGGCGCGGGAGTTCCTGGAGATTATTCGCGATCTGCGGAGCGAGGGGATCACCATTATGCTCTCCTCGCACCTGCTCCACCAGGTACAGGCGGTCTGCGACCGGGTGGGCCTGTTCTCCAAGGGCAACATGGTGCTCGAAGGCCCCGTGGATGTACTGGCGCGCCAGGTGCTCGGCGGCGGGTATCACATTACCGTCGAGGCGGAGGGAGACGCAGGGCTGGAGGCGGCGTTGAGCCGGGTCGAGGGTGTGCAGCGGGTGCAACGGGCCGGGCCGACCCGGTTCGTGCTCGAAGCGATCGGCGATCTGCGCCCCGCCGTAGCGCGGGCGGTGGTCGAAGCCGGCGGGCAGCTCTTCGCCCTCGCCAGCGAAGCGCCCAACCTCGAAGAGATCTACGCGCGCTACTTCCAGAAGGAGGCGACCAATGCTCGCGCAGCGTAGCACATCCGCCAGTGGCGACGCCGCGGCGCCGCGCCGCGAAGGCTCGCCCTGGACCGGCCTGTGGGCCGTGGTGAGCAAAGAAATGGCCGACTACCTCAGCAGCACGCGCATGCTCATCCTCGAGTTGATCACCGTGCTCACCGCCGCGGGAACGGTGTTCACCGCCACGGCCCAGTTACGCGAGACCGTCGGCCAGGATCGGTTCCTGTTCCTGCGGCTCTTCACTACCAGCCAGGAGCCGTTGCCAGCCTTCGTGGGCTTTCTGGTCTTCCTGGTGCCGATCATCGCCATCGCGCTTGCCTTCGACGCGGTGAATGGCGAATTCAACGCTCGCACGATGTCACGGTTGCTGGCCCAGCCCATTTACCGTGACGCGCTGCTGCTGGGCAAGTTCCTGGCGAGCCTGTTCACCCTGGCCCTGGTCCTGACGACCATCTGGCTGCTCATCGCCGGACTGGGCCTGTTGCGTCTCGGCGTGCCCCCGGGCGGCGAGGAGACCGCGCGCTTGCTCTGGTTCCTGCTGCTGACGGTCGCCTACGGCGGGGTCTGGCTGGCGCTGGGCATACTGGCCTCGATCCTCTTCCGGCAACCGGCGACAGCGGCGATGGCGGCGCTGGCCACCTGGCTCTTCTTCACCGTCTTCTGGGGGATCATCGCCGGCATCCTGGCCCAGATCCTGCGGCCCGTTCGTATCGGCCTGCCTGCCGAACTGCTGGCGCAGGCCCAGCTCGAGCAGGCGCTGAGCCGCCTGTCGCCGAACGTGCTCTACACCGAGGCCACCGTGGCCTTACTGCGCCCCGAGGTGCGCTCGCTGAGCTTCGTGCTCCCGTCGCAGCTCCAGGGGGCGATCCTGGGAGCGCCACTGCCACTTGGCGAGAGCATCATGCTCGGCTGGCCGCACATGGTCGGCCTGATCGCCGGGACGATCCTGCTCTTCGCCCTGGGCTACGTGCTCTTCCAGCGCCAGGAGATCCGGGCCTGAGGGATGCAGGGAGAACTGGAGGTATGTGTTCACGCTTCTCCCTCCGGGAGAAATGTAAACACTTACAAATGCAGGGCTTGAGTAAAGCCCACTTCTGGCGGTGGGATGTGGGGCGGCTAAGCCGCCCCACGAGATTTTCTGGTGCATTGTGGCGAGGGATGCGATGGGAGGAGGTGTGGGAAGGTGAAGCCCTCTCCGCAACAACCTATCCGTCACAACCAGGTTGACCAGCCACGAGAAGCCCGGGGTTCCACGCTTGCCCCAAGGACGTCGTATCAGCCCTGCATACGCATGCTTTTGATATTGACATCACTCCTGCTACCCCATATACTGATGATCATCACGTCATAACAGGAAGCGCACGCAGAGGCGTAATCGGTCGCGTCGGTGGACATCCTTTCAATTATCTTTTTACCAGAATGTGCTGCCGTTCCAGATCATGCCCTGGAAGCTGACCTGCCAGTGTTGATCCGCAGGGAACGGCTGACCCTGGATGGAAGCGTACTCATCGCAGAAACCAGCGGATGCTGCCGCCTGCCCACGCCGGCTACCATTGCAGTGCTGACGAATCTCTTCGACGATACCCAGTCCGGACGGACATACTGGACCCTGGCGCAGCACGAAGGGAACTGGAAGGCGTTGCATACCCTTGGCCTGACCGATAGAGTAACGCTCGATCCTTCGAAGCCCTCTGGCGCCTTGCGCGAGCCGGCACGCTTCGTGGGCGCTAATCTGTTCCGGCGTCTTTCTGCAACACACTCCCCTGAAGGACGACTCTCCGCTCAGCAAGTCATCCGGAAATTTCTCGAGGATCATAAGCATGAGCCTGCTTCTGGCTCCGCAAGCCCCGGGCTCGGATGCATCCTGATCAACCTCTCCCTGCTCAGGGTACGCAACGCCTGGTACGACGCCTTGCTCCTCCTGCCCTGGGAAGCGCTAACCGAACCAGATCACCCTGCACCGCTGCACATCGAGCGCCCGATCGTGATTGTTCGTACCATCGCGGCAGATCCATACCAGCCACCTCAGAACGTAACCCTGGATCAGCCGGTACCGATGCTGCCCCTGCTACCATCCAGAGCGATGACGCCGTCCCTCCGCGAGGCTGAGCGCCGCGCACGACCGTACCATCTCGGCCTGCATCGCAATGAACTGGTCTGGTGTGACTGTCCCAAACCGCGAACCGGCTGCAAACGCTCCTACGTGCGTAAGACACTTCAGCAGCACGCGCCGGTGGCGCTGCACTACTTCGGACATGGGGCGCCTTTTCGGCCCGGTGCTCCCGGGCAGCCATTGAGCGCGCTACAGATTGATGATGCCTTGCTCGGCGCCCTCGAACTCGCCACCCTGACTCAGGACAGTTCGATCTGGCTTTTCAGTTGCTTTGCCTGCCACTCAGGAACGCCAGGCGATCAGAGCCAGCAACCGCTCTCCAGCGACCGCTGGAGCATGATCAACGCCTTCAGCAGCTCAGTGCCAGCCATGCTTATGATGACCGTTTCCATCAGCGCCACCGCTGCGGGTGTAGCCGGTGAGGCATGGTACGCGGCACTGGCCCGCGGCGAGACGCTGCTGAACGCAGCGTACGAGATGCGCCGGGCGCTCTGGAGTCATAGCCTTAGTCAGCAGAGCCGATGGGTTGGTGACCTGCACGCCTAGCGGACGCCTACCGGGAGGTGGGGTATGCCCGTGCAGATCCGGCGATGGTTGGAAGTGCAGGGCTTCGAGCGCAACCCGTTCGAGTACTACGAGGCCGATCGGGAAGAACTGCTTGCCAGTTACTTCGTCGAGCCTGAGTGGTTCGAGGCCTTGCGGGGCGATCCGCGCCAGCCGGCCAGCGCGGTGCTGTTCGCGCCCCGCGGCTATGGCAAGACCAGCCAGCGGCTGCAGATTGCCCGCCTCTGCGGCCTCGAGGCGCAGCCGCCAGCCCTGGTCGTACAGATTACCGACTACAAGTGGCTGCCGGCAGATCTGGCCACTCTGACCGCCCGCGATTACCTTCGCTACATCGCCGAGCAGGCCTGCCGGCAACTCTGGGAGCGCTGCCAGAGCAACCCGGAGGCTCACCAGCGGTTCCTCGAGCAACCCCACACTCTGCTGCGCCTGCACGCCCTTCGCTACTGGGCCTCTCCGCCGCCCTACCGGATGCGCCTGCCTGAGCCCGCTCTGGCTCCAGAAACCGTGGCGGAGCTGGCACGCGCCTACCGCCTCCCTGCCACACCCCCGAATGCCCGGACGCTGGTCGAGGAGTTTGCCGGGCATTACGAGGGCCTCACCGACAGCGACCTGCAAACAGAACTGCTCGAACTTGCCCGCCTGGGAGGCTTCGTCAGCCTCTACATCCTGCTCGACCGCACCGACGAGGATCAGTGGACGATCCACAATCCTGAAATGGTGCTGGCGCGCCTGCGGCCCTTGATCAGCGATCTCCCGGTGATTGAACATCCAGGCTATGCCTTCAAGTTCTTTCTTCCCGATGTGCTGGAGTCGCTCTTTGCCGAACACCGCGTCGGGCGGGTCGGTGAACGTCCGCCAGGCTATCTGCTGCGCTGGCGCGAGCACGATCTGCTGGCCATGCTGGCTCGCCGCCTTCAGGCTTACAGCCAGCCAGCAGGGCGGGTCACACGCGCAGCGCTTGTCAACCGTTTTCAGGATCTCTGCGAGCCGGGCGGCGATGCCGACGCGCAGTTGGCGCGCGCCGCGCAAGGATCGCCCCGCCGGATGATCCAGCTCGCCCGCGAACTGGTCAAGCAACACTGCAATCTGATCGACACCCCGGAAGCCAGGATCTCCCGCGCCTTGCTCAACCGGATCATTCCCCAGCCCGTGCCGCTGCTCTCCCTCGATGCCGAGGGCTTTGTCTGTTTCGATGCACAACGCGACGAGACGTTGCAGTTGACCCCCACGGATCGCAAGATCCTCGATGAGCTGTGGCAGCGTCGCGGCAAAATAATTTCCAAAAGTGACCTGGCGAGCAAGATTTACCACAAGAACGAACTAAATGATATTGAAGCCCTGGAAAAAGCCATCAAACGGTTACGCAGCAAGCTTGAAAAGCAGCATAAATATATTGATTATGCACGTCATGCCGGATACCGCCTCATCAACTATGACCCTGACCGGTGACCGGCGCGGGCCCGGAGAGACGATTCGGAGCCGGCGTCACGCCGCTGGCTCCATTCGTCATAAGACGGAAACCTGTCGGCAAGTTGTCGGTTTGCTGTCAGGACTTTGCCTTCTTCCCATCTGCGGGAAGGGGTGTAACATTCGGTAGACTGGCTGCTATGCTTTTTCGTTTGCGGTGGTATGGTAGCGACATAATTGTTTCTGTGAATGGAGTTGTCCGCTTGAAAGCGATAAACACAAACGTTTCAAAAGAGTTTTTCGGACGAAGGCAATGGCTGTTTGACTACTTTCGCCAGATTAATAATTTCTTACAAAAACGTAATAAAGATTACTTTTTTCACATCTATGGACTAACAGGGATGGGCAAAACCTGGCTGATCTGGATGCTGTTCCTTGCCCTTCGCGAGGGGCGACTCAGCGCCACGTGCTGGATCAGCTTCGCCCCGCTTGCTGAACAACCCCCGTTCACTACCCCCCCCGCCTGGCTATCGTGGACGCTGGGGTACCAGCCGCGGGCGCCTCTGGCGGCGCTTCCTACCAGATCCATGCGGCTTGCCGACGTTTGCAACTCCTTGCTGCAAGGGTTTGGTCCAGGCAACGCCGATGGCAGCTTCCTGGACCAGGTCGCCAGCGCCGTGTTAGTTGAAGCGATCCTTCCAACCTCTCCACAGGAAGAGACACTCCAATATCCCGATCGGCTAGTGTTGTTTCTGGACGGTCTGGACCAGTTGGAGCAACGGACGGATGTTGACGCCCAGGCTGTCTGGGAAGCCCTGCAAACGCATCTGTTGCGCCCGCTGTACCTGACCGGCAAGGTGCTCTGCGTTACGACCGGACAGGGCCAGTTGGTCTGGCGCTATTTTGAACTGGCCCGTGTGGTGCAGGAACAGCCGTTGCCCGGGCTGACCGCGCGTGAAATCCGTGAGATGGCCCGGCACTACGAACTTGACCCCCTGGCAGGCGAGGTGCATATGATTACCCACGGACACCCCTACCTCGCGGAACATCTCTTCCGCCAGGCCCGGCAACAGCTTGCGACAGCAGGCGCAGACACAGTTGTTCAGGCCTCTCTTGCGAGCGCTCCAGCACGCCCTGTCGTCGATCTAGAGGAGCGGCTGGAGCGTCTCGCGCCAGCCTCGCGCAGGTTGCTCCCGGTGGCGGCGCTGCTGCGCAGTCTCGATCTTGAGGCGCTCGCCATCGCCACCCGGCAGGTGACCGGGTTGAGCCTTCCCCCACTCCGGCTGGCTGATCTGCACGCTGCGCTGGCTGATTACCTGGCCGCAGATCTGGTAACGGAGTACGACGGCGCACCTTTGCGCTACCTCTGGCGCAGCGAACTGGCCCCGGCACTCGCCGACCTGGCCGAGCGTGAACTGGATACCTGGACGCGTATCGAGCTTTACCAACAGTTTGCGGCCTGGTACGCCCGAGAGCTTGAGTCCAATCCCCAACGTTATGGCTTCTTAATCAATGAGTGGATGTTTCACAGTCTTAACGCCCTGCCACCAGAACCGTCAGCCTGCGCACAGTGGGCCGATCAGTTTCGCTGGCTCTGGTGGCGCGTAGGTTCCTCGCGACGAGCGCAACTGCTCTTCGAGGACGCCTCCCTGCAGGCGCTGCTCGCGGCCCACGATTGCCAGCAGCGTGCCGCGGCGATTATTCGCTTTGTGCCCGATCAGCGTGAACGCCGCGCCGAACTGTACCCGCAAATCCTGGAGCATCTGCGCCACCAGCGGATCAGGGGGAGCGAAACACCGCTCTCCGACGATGACATCGCCCTCCTGCGCGAACTGGCGACCCGTGAGTCCTTTGGCGTCACCGAAGTTCGTGAGTTGCTCGGCAAACAACGCGACAACTACCCCTCGCTTTCTGAAGCCATGGAATGCCTCGAGCGCCTGGCCGCAAGCTATGTCATCGTCCACGATGAGCAGGCTAAAGGCTTTGTGGTCGAACCCTGGCTCAAGCAGGTACTGACAACCTGGAGGGATAAGGAGACCGAAGGTGTCGATACCAATTCCGATCGCTGAACGCTACATTGGCCAGCAACCAACTATTGACGCGCTACACACTGCCCTTGCACGCGTCAGCGCCGATCCAGAGCATTGCCATGTGCTTTACCTGGAAGCCGGTGGCGGTCAGGGCAAGACCTTCTTTCTGCGCCAGATACCGTTGCTGATCGAACCGCTACCGGCCGTAATTGCGCGGATCATTGACCTGGCCGATACCCAGAACCGTAACGGCGCGTTTCTGGAGCAGACGATCATCGATGGCCTGAGCGCCGACGCCGATCAACCCTATCGCCTTGCCGCTGAGGTCGTGCGCACGACGTTTGCCCGGTACTATGAGTTGCGCGCGCAACTGGAGCACGATCGCGATCGCCTCGTCGGGTCAGCCTTCGATGCGCGCTGGGCCGGGGTGCGCGAGGCGTTTGCCGAGGCCCTGAACCAGGTCGCCCTCCAGCGCCCGGTGATCCTGCGCTTCGATACCGCCGAGTCGCTGACCGGCGAGCAGCCGGAACCCGAGTTGCAGGATCTACTCACCAGAACACAACACGCCACTAACGTTGAACTGCGCTTTCCATCAGCCCTCGACCTCTTCTTTGCCTGGTTCAGCGCCGTCATTCCCCGCCTGCGGCACGTGCTGGTGGTGATCTGTGGGCGACCGGTGCCTCCTGACTGGACCGGGGCGACCCTCCCGGGAAGCTGCGCGCACCTGTCGGACGTGGCGATGCAACAGATATCCCTGCATCCGCTGACCGAACAGGAGATCGCCGAGTATCTTAAGGATACACTGCCAGCCTCCTCCCCAAACCAGATCACTGAGGCGTATCAGGTGAGCGGCGGCGCGCCACTGCTGGTTGCCAGCTACGTGTGGTTGCACATGACCAGCCGACAGCCGGCCTTTACCCCCCGTAATCGGAACGGCTTTGAACGCCACCTGATTACCCAGGTGCTGAACCCCGTGATGCCCTGGGCAAGTTTTCCCATTAAGGTCCTGGCCTACTGCCTCTATGTGCTGGCCTATGCCCGCCGCGGCCTGACCCGCGAGCAACTCGATGCCTTTTTAGCCCAACAGAACCTGCCGGCGCCGCACGAGACCTTCAGTGCCGAGGAACGCCAGCAGTATGCCGATTTGATTGCGCGCCTGAACGAGGTGGCGCTGGTGAAAGAACGGCCCGGGAGCGGGCTGTTGTACCTCCACGACGAAGTTCACCGCATGATTGACGAGTGGCAGATTGCCGACCGCATGGGCCTGCGTGGTGAGACGCTCAACTACCTGCGCACCATCGCGATCCGCGAGCACGAACAGCGCTTGCGCCTTCCCGCCACCGAACCCACCGAACGGGCCGCGTTGCTCGTAGCAATTAGCAACCGGATTTTCTACGAACTTGAAGTCGACCTCTCGGCAGGCTACTCGGAATATCTGCTGGCACAACTCCGCCTCTTCGACAACCGTGAATATGAACTGCCGCTTCTGCTCCGCGATGAGTTCTGGCGCTGGATCAATCTGCGCGCCCTCGAGCCCGAAGTCGAAGATCGCAGCTACCAACCCCGGCGTGTGCAACTGACCGACGCCTCGCCCTCGCAGTTGCACTTAAAGCATGTGCTCGCCGATGATCTCCTCTGGTTGTTGCGCTATCACCTGGCCCGCAATGAAAACCAGAAGGTGGTCGCGTTGGGCCGGCAAGCGTTGCAGGACTTTTTGCCGCAGTACAGCGACGATGCTTATTTTTCCTATGATCTTAAACAAACCGTTGCCCATGCGCTGACGCTCTATCACAACCAGGAGGTGCTCTACACCGGCGCCGAAGAGTGGTTTCGCGACGCTCTGGCAACTGCCGAGCGGGCACTGGAAGAAACCACTGCATTACCGCGTCAGGGGTTCTTCCAGCGGTATGTCAGGTATTTTCTCGGGCGCACCCGAACATTGCTTGGCTATATGTATCGTACGGTGCAGGAATACGAACAGGCATACGCTGAGTATCAGGTTGCCTACCAGAACTTCCAGGATTTTCGCAACCAGGACGAATCCGGCCAGGTCACAACCTACCTGCCTGTCAGTGATCAGTTGGCACAGATTCGCATCAATCAGGTTTATGTCCTGGCCTATCTGGGCAACTTTGAGGAGGCAGAGCGGCTGCTCATCGAGTTGCGAACGGCCATCCGCCGCGACCAGATCTCACCGGTTCGCCAGGCGCTCATTTTCAACGTTAGCTCGATCCTCGAAACCCAGCGCAACCGGCCCGAGGCTGCTGAGACCTTTGCCAAACGCGCTCGTAGCCTGGCCGCCAGCACCGGTAACGAGCGCGTACTGGCACAGGTGAATGCGCAACTGGGAATAGCCTGTCACGAGTTGCTGAAACATCCTCCCTATCTGGTCGATCCGTCGGCTGAGGAGTACTTCCGCGCTGCTGCCGAGTTCTTTCAGGGCGCTAATGAACGGACGAGTCTCTGTGAGGTCTTCCTCACCTACGCACGCTATCTCCGCACCCTGGCCTACAATGAGGGCCGCAAACCCAACCCTGATCGCGTGCGGATGAACGATTTATTTGAGCGCGCTCAATCCCTGCTCAACCAGGCGGACGGGGCAGTGAGCGGTGATCCAACCACCGGGCATATTACCCTGCCCACGGTGGAGATCGCCGTTGAACGGGCATTCATCCGCCGGTTGCAACAGCAGCGCGCTGATGCGTTGCACATCCTCACTACCGCCGAAGATCTTATTCGACGTCATCGGCTTCCGCGCAGCGCCCTGCTCATGAGCGCAACCATTGCCTTCGAGCGGGCATGGCACAAAGCCGCCGAACAGCAACCTCAGGCATTCCTGAAAGAACTCTTGACCGCCCTGGTCCATTGCCGCATCTACGCGCGCAATGATCGTACTTACCTGCGTTTGTGGGAGATCATTCGGGGCGACTTGCAGACCTGTCCTCCCGCGTTCCTGAGCCAGGTGCAACGCATCCTCGACCACGCCGAGCAGGAATTGCCTGCCACCCCACCCGCGCTGATGGTTGGCCCCCTCGATCCAGATGTGCTTCAACACTGCGAACAACAGTGGCCAGAATTCTGGAACGAAGAATGCCAGTTTTTGCAAAATGAGGTCGAGATCCAACTGTCCAGGTTGGGGTAGTAACGGTGCGTTTCCGGCATGCAACCTGCAAGTGATTTCAGTCTCCTCTTCGATCACGACGACGGCATGGAGGTGAGCGCAGCCGCTACTGACTGCGACTGCGCCTGCCCGGTCGCAATGCCACCGATCCCTACGCCAGTGCAACCCTCCGCGCCGCTCTCTCCGCATCCTGATCTGCGGCGCATTAGCCTCTCGGACCGGGCCTGGGTCGCTTTTGTGCCATCGGTCAGCCGGGTGGCGGTGCTCAATCAGGCTACCTGGGACCTGCTCCTCACACCACCGCCCCTGCGCCCGCACACCGCAGCGGCGACAGATATTCTGGCCATCGCCCATCGCCTCGGTCTGGTGATCGCCCCCAATGAATCCCCCCGTTTACCGCTGCCGCCCGACGGGTTGGTCGTGTGGCTCCACGTGACCAATGCCTGCAATCTACGCTGCACGTACTGTTATCTGGAGAAAAGCGGCGAGACAATGTCCTCCGCGATTGGCCGCGCAGCCATTGACGCAGCCTTTCGTTCGGCGCTTGCCGCAGGCTACCGCCGTGTCGAGTTCAAGTACGCCGGCGGCGAACCGCTTCTGCACCTGCGCCGGGTTGTCGAACTCCATCGCTACGCGACGCAGCAGGGCGCCGCGCACGGCCTGGAGATCCGCGGGCGCATTTTGAGCAATGGCACCACCCTCACACCCCCGCGCCTGGCACTGCTCGCCGAACTCGGGCTGGGATTGATGGTGTCCCTCGATGGGCTTAGCGTCAGCCACGATGCCCAGCGCCCAACGCTTCACGGCGGTGCTTCGGCGGCTGCCACCCTGGACGGGCTGCGTCACGCGCTCGCTTGCGGTCTTAAGCCCACCGTTTCGATTACGGTAACGCCTCAGAGTGTCTCGGGCTTGCCCACGCTCCTCAGTGAACTGCTGGACCTGGGCGTACATTTCACCCTCAACTTCGTCCGGCCCACTGTTACCGGCGCGCCGACGCTGACCACAGCCGAGGATCGTATCATTGAAGGCCTGCGGGCAGCCTACGCGGTCATTGCCGGACGACCGCTGCGCTATAGCTTGCTGGGCGCGTTACTCGATCGCACCCATCTTGGGGTCAGCCATCGCCACCCCTGCGGTGTTGGGGAGCACTACCTCGTTTTTGACCACCGCGGCAACGTCGCTCGATGCCAGATGGTCATTGATCAACCGGTTACGACTGTCGCCGCCGCTGACCCCCTTGCCCTCATCCGTGCCGACCGTAGCGGCGTTCAGAACGTGGCAGTCGAAGCTAGGGAAGGTTGCAGCACCTGTGACTGGCGCTACTGGTGCGCCGGTGGGTGCGCCGTGACAACCTACCGCGCAACCGGACGCTACGATGCGCCTTCGCCAAACTGTCGCATCTACCAGGCCCTTTACCCGGACGTGCTGCGCCTCGAGGGGCTGCGCCTGCTGGCGCTGCATGCGCCGGCGCTGCTCACCTGATCCGCATTGTCGGCATCTGTCGGGGCGCAGGTCCTTGTTGTCGGATGCATACCGGGAGAATGTCGCTCCACATACCCCGTGACAGCGGCTCGCTGGAGGGATATAGTACTGCCTACTGTCGGCTGATGGCTGCTATGCTTTGCTCATCCGAACTTCAGTCAGATGAGCGCATCCAAGGAGCCAGCTATGGATAACCCCAGCGATCTGTTGTTTGTGATTATAGGCACGGCAATCATCACTGCGTTCATCATCGCAGCCTTGCTGCAGAGCATGGGGCACCACCGCGCACCCGGGGTAATTTACGTTACACCGCCGTATCAGTCTGAGGATGGCGGCTCAGGCTGTGGGGTCATCATTCTGCTCGCTTTGCTCCTGGCCATCCTGATCATGTCTAGTAGTTGATCCGCGGATCGAATGGCGGGCAGGCATCGGCGCTTGCCGTCCGCCATGGGGATGAACACAGGTTTGGGAGGGCTGTGCCCTCCCAAAACCTCCCGCACGCGGGCTATGTTCACATAAGCCATCCATGCGGCTACGCTGCACGACGACAAGATGAAAATGAGTTTTTCCTGGGAGAGCTGCGCCCTCCCAAACCCTCCCCGCTGGCGGGTTGTTTCCTGGGAGGGCACAGCCCTCCCAAACCCTCCCGCGCGCGGGCTATCTTCACCTCAGTCTTCAACGTAAATCGGGTTCGTAAACAGCCACGATTTCCCCCCAACATACCCCTCGAGACGGTACACCGCGCCGGCATCCACACTCTGGCGGATGCGGCGCACCCCGCTGGTGAGGACTTCACCATCGGCAATCAGGCGGATGTAGGCATTGCGCCCTACGTCGGCTTCGATCAGCAGGGGACCATCACGGATCGAGGCTGTGTCGCCAATGGTGTAAAGCTGGTTGCCCCGGCGCGCTGTGAAGATGATGGACGGCGCAGCGCCGTCGAGCCGGTTGACGAAGTAGCTCCGCCCTGCGCCCAGCGCCGCATACACTTGCTGCGTCGCTACTTCTGGATCGTCGTGCAAGGGCCGATCCAGCAGCAGGTAATTGGTGAGCGTGCCGAAGAGCCAGCGGTAGGGAAAGACTTCGATTTCCCCCCAGGGCGCGAGGCGCTTGAAGGCGTGCGCATCCACCCCCCCGATGCCGAACGTGCGTCGCCCGACAATGTTCAAGCGGTCCCACCAGGCCAGGGTGGCGGGGGTTGGCCCGCTCAGGCCCAGCGCCGGCAGGAAGAAGTGCGGGTAGCGATTGCGCCGGGTCAGGTTCTCCCCCCAGTCGCTCATCACGTTCCACAACTCCAGGCCCACCGGCCGGCCCGTTCGTTGGGTTGGGCCGTCAACCGTCCAGTCGTCCCAGCGGTAACAATCTTTGAACTCGTTGCGTATCCGTTCGTCGGGATGCGCGATGATGCCAAACCCGCCCCGGGCATACACCGCATCAATGAAGGCCTGCGGCGGCAACGTATGACTGATCACCTCGCGCAGGTTGAGCGCCAGAAAGTGATTGCGCGGCGGGGTAATTTCGTGGCCCACCAGCACCAGTAGCCCATCGTGCCAGCCGGCGTAGGGCAACCCCGCCAGTGTGTCGTGGTCAGTGACAATAATCCAGCGTAGACCGGCATCACGGGCGGCGGCGATGACCTCGGGGAAGGTGCCGGTCCCGTCGGAATACGTCGTGTGGATGTGGATCGCGCCAGGGTAGATACAGGAGGGAGGCATAGGCTCTGATTACACAACTCTCTGGTTGCGGCGCCTTTCTATAATGGCCCTGGAGAAGGGATGGAACGGGGATTGTTCCTGGAAGGGCGTAGCCCTCCCCGACCCTCCCCCCAGGAGGGGGCGTGGGGAAACCCGGTTTCCCCATACTCTGACAAGATAAAGACCGGTTTTTTCTGGGAGGGCGTAGCCCTCCCAAACCCTCCCCGCTGGCCGGTTGGTTCCTGGGAGGGCTGCGCCCTCCCACACCCTCCCGCGGGCGGGCTATGTTCACATCAGCGGCTCGCGCAGCGCATCGGGCAGCGGCTGCCCCTGCCGGAGGCGGTAGACTGGCACGCGCAGTTCGGCCAGCCGGCGCAGAACCGGCTCGGGGTCCTGCCAGCCGCCGTAGCTCCGGGGATCCACGAAGAGCACCACGGCCCGCACTCCGCGGTAGAGGTGCTGTTGCAGAGCGCTGACCCACCGTTCGTCCACCGAGGCGGAAATGACGACCAGGGTGCAGTTGCGGCCGAAGCGCTGGCTTTCCGCCACGAGCACCTCGGCCAGCGCGTGGGTGCCCTGTGCCTGGAGCACGGCCAGGGCTTCGAGGATCTTGAAGAGCTGCCGGGCCTCACGCTCGGCAGGGATGAGTTCACGATGCTGACCCCAGGCCACCAGACCCACCGCGCGGTTCTGCGCCAGGAGTGTGCGGGCCAGCGAGGCCGCGGCCATCACCGCGTGTTCCTCGGTACTCTCCAGCTCAGGCGCGGGCGGCGCGGCAGGCTGGCGCGCCCACCAGGGAGCGCTGTCGCGCGCATCTTCGGGGCGGTGTGGCCGGGCCAGGCGGGTGTCGCAGACCACAGTCCGTTCCTGCATATCCAGCACCAGATAGACATCGGCGCTCGGGTCCAGCTCGAACTCCTTGACCATCAACTGGCCCAGGCGCGCCGTGGAACGCCAGTGGATGCGGTTCATACTGTCGCCTGGAGCGTATTCGCGCACCGTCGCCACATTCGGCGTGAGCTGGAGGCTGCGGGCGCGGGTCGCCTGCCCACCCGGCAACTCGGCGCCGGGCAGCCGGAACTCCGGCAGATCCACTGCGCGGGGATAGACCAGAATCTCGGCGGTTGCCGGCACAGAGCGGCGCAGTCGCACGATGCCAAAGGGGTCGCCGCTGATGAGGGTGGCCGGCCCCAGGCGAAAGCGCCCGCGCCGGGTGCAGCGCGTGCGCGCCGTCCAGCGCCCGATCTCCCCACCGGCCAGGGAGGCGACAAACCCGGGGCCACGCTCCGGGAGTTCCGACTCGTCGTACAGCTCGACCCAGAGTTTGGGGAGGAACCAGCGGTTACGCAACGTGATCCGCTCGCGGGCATACTCGCCTACCGTGGCCCGCGGCGTGAGGGTCTCGCGCTCAACAACCAGGCCACGCAGGTTGAGCCAGGCCCAGAGCATCGCCAGCGCGAGCAGGCCGGGCAGCAGGTAGCTCAGATGAAAGAAGATCCGCAGGCCGGTGCCCTGAGCAGCCAGAAAGCTCAGCCCGGCCAGGATCAGAAGCGTCAGCGGGCGCAGCAGCATAGACCTTTCAATCGCTTGTCGGCTACAGCCTACCGTGCCGCGCCCCCGGTGTCAAGGTGGTTGCAGCCGGCGAGTATAATGCGCTAGCGATAGCGGGTGTGAACCGCGGGCAATTGCTCCGCGCGACCTGGTAGAAGGATAGGGGAGGGTCCAGCCCTCTCAGACCCTCCCCGCCGGGTTCAGGGGCGGACAGAACGTATGAGCGCCGACGGGCGGTATGGCATTGGGATGCGCTGCCTGGCTCCCGCCCCCTCCCCCTCTCCAGCTTCGCTGGAGAGCCTGCGCTGAGCCTGTCGAAGCGGGGAGACCAGAGCCATGCGCGGGGGCGTTCCAATGCGGTATAAGCCACGTTAGCCCGGATGTTCTGTCCGCCCTTAAACCCCGCCGGGAGGGGCGTGGAAACCCGGTTTTTTCCCGGGTTCACGCGAATTCGACGAGGGACAACGATGGACAGACCAAGCGTATGGCTCACGAAACTGCGCGTTCCCGATGAAGACATACAGCGTCGCAGGCGGGTGTTGAGCATTCTGGCGCTGGGCCTGATCGTGCTCAGCCTGAGCTACGTACCGATCAGTCTGATAACCGGCTATGCGCTGTTACGAATCGGGCAACTCCTGACCATCGCTGTTGTCGCCGCCGGGGCATACTGGCTTGGACGGTCGGGACGGGTGACCCTGGGCGCCTATCTGGTCATCGGCGTTCTGATCTATGTCGTAGCGTCTTCCATTCCTGGCCGGTTCTTCTCCGCGAATATTCTTTTCTTCACCATTCTCCCCGTGCTGTTTGCCGGCGTCCTGCTGGCGCCGATCCACATCTGGAACGTGCTGATCATCACGGTGGCTATCAGTGTGTTTCGGGTAAGCCAGCTTCCTCCCGGCATACGCTACAGCATGTCGTGGAACACCGCCTTTTACAATGCGCCGCTGCTGCTGCTTGCCGTCGCTCTGGTGAGCTTCCTGAGCGCCCGGGCGACTGTCCAGGCCCTGCGTCACCTGGCTGCGGCCCGCGCTGACGCCGAGGCGGCCAACCAGGCCCTTGCGGCCAGCAACGCCGCCCTGGAGATGCGTATCGCGGAACGTACCGCTGCCTTGCGTCAGGCTGTCGAAGAGCAGCAGGCCATTGCGGCGCAGCTCCAGGCCAGCCTGGAGGCCCAGCGCGAACTCAACCGCGTCATCGCCTCGTTGTCGGTGCCGGTTATTCCCATCAGCGCCGGCACCCTGGTGGCGCCGATTGTCGGCAACCTCGACACCGAACGCACCAGCCTATTGCTCAGTACGCTGCTGGAACAGGTCGAGGCGGCCAGAGCCCGCACGGTCGTGCTGGACATTACCGGGGTAGCTGTGGTGGACACCCAGGTAGCCGCGGCGCTGCTACGGGTGGCCGGCGCCGCCCGTCTGATGGGCGCCGAGACGGTGATCGTTGGCATTCGCCCCGAAGTGGCGCAGACGCTGGTTCACCTGGGGGTGGACCTGACAGGCCTCCGCACCGCTGCAACGCTACAGGAGGGCCTGCGGGCAATCGGTCAGAACCGGCCATTCTGAGGTGAAAATAGCCCCCGCGCGGGAGGCTGTGGGAGGGCGCAGCCCTTCAACGGGTTTCA
>CAKZKA010000092.1 GCA_937120965.1 uncultured Chloroflexota bacterium
CTGCCCGCCAGGGTGGCAAGCCCTCTGCGCCGGGAGGGTGTGGGAGGGGGAGCCTGCGCTTTTCGACGCTGCGGGCCTAGCGCGCCTCGGTGAGTTCCAGCATTTCCTGGGCCTGAATGGCGGTAATCGCCACGGTGTTAACAATATCCTCAACACTGCAGCCACGGCTGAGATCATTGACCGGTTTGTTCAGCCCCTGGAGCACCGGCCCCACCGCGATTGACCCCGTTTCGCGCTGCACCGCCTTGTAGGTATTGTTGCCGGTGTTAAGATCGGGAAAAATCAGCACTGTGGCCCGACCGGCAACCCTGGAGCCGGGCATTTTGGCGCGGGCGACCGTTTCATCTACGGCGGCGTCGTACTGCAGCGGCCCCTCGAGTAACAGATCCGGACGGCGGGCCTGGGCCAGTTGGGTTGCCCTGCGTACCCGTTCCACCTCCTCACCCTCGCCCGACTCGCCGGTAGAGTACGAGAGGATAGCTACCCGCGGCTCGATCCCGAAGAGCTTTGCCGTATCCGCCGAGGCGATCGCAATGTCGGCCAGTTGCTCGGCGGTGGGCCGGGGATTGATCGCGCAATCGCCGTAGACCAGCACCCGATCCTCCAGACACATAAAGAACACTGAGGAGACAATCGAGATACCGGGACGGGTCTTGATGATCTGCAACGCCGGGCGAATCGTATCGGCCGTGGTGTGCGCCGCGCCCGAGACCATGCCATCGGCATCGCCCATATGGACCATCATCGTGCCGTAGTAGGAGACATCGTGCATCAGGTCGCGGGCGTGCTCGCGGGTCATACCGCGGTGTTGGCGCAGGTGGTAGAGTTCCTCGGCGTAGGCATCGAGGCGCGGGGAGGTGGCCGGGTTGATGATCTCGACCTGGTTGAGATCCAGGTCAATGCCCAGGCGGTTCACATTGGCGCGGATCTCCTGCGGATCGCCGAGGAGGATGAGGTCAGCGATCTGGTCGCGGAGCAGGATGGCGCTGGCGCGCAGGATGCGCTCCTCGTTACCCTCGGGGAGCACGATGCGCCGGCGGTTGGCGCGGGCCTGCTGGGCCAGGTTGTAGAGAAAGAGCCGCGGCGAGACGCCGCGGGGCTGGATCGTGCCGTAGCGCTGCTCTAGCGCGGCCCCATCGATGTAGCGGGCGCAGAGCTGCAACGCGGCTTCGATCTTCATCGGCGTATCGGTGGTAATGTACGACTTCACCCGAAACAGTTCGGTGGCGGTCTCGTAGGTGTCGCTCGCCACTGCCACCACCGGGGGGATCTCGCCCACACCATCGAGGAGGCGCACCAACGCCGCCGAGGGTCGCTGTCCAGCCGTCAGCACGATCCCGGCCAGAGAGGGATAATTCGCCGAATGGTGGGCCAGCACCGCGCTGAGCAGAACGTCGCCGCGATCCCCCGGGGTGACCAGCAAGACATGGTCGCTGAGCCGATCCAGGTAATGCTCCATCTGCATCGCGACAATCATCACCCGGCGGGCCTGCCGGTCGAACTGTTCACGGCCGTAGAGCACCTCGGCGTTGAGCTGCTCGACCACCTCGCGCATCGTCGGGCTACCCAGCACCACGTCGGCGGGCAAGGCCACCACCTGTTCGGCAGGAAGGCCCAGATCGTGGGCAATTGATGCGCGCAGGGTATCGAGCCGTTCCGGTTCTACCTTGTTTACCACCAGCGCAACGACCGGACAGCCGCGGGCACGAAAGGCATCATAGGCCTGCCGCAGGATCCCGGCAAGCTCCTCGGCGCTGCGCCCCTGGCCGCTCGTGAGCAGGATCACCGGGCTGTCGAGGCTGCGGGCCAGTTCGACGTTCAGGTTGAACTCGAACTGGGGAGCATCGTGGTGACTGTCGGAGCCCATGCAGTAGACAAAATCATAGCGCCCGGCCAGGCGCTGGTAGGCGGCGATGGTGCGATTGAGGATCTGGTCGTAGCGGTTATGGGCCAGCAAGGCGTCGGCGGCTGAAGTTGTGAGCGCATAGGTTTCGCCGTAGACCTGATCGAGGCGAAAATGGCCCAGGAGCAGGTCAATGGTCTTGTCGGGTCGGGTCGTCGCCTCGTCGCGGATCACCGGGCGAAAGATCGCCACACGCCGCGTCTTCCGCAATACATAATCGAGGATTCCAAGCGAAAGGAGCGAGGTTCCGGCGTGTCGTTCCAGCGGAACAAGGTACAGCGAGCGTGCCATACATGCTCCTCACCGACGTGGGTGCGGCTTCGCCGCACCGAATGTGAACAGATGGGGAAACCAGGTTTCCCCACGCCCCTGCCGGTGGGGAGGGTTTGGGAGGGCTGCGCCCTCCCAGGAACACATATCTTCATTCTGGCAAGGCTGGCAAGGGCGTCGTCCTTCCAGGCCCTCCCCGAGATCATTGTAGTTCCCCGAGTCACAGAGGAGGGTGTGAAAATCCCTCACCATTGCGTTCAATACGATACCTCTCTGGCCGGTTCTTAAGGTTGTCGCGGGAGGAGAGAGGGTTCATGGTCAGGGTGAAGCCCTGAGGTGAAAATATGGGGAAACCTGGTTTCCCTATCTCCCTGCCTGTGGGGGTGCCAGCCGCTCCCAACAGCGGTTGGGACATGGGGAAACCGGGTTTCCCCAACCCCCTCCCAGCGGGGAGGGTTTGGGAGGGCTGCGCCCTCCCAAAGACACCCCATTTTCATCGCGGCGTTGCGCGCCCCGCGAATCGAGCCTTCCTGGCCATTCCGTTCAGCGCCGGCATTCCATCGAAGAGCTACGAAAGGAGAGCCTCATGCCCGCAGGTCCCATCCGTCTGTCGTTGCGCTTGATGCTGCTGACGCTGGCGCTGAGCCTGGCCCTGACCGGCGCCTGGACGGTTCGTTCCGCTCCGCCCGTCTTTGTGACCGCGAACAACATTGTGCTTCAGCAAGGTGCGACACTGCCGGTCTTCCCGCTCACCGCGCCCCAGGTAACCCGGGACACGACGCGGGAATTGACCCGCCGCTTCAGCGGCATCTTCGCTGAACAGCCTGTTGCCGCAGATACGTACCTCGGAGCGCCGCGCTTTACGGCTCTGTTCACCGACACACAGTCGTTCCTGGTGCGCTATGGGGCAAGTGGCGGCTACTACGCCACCGATCTGAGGGAACTTGGTCGTGAGAGCGCGCGTGGGGCTATCGACCGCGGGCAGGCGCAACGACTGGCCTGTCAGTTCCTCGTGCAGAACGACTTTATGGATCGGCAGGGTAACCTGCTGGCCGGCCCACAGATCCCGCAGGGAGTGATCACTCCAAACCCGCAGGGCTGTGATTTCAACCCCAATCCCCAGAATCCGCTCTACCGGACGAGCCTGATCCGCGCTGCGACCGTTCCCGCCGGCAATCCTGGCGCCGCCCCGACCCAGCAGGATGTCGGGGTCGTGGTGGAGGTGCCGATGCAACTGCCGGTGCAGGTGGGTCAGCGCTTCGGGGTGCCGCTCGGTGGTCCAGGCGGTCATCTCTCACTGCTGTTCACCACGACGAGCCAGGATAACGGTCCTACGCTGGACAATGCGGCGCCGGGACTGGCGGCGGTAGCCATGCCGTTCTTCAGCCGCCAGCTCGGTCAGCCGCGTAACGTCCTGATCCGCGATCCGAACGTCATTCGCAATCAGGTCGAGCAACAGGTGCGCGCCTCGTTCCCCGGGGCTACGGTGAACATCCCTGATCCGGCACTTTCCTACTACGTGCGCGACGCCGCAGTGGAGCAGCGCGCGCTGGAGCCGGTGCTGGAGTTTGAAGGCATCGAGGTCACCGTCGGGGGCGAGACAGTGGTCCTGCGCGATATTGTGGCGCCGCTGGCGCAGCCGGGGGCGGGGGGCTTTGGTCCGACGGTGAGCATTACCGACCCTGCAAACGGTTCGCGCTTCAACCCCGGCGCGGAGGTGCTGCTGCGGGGCACAATCAGTGATGGCACGGCTCCCTATCGCGTCGAGTGGCTCACCGGTGACGACGAGGCGCTTGCCGCCACCTCCACGGTAAGCGGCCCCGGCACGGTTGAACTGCGCACCCGTAACCTGCGCGCTGCCGGTCGTGACGGCACACCCACACCGGCTACAGTGGTGCTGCGTGTGACCGACGGGGATGGCGCGGTGCGGGAGGCGCAGGTCAGCCTGCAACCCGCCGTCGCACCCACGCTGTACCTGCCGCTACTCGCTCGTGATCGGAGCGGCGCAGCGACGGCAGCCGAAGCCGTCCCACAGCAGACGGGGTACAGCTTCGGCATCGAGGCCAACTGGGACTACCCGCCGGCAGGCACAGGCGGCAGCGATCTCCCAGGAGTGATTCCCGACGCGAATGGATTCCGTAGCGGCATGATCAGCTACGGCTACAGCCAGCGCTTTTTCTGGTCGAACAGCGACGCCTGGGAGCGCGACTGGCGCGACTGCGGTCTGGGTGGCATTGACTGCACGCTGGGCGTGGATCGGGCTGACTTTGTGTACTACGCCGGTCACGGCGGCCCGGGCGGTTTGAGTATGGCCTCGAACAAAGACAGCACCTGGGTGAGCGCCAACAATGCCCGCTTCAACAGTGCGCGCTGGGTCGGCTTTGCTTCATGCCAGACGCTGCGGGTGCAGGGCTACTCCAGCGGCAGCGAACCGATCCGCAGGTGGTTCAGTTCGTTCCAGGGGACGCACATGCTCCTGGGGTTCAACAGCAACATGGCCGATGTGGCCTTCGGCGGGCGCCTGGTGGAGAACGCGCGTTTGCCGAGCTTTTTCGGGGTCGACTTTCCGTGGGCCCAGCCGACCATCGCCCAGGCCTGGATCAAAACCGCCTTCGAGCTGAACGCCGGAAAGATCGCCTACCTCTACGCGCGCAGCAGCAGCGTCAATCCGGCCAACGACCGGCTCCCCAAACCAGGGCAGCCAATGCCGCCGCGTCCCCTCCCGGTGAGTTCGTACCACTGGGTGTGGCAGGAGTTTTAACCGTTCCGGTGCGAACATAGACGCTTACCGGCGCGTCTGGCACGTTCCGTGTCACCCTGAGCGAAGCGAAGGGTCTCGGCCGAGAGCTTCCCCTTCGACTGCGCTCAGGGCGACGGCTGCGCTCGGCATGATGATGTGCCCGACGCGCCACTTATACCATTTTGGATTTTGGATTGTGGATTGCCACGCTGGGCAGCAAAACGCCTAAGACCGCTTCAAGCAGTGCGGCATCATCAATGGTAATTGGTATGATGCGGCTGCGCTGGACACAGACCAGATGAAATCGGGTCTGTTTTTGGAAGGGCTGCACCCTCCCCAACCCTGCCGTCAGGGAGTTCAGGGGCGGACAGAACGTATGAGCGCTGACGGGCGGTATGGCGTTGGGATGCGCTGGGTGGTCCTCACCCCCTCCCCCTCTCCAGCGAAGCTGGAGAGGGGAGACCAGAGCCGCGCGCCGGGGCATTCCAAAGCGGTATACACCACGTTGGCTCGGATGTTCTGTCCGCCCTTAAACGTCAGGGAGGGGTTGTACCCGGGAACCTGCCCTGCCCCGCGGTGACGGCTCGCGCTGGAAGGCGCTCAGGCCGCCAGGGCCTCGAGCACGACGATAAGCTTATCGCTCCAGGCGCCATTGAGGGCCCGACGGTCGAGGCGCACAAACTGCGGGCCAACCTTGACTGCCTGGTCGCGCAAGAAGCGCCGGCGCAGGCGCTCGCGCTGCGCGCCCTCAAGTACGGGCAGACGAATGATAAACTCGTCTCCGGCCGTGACGACTGAACTCACACCCGCCTGCAGTGCCAGGGCCTTGATCTGGAGCCAGGTGAGCAGATGCAGAGCCGCCTCCGGTGGCTTGCCGAAGCGGTCGTGCAACTCCTGCCGCAGCTCGCGAACTTCCTCGACTGTCTGCGCCTCGGTCATACGCTGGTACATCGCCACACGCAGCACGGGGTCGGCGATGTAGTCTTCAGGCAGGTAGGCCGTCAGTGGCAGGTCGAGGGTAACGAGGGGTGAGACCAGGACCTTTTCGCTGATCACCAGCTTGCTGGCGGCTTCGCTCAGGTTGACCTGCGGTATGGCTTCCCCGGATGGCGCGGCGCGATCAACACTCGCCTTGAGCTGGCGCACGGCCTGTTCCAGCAAGCGTGAGTAGAGATCGAACCCCACGGCGGCAATGTGGCCGCTCTGTTCGGCGCCCAGGAGGTTGCCCGCGCCCCGGATTTCGAGATCGCGCATGGCGACGCGAAAGCCCGCGCCGAGTTCGGTAGCCTCCTGAATGGCCTCCAGGCGCGACTGGGCCTCCCGGGTCATCGGCTTCTCCTGGCGGTAGAGCAGGTAAGCATAGGCGCGGTTGGCGCTGCGACCCACCCGTCCGCGTAACTGGTAGAGTTGCGCCAGGCCGTAGCTGGTTGCATCGTCAATGATAATCGTGTTGGCGTTAGGCACGTCCAGCCCGCTCTCGATAATCGTGGTGCAGACCAGAACATCGTAGCGCCCCTCGAAGAAATCGAGCATGACCCGTTCGAGTTCGCGTTCGTCGAGCTGGCCATGGCCCACGGCAATGCGCGCCTCGGGCAGCAGGCCGCGCAGGCGATTGGCTACGTGATAGATGCTCTGCACGCGGTTGTGGACGAAGTAGACCTGACCGTCGCGTTCCAGTTCCCGGTTGATGGCCTCACAGACCAGCGACTCGTTGTACGGCGCCACATAGGTCTTGATGGGCAGGCGCTCCTCGGGAGGGGTATCAATGACGCTCAGGTCGCGGATGCCGGCCATGGCCATGTGCAGGGTGCGGGGGATGGGGGTCGCGGTGAGGGTTAGAACATCCACCTCGGCGCGCAGGCGCTTGAGACGTTCCTTATGGCGCACGCCGAAGCGCTGCTCCTCGTCAACGATCACCAGTCCCAGGTCCTTGAAACGCACATCATTGGAGAGGAGGCGGTGGGTGCCGATGACGATGTCCACCTTGCCGCGAGCGAGATCGGCAACAATGGCGTCCTGTTCCTTCGGCAGGCGGAAGCGCGAGAGCATTTCAACGCGCACGGGGAAGGCCGCCATGCGTTTGCGGAAGGTATCGAAATGCTGCTGGGCCAGCACAGTGGTGGGCACCAGCACGGCCACCTGTTTGCCGTCCTGCACAGCCTTGAAGGCGGCGCGGAGGGCCACTTCGGTCTTGCCGAAACCGACATCGCCGCAGATCAGGCGGTCCATCGGTACCGGTTGTTCCATGTCGCGTTTGACTTCGCCGATGGCGCGGAGTTGATCGTCGGTTTCCAGGTAGGGGAAGGCTTCTTCGAGTTCGCGCTGCCAGTCGGTATCGGGGCTGTAGGAGTGACCCTGCTTCATCTGGCGCTGGGCGTAGATGGTCAGCAGTTCTTCGGCCAGGTCCTGCACGGCGGCGCGGGCCTTGCGCTTGGCGCGTTCCCAGTCCTGAGTACCCAGGCGCGTAAGGGTAGGAGCGGCATCGCCTGCGCCGATATAGCGGGTCACGCGATCGACCTGGTCTACCGGCACGTAGATCTTGTCGTCGCCGGCATAGCGCAGCACCAGGTACTCACGCTCGATCTCGCCGACAACGCGGCGGATGAGGCCCTCGAACCGGGCGATGCCGTGTTCGATGTGTACCACGTAATCACCCGGTTTGAGACCACGCACAAAGGCGGCGCGCTCTTCGGCGGAAGCGGCGCGTTTACGGCGTTCGCTGAGCGGACGGCGCTGGCGGATACCGAAGATCTCGCAGTCGGTGTAGAGGGTCAGATTGAGCGCGGGGAGGCGCCAGCCGCCTTCGAGGGCGCTGTGGGCCACGCTGAAGCGCGCCCGGGCCATTGCCGCATCGGCGACACCGTTCTGCAGGGCCTCCTCGACCAGTTCCTGCAAGCGGGCCGCCTGGCTGGTAACAGCCAGCACCCGCTCGCCGCGGACCAGGCGCGCGACGATGTCGTGAACCAGGCGTCGAAACTGGCCGCCGAACAGTTCGGGAGGCTCGAAGTGGAGGTTGCCGGTCGGAAGCGACTCGCCAGCGCCGTCCGGGGTAGGCGCTTCGGAGCCGCTGAGGTCGGCCAGGGCGCAGCCGG
>CAKZKA010000093.1 GCA_937120965.1 uncultured Chloroflexota bacterium
TGTTGGGAGCGGCTGGCGCCCCCACCGGCAGGGGTGCGGTTCGACAGGCTCACCGCAGGTGGGGAAACCCGGTTTCCCCATCCCCCAACCGCTGTTGGGAGCGGCTGGCGCCCCCACCGGCAGGGGTACAGGGAAACCCGGTTTCCCCATCCCCCAACCGCTGTTGGGAGCGGCTGGCGCCCCCACCGGCAGGGGTACGGTTCGACAGGCTCACCGCAGGTAAGGTATGGCGCCGGTCCGCGCGGGGGATGGTGTCGGGATGAGAGGGGGGAACATACGCTAACGAATGGACAACGAATAAACGAATGCAAAAGCATACACATGCAAGCGCAAATGTTTGTACTTGTTTACTCGTTCCTCATTCATTGACAGCAGTGGTCGGCGCGGCGCCAGGGTATGGGGCGCGGGCACGGCACAACCAGCGGTATCCTGAGAGGCCGGGGCCCCCCCGGGCGTCCGTATATGAGGATGTATTACTTCATTGAGCCCATGCGGGAGGAGGATATTCCGGCAGTCCAGCAGATTGAGGCGCAGAGCTTTCCGATCCCCTGGTCGGCCAGCACCTACCGTCGCGAACTCCGCGACACCCAGCGCTGCCGCTACATCGTCGCCCGCGCCAGCCCCACTCCCCCACCACAGGACAGGCCAGCCCCACCCGCGCGCCGCTCCAATGTGCTCTTGCAACTGTTCGGCGCCTTCATTGCCCAACCGCCCGGCTCGGATGAGCCGGCCACCGCCCCCATCGTCGGCTACGGCGGCCTCTGGCTCTCCGCGGACGAGGCCCATATCACTACAATTGCCGTGGACCCGGCCCACCGCCGCTGCGGGGTTGGCGAGCTGCTGCTCAATGGCCTGATTGACCAGGCCTATGCGCTCGAGGCCACCATGGTCACGCTTGAGGTGCGGGTGAGCAACGATGCTGCGCAGCGTCTCTACCTGAAGTACGGCTTTACGGTCGTCGGCACCCGCCGCCGTTACTACACCGACAATGGCGAAGATGCGCTGCTGATGTCAATCGAGGCGCTCAACGACCCGGCTTACCGCGAGCGCCTCAACGTCCTGCGGCGCCGGCTCTACGCCCGCCTCCGGGGGTGAGTGTTCACGCGAGGGGGCGCTCACGTTTGACATCCCGGGGACTTTGTCCAGGCCCCGGGCAGGTTCGTTTTCCTTGACAAGCGATCGCCGCGGTGCTATGCTGTAAAACAATCACCTGTCCATACGTAGCGGTCGCGGAAGATCGCAGGAGGTTCAGGCGCGGTCGGGCGGTACACGCCGACCGCGTTCGTGATCAGTGGAGGGGGCCGTGTGAGCGCCCGCAGCAAGACGACCCTGATCTGTCGTCTCGCACCTTAAGAACAAGAGGAAGTGCGGCTATGGACACCGATACCGCCATCGTCGTCGGCGGGCAACCCGTCACGCAAGCAACTGGTCCGACGCCCCAGAGCGTCGCGGGAGGGTCGCGCCGTCCCGCGCCCCAGCCGCACGAAACGCCCCCTGACACCACGCTCCTCATCCACCACCCCATTCTCCAGCACCCCTTTCTCGAGTCGATCGTTGAACATCTGCGCAAGCACGAGCAGCCCGACGCCAGTCTGGAAAGTGTGCGTGCAGCCTACCTGAATGCCTACCACAGCCCGACGGTCGAGGCGCTGATTGCCCGGCTCCAATCCTACCTGCCCGATGCCGATACCGACCTGGTGCGGCGCGCCTATGCCCTGGCCGCGATTGCCCATAGTGGCCAGTACCGGCAGAGCGGCGAACCCTACATTGACCACCCTGTGGCGGTGGCGGCGATTATTCTCGACCTGCGCCTGGATGCCGAGTCGGTGGCTGCGGCGCTGCTGCACGATGTGGTGGAGGATACCGGCGTAAGCCTGGAGGTGATCGAGCGCTTTTTCTCCGACACCATCGCCCACCTGGTTGATGGCGTCACCAAGCTGTCGGGGCTGGAGAATAAGACCAAGGAGGAGCTTCAGGCCGGCTCGTACCGCAAGATGTTCATCGCCACCGCCGATGATCCGCGCGTCATTCTGATCAAGCTGGCCGACCGGCTGCACAATATGCGCACCCTTAGCGCTATGCCTCCCCTCAAGCAGAGCCGCGTGGCCCGCGAGACCCTCGACATCTATGCGCCGCTGGCCCACCGCCTGGGGATGTGGCAGGTCAAGTCCGAACTGGAGGATCTGGCCTTCAAGACGCTCTACCCCGAGCGCTACAAGGAGATCTCGGCGGGCCTGGCTATGCGCAAGGAGGCCCGCGAGCGGATCATTCAGCGGGTCATCAAGCGTATGAAGGAGGCCCTGGAGAAGGAGGGCATCCGCGCGCAGGTCACCGGACGCCCCAAGCACATCTACTCGATCTGGCGCAAAATGGAGCGCAAGGGCGTGCCCCTCGAGCGGATCTACGACCAGCTCGCCATCCGCGTGATTGTGCAGGAGCCGGACCCCGACCGCGCCAAGGGCGCCTGCTACCGCGTGCTCGGCCTGGTCCATAGTATGTGGACGCCGGTGCTCTCGGAGTTCGACGATTATATCGCCGTGCCCAAGGAGAGTAGCTACCAGTCGCTCCATACCACGGTGATTATCCCCGGGGGCCATTACTGCGAGGTGCAGATCCGCACCGAGGATATGCACAACGTCGCCGAGCACGGCATCGCCGCCCACTGGCGCTACAAAGAGGGCTTTGGCCAGCGGAGCGATCAGAATTATGAGGCCAAGATCAAGTGGCTGCGCGAGCTGATCTCCTGGCGCATTGAGTTGACCGATGCCCGCGAGTTCGTCGAGAGCCTCAAGCCCGAACTTGAAGAGCTGGTCTATGTCTTTACGCCTAAAGGCAAGATCATTGACCTGCCCGAGGGTTCCACGCCGGTTGATTTCGCCTACCATATCCACTCGGAGGTGGGCCATAAGTGTATCGGCGCCAAGGTGAACGGTCGCCTCGTCCCGCTCGACTATCGCCTCCAGAATGGCGAAATTGTCGACATTATGACCTCGAAGTCCTCGAAGGGGCCGAGCCGCGACTGGCTTAACTTTGTCAAAACGCCAAGCGCCCGCAACCACATCAAACGCTTCTTTCGTCGCGCCGAGCGCGAAGAGAATATCGCTGCCGGTCGCGATCTGCTCGAGAAGGAGCTTAAACGACTGGGTCTGACGGTGAGTTTCGATCACCTGGCGGATCTGGCGGGCGCTCGTTCGGTCGAGGACCTTTTCCACCAGATCGGCACCGGCGAGATCACGGCGCGCACCGTGGCCCAGAAGGCCCTTGCTGAGCAAGAGGAGCAGCAACGGGCGAGCAATCCCTCGTTCGACCTGCCGCAAACCCCGATTACCGGGCGCAACCAGCCGGTGGGTGTGCAGGTGGTAGGTGTCGGCACGGTCTACCACCGCCTGGCGAAGTGCTGCAACCCGGTGGTGGGCGAGCCGATTGTCGGCTTTGTCACCCGCGGGCGCGGCATCACGGTGCATCGCGCCGATTGCCGCACGATTGTCAACGAGCGCGACCGCAACCGCCTGATTGACGTGACCTGGGGCGGGCAACAGCCCCGCGGTTACCCTGTGCCCATCCGCATCGAGTCCTGGGATCGGGTTGGCCTCTGGCGCGATATTTCCAATGTGATCGCCGAGGCGGGCATTAATATCGAGAAGGTTGAGCAGGGGCAGACGCGCCGCGCCGGGCGCGCAGTATTGCACGTGGTGCTCTCGCTCCAGAGTGTCAGTCAGCTTGCCACTATTCTCGACCGGCTCAATCGCATCAGCGATGTGATCGAGGCCCGCCGCGAGAGCGGGGTGAAGGCGGCGGGAGATTAAGCGCCCACGCCTGCCCGTCTGAGGTGAACCTCGCCCGCCCGCGGGAGGGTGTGGGCGGCGGAGGGGCGCGGCGGCGCCGCGCCCCTATGCCCTCCCAGGAACCAACCTGCCAGCGGGGAGGGTGTGGGAGGGCGCAGCCCTGCAAGGGGTTTCACCTGTTCTGGAATGGGCTTCCTGCGACGCCGAGGGGAAAGGGGTCAACGAATGGGAAACGAATAAACGAATGCGCAAGGTGTGCCTGAGGTGAACCTCGCCCGCCCGCGGGAGGGTTGGGGCATCGGAGGGGCGCGGCGGCGCCGCGCCCCTATGCCCTCCCAGGAACCAACCTGCCAGCGGGGAGGGTGTGGGAGGGCGCAGCCCTGCAAGGGGTTTCACCTGTTCTGGAATGGGCTTCCTGCGACGCCGAGGGGAAAGGGGTCAACGAATGGGAAACGAATAAACGAATGCGCAAGGTGTGCCTGAGGTGAAATATTTTCATTCTGGCGTTGTGCGCCCTGCGAATGGGGCCTGAGGTGAACATGCGGGGAAACCGGGTTTCCCCACCTGCGGTGAGCCTGTCGAACCGCCTGCGGTGAGCCTGTCGAACCGCCTGCGGTGA
>CAKZKA010000094.1 GCA_937120965.1 uncultured Chloroflexota bacterium
AGCCGATCATCCCCTCGATGGCCGCGGCGGACCTCCTGGAAAAGGGAACGCCGTGGCCTTTGTGTGTCTGCGCTCCGTGCGCGAGGGGTCAGTGAACCCGGTTTTCTGCTGATATGACCATGGGGCAACCGGCTTTCCCCACCTCCCTGCCTGGCGGGAGGGTGTGGGAGGGCGTAGCCCTCCCGGAAACATCAACGCCAGTGAGGAGTATTGCCGTGGCTCTCCGCAGCGAGTTCAACATTGCGAATGCCCACCAGTATGACACACGCAATGCCTGGCGCTGGATCGTATCACACATCCGGCGGTACTGGTACTTTGCCCTGGGCTTTTTCATCTTCTTTTTGAGCGCCTGGTCCTGCTATTCGTTCGCCCAGGTCTTGATTGGTCGCGCCGCCGACGAGATCCTGAACCCGAGCATGCCCAACGGCCTGCTGATCGCCGCCCTGGTGGTGCTCGCGGTGCTGCTGGGTGATGCCGTCAGCGCGCTGATCGGCCTGCTGGCCGCCGAGAGCCTGGCCTCGCACGTCGAGGCCGATGCGCGCCAGGAGTTGTACGAAAGCCTGCTGGGTAAGAGCAAAGCTTTTCACGACCGGCAACGGGCCGGCGATATTATGGCCCGCGCCACCGATGATACCCGCGCCCTGGCCGACCTGATTGTCCCGGGCGGGTTGCTGGCCACCGAGACGGTGCTGGGCCTCGCAGTGCCGCTGAGCTTCATCGCTATGACCCGCGTCGAACTGCTCCTGGCGCCGGTCGCCTTTGTGGTGCTCTACATCATTACTGCGCGGCGGTACCTGCGCCGGCTTCAGCCGGTGATTGACGCCCAGCGCGAACAGTACGGAACAATGAACGCCGGTCTGGAAGAGACGCTCTCGGGCATCGAGGTAGTCAAGGCATCGGCCCGCGAGCCATTCGAGCGCGAGAAGTACCGCCGCAATGCCCGGCTGTTTCGCGATTTTTATGTGCAGCAGGGCTACATCGAGGCGCGTTACCTGCCGCTGCTGATCTACGGCGTCGCCGTCGGTGGCGCCTTCCTCCACGCGATGTGGCTCTACGCGCAGGGAACCATCAGTATCGGCCAGGTGGTAAGCGTGATGGGGCTGGTCAACGTGCTGCGCTTTCCGACCTTCATCTCGATCTTTGCCTTCTCGGTCATTCAGGCCGGCATGGCCAGCGCCCGGCGCATCCTGCGCATCATCAAAGCCGAGAGCGATCTCGACGAAAACAGCGACGGCTATCGCGCCGACCTGCGCGGTGAGATCACCTTTGAGGGCGTCTCCTTCCACTACCAGAGCGAGGCAGGCGACGACGGCGCCCCGGCAGAGCGCACCAGCGTACTCGAAGACATCTCCTTCCACATCCCGGCTGGCACAACCGTGGCCATCGTTGGACAGACCGGTAGCGGCAAGAGCGCCCTGACGCAACTTGTCAACCGCACGTATGATGCCACTGCCGGGCGTGTGCTGATTGACGGCGTGGACGTTCGCGAGTGGAGCCTGGATGCGCTGCGCGCCCAGATCGGCAAGATCGAGCAGGATATCTTCCTGTTCACGCGCAGCATCGCCGAGAACATCGCCTTCGGCGCGCCAGGGGCCACGCGCGCGCAGATCGAAGAGGCCGCTCAGGCAGCGCAGGCCCATGCCTTCATCACTGCCTTCCCCGAGGGCTACGACACCGTGGTGGGCGAGCGTGGCGTGACCCTCTCGGGTGGGCAGCGGCAGCGCATCGCCCTGGCCCGCGCCTTTTTGAGCAACCCGCGCATCCTGATCCTCGACGACTCAACCAGCGCGATTGACAGCGCGACCGAGGATCAGATCCAGCAGGCTATTCGCAAGGCCCAGGAGGGTCGCACCGTCCTGCTCATTACTCACCGGCTCTCGCAGATCCGCTGGGCCGACATGATCCTGGTCCTCGACAAGGGGCGTCTGGCGGCCGCTGGCGCCCACGATGAGCTGCTGCGCCGCTCGCCGCACTACCGGCGCATCTTCGCCCGCTACGAGGTGGATCTGCCGCCCCTGGAGGACGAAGCCGGCGCTGCCCGGCGAGCGGCCTGAGGTGAGGGGTATGCCACTACCCCGGCAAGGGCATCGGGAGGATCGTTGGGCGCCCCCGGCGGGAGGGGAGGCCAGGAGAGGGGCGAAATGCTTCACACTCTCCCCGTGGGGAGGGCTTGCCGCCCCCATCGGCAGGGGCACGGTTCGACAAGCTCACCACAGGTGGGGAAACCCGGTTTCCCCAGATGTTCACATCAGGCCCCATGCGCGGGGCGCACAACGCCGCAATGAACATGGGGCGTCTTTGGGAGGGCCGCCCCCTCCCTGGCCCTCCCCCGCTGGGGGAGGGAACCGGGCGCCTCCCCGCAGGGAGGGGTTCGGTTCGACAGGCTCACCGCAGGTGGGGAAACCTGGTTTCCCCATGTCCCAACTGCTGTTGGAAGCGGCTGGCACCCCCCGCAGGCAGGGGCGTGGTTCGACAAGCTCACCACAGGTGGGGAAACCCGGTTTCCCCATATTTTCACCTCAGTCATCCATGCGGCTGCGCCGCACAACGCCGGAATGAAAATATTATTGTTCTTGGGAGGGCGCAGCCCTCCCAAACCCTCCCCGCTGGCGGGTTGTTTCCCGGGAGGGCGTAGCCCTCCCAAACCCTCCCCGCTGGGGGCTTGTTTCTGGGAGGGCGCAGCCCTCCCAGACCCTCCCGCGGGCGGGCTATATTCACCTCAGTAGACCACGGAGCCAGTATGGGTTTCATTCTCGATGGACTCGACGCCGAAGCCTACGATCGCACCTACAGCGACGGTGCGCTGGTGCGCCGCATTCTCGGCTATTTTCGGCCCCAGGCGGGCAAGATGGTCGTTGCTGCGCTGATGATCGCCGCTACGGCGGCGCTCGATGCCGGTGTGCCGATCTTCATCGCCCGCAGCCTCGATTGGATCAGCGCCAGCCCCGATCCCTGGCTCATCGGCGGGCTGGCCGCCGGGTTGGCGCTCCTGGGCTCGGCATCCTGGCTCTTCAACCTGGTGCGGCAGACCTACTCGGCCCGGGCGGTGGGTGACGTGGTGCTGGCCATGCGTGAAGATGCCGTCGAGGCAGTGCTGCGCCGCGATATGTCGTTCTACGACCAGTTCCCCACCGGCAAGATCGTCAGCCGTGTCAACTCCGACACGGCGGCCTTCGCCCAGGTCATGACCCTGACGATGGACCTGATGAGCCGGCTGCTGTTGGTGATCTTCATCGTCGGCTACCTGGCGACGATCAGTCTCAAGCTGACCATGGTGCTGCTGGTGTTGACCCCCTTCATCATCGGCACGGCGCTGGCGTTCCGCGCCATTGCCCGCCGCACCATCACCGCCTCGCGACGGATGAATGCCGAGGTCAGCGCGCATATTGCCGAGACCGTCAACGGCATCGGCGTCGCCAAGACCTTCCGCCAGGAGCCGGCCATCTATGCCGAGTTTCTGGAGGTGAACCAGCGCTCGCGGCGCGTCAACCGCCACATGCGCTTCGTCTTCAGCGGCATCTTCCCGATACTCAACCTGATGGCGGCGCTCGGCACGGCTGCGCTGGTCTATCTTGGCGGCCTGGAGGTGCGCAGCGGCATGCTTACGGCGGGCCTGTGGTTCCTGTTCATCCAGGGATTGCAGAGCTTCTGGTTCCCCCTGACCAGCATCGCCTCCTTCTGGAGCCAGTTCCAGCTCGGCCTGGCTGCGGGCGAGCGCGTCTTCGCGCTGATCGACAGCGAGCCGCGAGTAGTACAGAGGGACAACCGCAGGTTGCCGGCCCTCAAAGGCGCGATCAGCTTCGAGCAGGTAGACTTTGCCTATCGTGAGGGCGAGCCGGTACTCAGCGGATTCAACCTGCATATCCGACCTGGAGAGACGGTGGCCCTGGTGGGCCACACCGGCTCGGGCAAGAGCAGTATCGCTAAACTGGTAGCGCGCTTCTACGAGTTCCAGGCGGGCCGGATCACGATTGACGGCGTAGACATTCGCGACCTCGACCTGGCGGCCTACCGGGCGCGGCTGGGCATCGTCACCCAGACGCCCTTCCTCTTCGACGGCACGGTGCGCGAGAACATCCGCTACGGACGCCCCGAGGCCAGCGACGCCGAGGTCCTGGCTGCGGCCCGGCACGTCGGCGGGGGCGACTGGCTCGATAGTCTGCCCAGGGGCCTCGACACCCAGGTGGGTGAACGGGGCGCCAGCCTCTCGATGGGCCAGCGCCAACTGGTGGCCCTGGCGCGGGTGCTGCTGCAAGATCCGGCCATCTGCATCCTCGACGAGGCCACGGCCAGCATTGACCCGCTGACCGAAGCCCTCATTCAGGAGGGGCTGGACGCGGTGCTGGCGGGGCGCACCTCGCTGGTGATTGCGCATCGCCTCTCGACAGTGCGCCATGCTGACCGCATTATCGTTCTGCAAAAGGGCACGATTATCGAGGAGGGCGCCCACGACGACCTGCTGGCGCGCGGTGGGCACTACGCCGAACTCTACAACACCTACTTCCGGCACCAGTCGCTGAGCTACATCGAAGGGTCGCGCCGGGCAGCGTAACCGGGGAGTGGGGCGCCGGGCCGCCGGCCCGGTTCTACCCCCGCAACACCTGGCGCGCCAGGTCAGGCCGATTGGTGATGATGCCGCTTACGCCGAGGGCGGCAAGGGCGCGCATACGCTCCGGATCGTCCACCGTCCAGACATTGACCTGGTAGCCGGCGCGACAAACCAGGGGAATGAGCCGGTCGAGCATGGGCAGGTCGTAGTAAGGGTGCCATGCGCTGGCCTCGACGGCGCGGAGGGCGAAGAAGGGCCAGAGTTCACGGGCGCGCACGGAGGGATGAAACGTGCGGCTCCCCATCAGGTAAGCGCGGGGCACTGCCGGCGCGATGGCGCGCAGATCGCGCAGGGCCGCCTCGCTGAACGACGAGACGATCACGCGCTCAACCAGGCCGAAGGCGTACAGCAGTTCGGCGCAACGGGCGACCGTGTCGGCAGTCTTCAGCTCGATGTTGAGCCGCATACCCGTTGCGCGAGCGAACTCCAGCACCTCCTCCAGGGCCGGTACGCGTTCGCCGCCGATGTCCAGGGCCTGAAGCTCCGCCAGCGTGCAACGAGCAACAGGGAGAGCCTGGCCGTTCCAGCGTTCGGTCGTCTCATCGTGGAACACCACGAGCTGCCCATCGGCAGTGCGCCGCACGTCGAGTTCGATCATATCAGCGCCCTGCTGGCGAGCCAGTTCGAAGGCGGCCATGGTATTCTCGGGGGCGTAGGCCGAGGCGCCCCGGTGGGCAATGATCAGTGGCATAGGCGGCTCGCTCCGCTACTACGCGGAACACAAAAAGGGAGGGCTATGCCCTCCCAAACCCTTCCGTGCAGACGTTGTTTTCACCCTGGCTACCCTTGCGGCTCCGGCGCGCACCACGCGGATGAACAGAACCTCCACGGGAGGGCATAGCCCTCCCGGACCCTCCATCCCGCAGGGCGTGGGGAGCCCCGGGTCGCCGTTCTGCGCGTTATGCGGCGACGCTCTCCTCAGTCAGATTGTGCTCCGGGATCGGCAGATCGACGTGCAAGGCCTCCGCGGTCAGCATCGGCTGCAAAATACGCTGTAGCGCCATCACGTGGGCACAGGTGTTCCAGACCTGGAAAAACGAGCAATCGCAGTGCCAGTGACCGTTGTCGAAAGAGATGGTGTGATTGCTGTTTCCGCCGTGGAAGGTGACCTTGAACTCGTTAAACTTGATCCGCTCTGGCTCCTCGGCGTAGCGGCGGGCCTTTTCGATCTTGCCAATCAGATCGGAATGCATCGCTTACCTCCTGTTATGTCTGAACTACCGTGTTCAGGACGCTCCGCTCAGCAACGAGAAAAACATCAGGGGCGCCGCAGGCGTATGCCTACGCGCCCCTGAGGGAAGTGCTCTTTGTGATGTGTGTTTTTGCCCCCATACCGGCGCCTCCTGAACCAGAGGTTAAGGGGTGCTTAACATAGGCCCATTATAGAACTGCCCCGGGGGTAAGTCAAGGAAAAGCATGCACTGGCGTCAAGAGGCGTTTTAGCGCGCCACAATGGGCTGCAGCGCGCCTGGCGCACCCCGCGGCAAGAGTGAAGATTTCACAAGCCGCGGTGGACTCACCCGGCGCGCATCCGCGCAGCCAGGCTCAGAATACGCTGGCCGTACTCAGTGCCGGGTACGGCCCAGCGTCCATTCAGGTCAATAATCGTTGACGCCACGCCGCGGTATGCCGCAGAAAGGCCGCGCACCTCCAGAGCATAGGCGATCAACTCTTGCTGGTAAGGTGTGCCCAGACCGGCAGGCAGCGCATAGGCCAGCAAGCGCCCCAGGTGCGCCCGCACCGAGTCGCTGTCCCAGGCGGCGAAGCTGGCCCCCTCACGCCAGACCAGGCCGTCCCAGGCCCAGTTGCGACCGGGTGGGTACTCGGGTGAGCCAGGCAGCGTCGCGCCGGTCACGGCGATACCGGCCGGGTTACGGCGGGGCCGGGCGCACCACCATGAGGTGAGGCTACCGGTTTCGTGGGCGCACTGCGCCAGGGCCAGGAACCAGTCCACTCCGGCTGCAACCCCGATGCGGGCATAGGCCTGGACAATTGACGTAATGTCGTAGGGGGTGTAGAGCGTCGAGCGAGCAGCGAACCAGGCGATGGCCTGCTCGGGTGTTCCCGAGGGCGGAGCGAGCAGATAGCCGCTGTCATTGGGCCATACTCCCGGCTCGGGGCCAGGTGCGGGCGATGGCTCGGGGGCGGGTGCGGGCGATGGCTCGGGGGCGGGTGCGGGCGATGGCTCGGGGGCGGGTGTGGGCAATGGTTCCGGAACCGGCTCGGGTGACGGCTCGGCGCCGCCAACGAGCGGCAGGTAGATCTGGAACGGGGGTTCCTGCGCGCGGGCAGGGCGCGCGCCAGCGACCGTGGCGAGCGTGGCGCTCAGCAGGCGCAAGAGGTGTCGGCGAGAGAGCATGGCCTTCATCCAGCTTGGCAGCGCAGATTCGGTGGTGGCGGCAACGCGCCAGCAGCAACCTGTGCGATACACGGCACAGCTATCAGAATCAACGCGCCTGTCGGGGGCATTCGGCGCCGTCCAGGATGACAGGATCATGTCATACCATTTCAGATTGTAGATTTTAGATTGCAGATGGTCGCGCAAGGTGTGCAGGCGCGCCTGGACGCAACGCTGCGTGCGGAGTGTTCAAAAGCGAACCGACCGCGGACGGTGTTGCCGAGGCAACGTGCGGTAGCCCGGTACGCGGGAGCGACCCGGGGCATACGGCATGTAGGGCCGAAGCATGCGCTGTCAGCAGGTGGCGGGCACGGGCGCCCCTGTAAGGCGCATGCTTCGGCCTGCCCGCGCCGGGGGACGGCGCGGCGGCCGGGGCACCGCGGCGGCCCGGGGCGCCCGGGTCGGCCTGCCCGCGTCGGGGGCCG
>CAKZKA010000095.1 GCA_937120965.1 uncultured Chloroflexota bacterium
TGCGGTGAGCCGGTCGAACCGCCTGCGGTGAGCCGGTCGAACCGCCTGCGGTGAGCCTGTCGAACCGCACCCCTGCCTGTAGGGGCGCCAGCCGCTCCTATCAGCGGTTGGGACACGGGGAAACCGGGTTTCCCCGTTCCCCTCTAGCGCGGGCAGGCGCCGTCATCACAGACATCGGTGCGGCCGCCGAGGAGGTAGCGGTTCCGGGCGATCCAGGCGTAGACGGGACGGGCGAAGAGCATCGCGCCGGGCAGACGCAGCAGCTCACCGAAGCCCTGTAGACCCGGCAGGCGCAGCAGCGTCTCGCGCACGGCGTCGGCGCCGCGGTAGAGGGTGCCATCGGGGGCCACCAGATGCACCTCGCGCTGCGCGTCCTCAGGCGAAACCTGCGGAAAGCGCGCGCGGGCCTCGGGTGAGCGCATATCGAGCACTTCGATCAAGCCGGCGTCGTTGTAGGCCTCGATCCAGCCGATCTGCCCGGTGCAGATCCGGCACGCGCCATCGTAGAGCAGCGTGTAGCGGGGCGTGGTCATCGTGTGTAAGCCTGTCGTAATATACGCAGCTTGAGCGTATCAGGTTCCTGTCAGTACTATATCATCACACGCCGATGGGCGCAAAGGCGCCCACCTTCTGACCAGCACGCTGGAGCGTACCCCCTGGCACGACCCGCAGGGTCGTGCGGCCCGGGTAGGAGCGTCCCACCCGTGGCGTCTGACGAGAGGAACAAGCTATGCAACAACGACACAGGCTGCGGCTCGCTGCCGCCGGTTTCGCGCTGACCCTGGCGCTTGTGCTGGGGGTGTTCGCCTACGCTTCATCGGCTTCGACAGCTTCGTTTGCCATTTTTAGCGACCGGCCCCAGGTGGTGTGCGACCGCGTGGGCATTAGTGCCCCTTCGGTGTTCCAGGGCGGGCGCTTCCAGCTCAAACTGTCGCGTTACTGGACCGAGCCGGTCGAGGTTGACATCTCGTTTCCCGATGGACGGCTGTTCACCGTGCCGGCTGCCCGGCTGCTCGACGGCACCATTGACCAGGTGATCAACAATCCGGTGGCGAGCCGCGCTCCGGCCAACATCGCCGGTGAGGTCTCAGCGGTGCTGACCGTGCCGGGCACCTGGCCCTACGGCTGCTACTTCTTCACCGGGCGCGGCCTGCTCAGCGGCAAGGTTGCCGGCGCAGCGCTGGTAGTGGTACCCGGCGGCGCGCCGGGGCCGAACCCCGGGCCGGCCTTTGCCGCGGTCACCCGGGTGGGCAGCAACGAAGCCCGGGGCGTGCAGGGCTCGCAGGTAGACATCAACGGCGGCGGGTTCCAGGGCGGCGAGCGAATTGATATCTGGATCACCGCGCCTGATGGGACGGTGCTCAACTTCCCTCCCGGCCCCCCGGTCTTCGCCGATAATTCGGGCGACTTCCGCGCCGCCTTCACCTTCGATGGCCTCAACCCGGTGGGCGCCTACCAGTTCACCGTGCAAGGCGCCAGCAGCGGCTACCGCGTGATCACGACCTTCACCCTCACCTCGCCGCCGGTCGTGCAGACGGGCTGGGCCAGGTTCCGTGTGGCTTTCCCCCCTGACCAGGCCGATCCCCAGCGGAGCGTCTTCGAGGTGCAAGGCGCGCTGTTCTTCCCCGGCGAACGGGTGGACATCTGGCTGACCTTGCCGGACGGCGCGGTGCGCGGGCTGCCTTCGCAGTTCGCCGACGGCGTGGGCGATTTCTACGCCGTGCTCTACCTCGACGAGCGTCTGCCGACCGGATTTTACCAGGCGACCGCTAAAGGCGCCCTGAGCGGGCATCTGGTGATCACCACGTTCACCTTGCAGCCGGCCATTCCCCAGGACACGGTCTTCAATCCAGTTCCGGGGCCGGAAATCATCGAGAGCAGCAGTGGCTTTGAAGGCCCGCCCCCTGCGGTGCTCGACCCCTTCAATCAGGGCACAATCGGGGATCGCTTGCCGTAGACTCACGTGCTTGTTCGGATGTACCACAGAAACCCATGCGAATTCGCCACACAATGGCAAGACAAGCATGAGTTTTTTCCTGGGAGGGCTACGCCCTCCCAGATCCTCCCTCGGGAGAGGTAAGAGGGCACAGTCCTCCCAAACCCTGCCGCTCCCGCCATTACCCTCACGAATACGGCGCAATCGCCGTCACCACCAGCACCATCACCAGAAAGCCGATTACGGCAGCGCTGAGGAATTGCGCCAGCCGGCGCCGGTTCTTGTTCATCTATGTAACCTCCTTTTTATTGCTGGCCTTTCAACCTGAGGTGGAAATATGGGGAAACCGGGTTTCCCCACGCCCCTGCCCTCACCACCGGTTAGGGGACGGGGCAACCGGGTTGCCCCACGCCCCTGCCCTCACCACCGGTTGGGGGACGGGGCAACCGGGTTTCCCCACGCCCCTGCCCTCACCACCGGTTGGGGGACGGGGCAACCGGGTTGCCCCACGCCCCCTGCCCTCACCACCGGTTGGAGTACGGGGCAACCGGGTTGCCCCATACCCCTGCCCCCACCACCGGTTGGGGGACGGGGCAACCGGGTTGCCCCATACCCCTGCCCTCACCACCGGTTGGGGGACGGGGCAACCGGGTTGCCCCACGCCCCCTGCCCCCACCACCGGTTGGGGGACGGGGCAACCGGGTTGCCCCATACCCCTGCCCCCACCACCGGTTGGGGGACGGGGCAACCGGGTTGCCCCACGCCCCTGCCTGCCGGGGCGCCAGGCGCCCTCACCACTGGTTGGCGTACCAGTCTATGGCAGCCCCTGCGAGCCTTCCCACTTCCGCAGACCAATCATAAAAACAGTGTACCCGCATCCGGCACCGATGCGCAACTATGTCCAGAAGAGCCGAACGGCGGGTTGACACAGGGCGTGCAGCGCAGTATACTATGAGTAGTTCGGAGTTGAACTACTAATACTCGATGCAATGAGACAGACAACGCTATGAACCTGCTCGATCAACTGGCGGCCCTGGGGCTTACCGAATACGAAGCCAAAGTTTACCTGGCCCTGCTGAGTGAGCATCCAGCGACGGGCTATCAGATCAGCAAGAGTTCAGGTGTTCCGCGCTCGATGGTCTACGAGGCCCTGGGACGGCTGGAAGGACGGGGCGCGGTGCTCAAGTCCGAGGAGGAGAAGGCCACCCTGTACCGGCCGGTCTCGCCAGCGGTCCTGCTGGATCGCTACGAGCGCGAGGCGCATGAACGAGCCGAGCGACTGCGGACCGAACTGATGCCCCTGTACAACCGGCAGGAGTCGGGGCGACTGTGGAACTTCAGCGGGCGCCGTGAGGCGCTGGCCTATGCCGAGGAGTTGATCGAGGGGGCGCAGCACGAGTTGATGCTCGTGCTCACCGATGCCGATGTCGCGGCCCTGCGCGAGAGTCTGACCCGCGCCCATGCCCGCGGCGTCGCCCTCGGCGTTATTCTCACCGGTACTGCCGCGTTTGACCTCGGCCAGGTGGTGCACCATCCCAAACGTGAGATCGAGCTGCACCAGATGGAGGAAACGCTGATCGTTGTCGCCGATGAGCGCGAGTTCTTGATCGCCAGCGGTCATCTGTTCACCACCGCTACGGTGACGACCAACCACAATATGGTGCTGATTGCCCGCCAGTTCATCTGGATGGAACTGTTCGCCCAGCGTATTTTCGCCCGGCTCGGGCCGGATCTGCTGGCCAGGCTGTCGCCCGAGGACCAGCAAGTATTGCATTGACGAGGCGTGACATGGAAACCCTTTCCGAGCGCATCCCGACCGCCACGCGGTCACAGTGGCGCTTTATTTTTGACAACCACATCCTCGAGCCCCTCTTTGTGGTCCTGACCCTGGTGGGCATCGTTGCCGGCGGGGTTCTCGAGCACCTGGGGGTGGCGCCCGAGGCATTACTGGTCGTGCGTGTCGCGACCTACTTCTTCGGCGGGTTTTACGCCGTCCAGGCGATCATTGAAGGGCTGCGCGAGCGCACGATCAACGTTGACCTGCTGATGGTCCTGGCGGCCCTTGGCGCGGCATACGTGGACGCCTGGAGTGAGGGTGCGATCCTGCTGTTCCTGTTCTCGCTCAGCAACGTGCTCCAGAATTACGCGATGGATCGCACGCGCCAGGCCATCGAGAGCCTGCTCGAACTGCGCCCGGATACGGTCATGGTGCGACAGGGCGAGGCCCTGGTGGCGCTGCCGGTGGAGGAGGTCGAGGTTGGCGCGGTCGTGGTACTGCGCCCGGGCGACCGGGTGCCGCTCGACGGCGCCATTCTCCGCGGCTCGGGCGCCTTCGACGAGTCGGCGCTCACCGGCGAGTCGATGCCGGTGCAGCGCGGCGAGGGCGACGCGGTGCTGGCCGGCACGCTCAACCAGAGTGGCGCCCTGGACATCGTGGTAACCCGGCCGGCCAGCGAGAGCACCCTGGCCCGGATCATCGGCATGGTCAGCGAGGCCCAGGCGCGCAAGGCGCGCACGCAGAGCTTCCTTGACCGGGCCGAGCAGTACTATGCCACCGGGGTGATCCTGAGCGTGGCCCTGTTCATCGTCCTGGTTCCGCCGCTGTTCGGCGTGCCGTGGCGCGAGAACTTCTACACGGCGATGGTTCTGTTGACCGTGGCTTCGCCCTGCGCCCTGGTGATCAGCGTGCCGGCGGCCCTGCTGAGCGCCATTGCCAATGCTGCCCGCAACGGCGTGTTGTTCAAGGGCGGCGCGTATCTCGAGGAGTTGAGCAAGATCAAGGTCGTGGCCTTCGATAAAACCGGCACGCTCACCTATGGCCAGCCCGTGGTGAGCGACGTGCTCCCCTGCCCCGGCGTCACGGCTGAGGAGTTGCTCGGCACCGTAGCCCGCGCCGAGCATCCAAGCGAACACCCGATTGCGCGGGCGATCAACGCCTACGCCGAGGCGCGGGGGATCGTCGTCAACGAGCCCGAGCGCTTCGAGGCCGTGACCGGTATGGGTGTGCGCGCCAGTTGGGACGGCGCGGAGACGCTCGTTGGCGCGCCGCGGCTCTTCGACCACGTGGGGACGCCCATTCCGCCCGCGATGCTGGCCGAGGTCAACCGGCTCGCCGATGAGGGGCGCGGCAGCGTGCTGGTGGCGCGCCGTGGCGACCGGTGGCTTGGCCTGGTGACGGTGATGGACCGTGAACGCGAAGATGCCGCCGCGCAACTGCGCGCCCTGCGGGCCAGAGGCATCGAGCGCATTGTGATGCTCACTGGTGACAACCCGCGTGTGGCGCAGGCCGTCGGGCGCCATCTGGGAGTGGACGAGGTGTACGCCGGCCTGATGCCCGAAGATAAGGTGCGTATCGTCGGCGAACTGGGCGCGAAGTACGGCCCCACGGCCATGGTCGGTGACGGGGTGAACGACGCCCCGGCGCTGGCAAGCGCCACGATCGGCATCGCGATGGGCGCTGCCGGTACCGATGCGGCCCTTGAAACGGCCGACGTGGTGCTGATGCGCGATGACCTGGGCGCGATTGTCTATGCCGTGGGCCTCAGCCGCCGCGCCCAGCGCATCGTCTGGCAGAATATCATCTTCGCCTTTGCCGTCGTGGTGGCGCTGGTAACGCTGACCCTTACCATTGGCGTGCCTCTGCCCCTTGGCGTGGTTGGCCACGAGGGGAGCACCATTCTGGTGGTGCTCAATGGCCTGCGGCTGCTGGTACATCGGGGGTAGGCTCCCTTTCACGGGTAGGTTTTCGGGGCCACGGCCTCTCCGCCTCACCCCCCTGGCCTTTCACGGGTGGAACCTTTGGGGCCGCGGACTCTCCTCCTCACCCCCCCGGCCCCCTTCTCCCTGAGCGGGAGAGGGGGGCGCTCACGTTTGGCGTCCCAATGACTTCTCCCCTCTCTCCGTCAAGTTTGGGGACGGACAGAACATCCGAGCCAACGTGGCCTGGACCGCATTGGAACGCTCCCGCGCACGGCTCTGGTCTCTCCGCTTCGACAAGCTCAGCGCAGGCGCTCCAGCGAAGCTGGAGAGGCCCGCCCCTTCGGGCTGAGCCTCAGGGCGAAGCCTGAGCCTGTCGAAGGGGGCCGGGGGCGGGAGCCAACTAGTGCATCCCAACGCCATAAAGCCCGTCGGCGCCTATACGTTCTGTCCGCCCTTAAACTCCGTCACGTAGCGGGCAGGGGTATGCGGGGCCTGGGGGTTGCGCCCCCAAAAGCCCTGCATCTGAGAGGAGGCCGGGAGGGGAACGGCGTGGCTGCCGCCCAGGCGATGGCGGGCGACGATCTCGGCGACGACGTGCGCCAGGGTTGCGTCGAGATTGACCAGTGTGACTTCGGCGCTCTTCTCACTTTGCCAGTTGTCGTACAGGTTTCGTTACGGCCCGTAGCGAGAGGATTACGCACACCTGACCGGCAGTTTGGTATCATAAATTAGATCTGAACAATCTGCAGCAGCGGGGTGGGGGAGAACCCGGTTCTCCACATCTACCCCGCCGGTTGGTGTTTGCACCGAGGTCTGGCTATGGGCACCGAGTGCGTCTATGAAGAACTGGCCCATACCGCCGATGTGGGCATGCGTGTGCGCGCGCCCACGCCGGCAGCCCTGTTCGCCTGCGCGGCGCGGAGTCTTGTGGCGCTGGCCGGCGCCACCCCGGGCGAACCCTCGGAGCGACGGCAGGTGTATGTGGAAGCCGTTGACGCCGAGAGTCTGCTGGTGGAGTGGCTGAACGAGGTGCTCTACCTCTGCGAGAGCACCGGCGCGGTCGTTGCCGACGTGCTGGTAACGGCGTGGACACCCACCGGGATCGCAGCCGAGGTAAGCCTCGCGCCGCCGGCGATCCCGCCGCGCGGAGCGATCAAGGCAGTCACATACCACCGTCTGCGGCTGGCCGAGGAGCCGGAGGGCTGGCTGGCCGAGTACTATGTTGATGTGTAGGGAGGCGCCGTGATGATCACCAAACATGATCTTCGGCCCCTGGCGGCGGACCTCTGGGAGATCCCCGTCGGGTTTCGCCGCGATATGCGTGTGCCGGCGCGGATCTACGCCAGTGAGGAGTTGCTCGACCATGCGCTGGAGGATCTCAGCCTCCAGCAACTGGTCAACGCGGCGACCCTGCCGGGTGTGGTGGCCTATACCCTGGCAATGCCCGACATCCATCAGGGCTACGGCTTTCCTGTCGGCGGCGTCGCGGCGATGGCCCTGCCCGATGGCGTGATCTCGCCGGGGGCCATCGGCTATGATATCAACTGTGGCGTGCGACTGCTGGCCGCGGAACTTGATGCGGAACAGGCCGCGCCCTATCTGGATGAACTGGCCGATACGCTCGACCGCGCCTGCCCCAGCGGTACCGGGCGCGGAGGCCGTATCCGCCTGAACGACGCCGATCTTGATGAGGTGCTGGCCGAGGGCGCCCGCTGGTGCCTGCGCCACGACCTGGCAACCGAGCACGACCTGGCGCATACCGAGGAAGGGGGCTGCATGGCCGGGGCCAACCCGGCGCGGGTCAGTCCGCGCGCCCGTGACCGCGCCCGCGACCAGCTCGGGACGCTCGGCGCCGGGAACCATTTTCTCGAGGTGGACCAGGTGGTGCAGGTGCACGATCCCGCGATTGCCGCGGCCTATGGGCTGCGCGAGGGGCAGATCGTGGTGCTGATCCACTGTGGCTCGCGCGGCCTGGGGCATCAGATCTGTACCGACTATGTGCGCGATTTCCAGCAGGTGGTGCAGCGCTACGGGATCAGTTTGCCTGACCGTGAGCTGGTCTGTGCGCCGCTGAGCGCGCCGGAGGCCCGGGCGTACATCGAAGCCATGCACTGCGCGGCCAATTTCGCCTTTGCCAATCGGCAGACCCTGGCCGCCCTCGTGCGCCAGAGTTTCACCCACGTCTTTGCCCGGCGCGGGCTGCCTGCCGGTCTGCGGCAGGTGTATGATGTGGCCCACAACATGGGTAAGATGGAAGAGCACCGGATCGACGGCAAGCGCATGCAGGTCTGTGTACACCGCAAGGGGGCCACGCGGGCGTTTGGCCCGGGTTCGCCGGAGATCCCGGCGGATTACCGGCCTTACGGGCAGCCGGTACTGGTGCCTGGCTCGATGGGCACCGCCAGTTATGTGCTGGCGGGTACGGAACACGCCATGGCCGTGAGCTTCGGCTCGACCTGCCATGGGGCCGGGCGCATGCTCAGCCGCACGGCCGCCAAGCGCCAGATCCACGGTGAACAACTGCGCAAGCAACTCACCAGGCAGGGCATCCACGTCCGCGCCGGGAGTATGGCCGGTCTGGCCGAAGAGGCGCCGTTCGCCTACAAATCAGTGGACGAGGTGGTGGCGGTTGTTGACCGGGCCGGCCTGGCGCGCATCGTCGCTCGCCTCGAGCCGTTGCTGGTGGTGAAGGGGTAGTTGAGACTGTGGAGGTGTAGGGGTGTTTTCAGGTTTTTCCACACCTCCACACCTCCACACCTTCCTACCAACGCACTTCGAGAGCCTGATCGGGTTGAAGCTTCACCGCAACGCCGAGATTGCGACTGACGCGGCTGAGCCGCCGGGCCAGCCAGCCAGCTTCCTCGGGGGTGGCGCGCCACAGGCGGAAGCGTCGCCGTCGGAAGGGTAGCAGGCGGCCCCGCAGCAGACGCCCGTCGCCGGCCAGGGTGGCGAGGACGATGATGCCCAGGTCGGGACGGTACGATTCGTAGCCGCCGATGCCCTCGTAGTCGTTGATAAGGTCGCCGCAGCCGTAGAGGATCAGGCGCCCCTGGTACACTTCGATGCCCAGGGGATGGTGCGAAGAGTGCCCATAGACCAGATCGACCCCGGCGACGGCGATTAACTGCTGGGCGAAATCCTGGTGCTCAGGGGGAATGGCGTAGCCCCAGTTGCCGCCCCAGTGGAGCGAGACCACCACGCGGTCGCCTGGCTGGCGCAGGGCGCGGATGTGCGCCGCGACGTGCGCCAGGCTGCGCGGCGAGAGATCTTCGAGCAGGTTGACCCCGGCGCGCTCTGCGGTGGCGGCCCAACTGAAGGGAATGCCGCTGGAGGGCAGACCCCAGGCCAGCACCAGCACCCTGTTCCCCGCTGGCGAGGCAACAATCACCGGCGCAGCAGCCTCGACGCGATTCAGACCCGCCCCGACGGTGCGTATGCCCGCCTGCCGCAGGCTGCGCAGGGTCTCACACAGCCCTTCGCGGCCCCAGTCGAGCACGTGGTTGTTCGCCAGCACGCAACAATCCACCTGCGCTGCGCTCAGGCAGGGCAGGTTGGCGGGATGCATGCGGTAGGTGATCCCCTTGTCCGGCCAGGGCGTAGCGCTGGTTGTTACCGCGGTTTCGAGATTGATCAGACGCGCATCGGGCGCCTCACGCTCGAGGAGCGGCAGCGCGTCGCCCCATGGGTAAGCCGGGTCAACCGGCCTGGGGATGGGGCCGTTCACCTGTTCGGCAAAAGCGACATAGTCCACTGCGCTGCGCACAAACGACTCGTAGATCGTCGGGTCGCCCGGATGCGGGAGAATCTGATCAATGCCGCGCCCGGTCATGACATCACCGCACAGGGCGAGGGTGACACAGCTAGCGGACGGGGGCGCATCCTGGCTCATAGCTCTCTCCCTGTCAGATGCCTATGCGGCTTCGCCGCACCCTGCCAGGATGAACATGGGTTGGTTCCGGGGGGCTGCGCCGACCCGGAGCCTCCCAACGCAGAGGGCTTGCCACCCCGGCAGGCAGGGGCGTGGGGAAACCTGGTTTCCCCATACCCCAGCCACTGGCGGGATCGCCGTTTACCGCAGCCAGCGCGCAAACCAATCGGCGGCCAGCCGCGCCACCTCCTCCAGCGCACCCGGCTCCTCGAAGAGATGGGTTGCTCCCGGCACGATTGCCAGCGACGACTGCGGCGGCAAGGCGGGCAGCACGGCCTGGTTCAGCGCGAGCACCTCGCGGTCGGCGCCGCCGACGATGAGCAGGGTCGGAGCGCGCACCGCCTTCAGGTGCGATGCGGCCAGATCGGGGCGCCCGCCCCGCGAAACGACCGCGGCGACAAGCTCCGGGCGCTCCGCGGCGGCGATGAGGGCGGCTGCCGCGCCCGTGCTGGCCCCGAAGTAGCCCAGCGGCAAGGCGCTGGTTTCAGGCCAGGCGCGCACCTGCTCGGTCGCGTGGAGCAGGCGATGGCTCAGGAGTGGGATATCGAAGCGCAGATGGCGCGTGATCGCGTCGCGGGCCTCTTCATCAGCCGAAAGCAAGTCGAAGAGCAGGGTGGCAAAACCGGCCTGGTTCAGTTGCCCGGCCACGAAGCGGTTGCGCGGGCTGAAACGGCTGCTCCCGCTGCCGTGGGCAAAGAGGACCAGGCCCCGGGCCTCCGACGGGCGGACCGGGCTCCCCGCAAGGGTCAGGCGATCAACCTGAATGCGCACGGGAACCTCCCTGTAGCCCTGATCGTACATGCGCTCGGTCATAGTGGCCCTACCTTTTTGTGTGCATGCCAACAAAGCGGCAACATGCCGCCTGCTCCCAGGGTAGCATGTCTGAGCGATAGGCGAGGGGCGAAGGGCTTCACACGGGGTAAGCGTTTCACCACCGATGTGAACATAGCCCGCCTGCGGGAGGGTTTGGGAGGGCTGCGCCCTCCCAGGAAAAAAATCTGTTTTCATCGTGTCAGGGTATGGGGAACCCGGGCTTCCCCAACCCCCTCCCTGCGGGGAGGGTTTGGGGGCCTGTGGGCTGAACATCGAATCGGATGAACTGACCTAGAGTTCCCTACCCCCCTCCGGGGAAGGTTTGGGAGGGCTGCGCCCTCCCAAGAACACATATTTTCATTCCGGCGTTGTGCGGCGCAGCCGCATGGACGGCTGGGATGGGTTCCCTGGTGCGGGGGAAATGCGCCAACGAATGGGAAACGAATGACCGAATATAACGAATGCGAACGGCGTGCCTGACTCTTCCGAGAAGGCGCGCCAAGCCGGCAGCCGCGCGAACACGAGCGCCACGATCCGCGCGTGCCGTGAACGCGCCGGTCTCGTGATACCCGTTGAAGGGGCAGCCCTCCCTGGAAACAACCTGCTGACCGGCGTGGTATACTGCGCCTCGCAGCCATTTCACTGCCATCACCGGGAGGCAGGTATGCTGTTCGATGCCCTGGGACGACGCCTCGAACTCAGCGGGCCGCCCCGACGGATCGTCTCGCTCGTGCCCAGCCTGACCGAGTGGCTGTTCAGTGTGGGCCTGGGCGAGCGGGTCGTTGGCGTCACCGACTACTGCATCGAGCCGGCGGCGGCGCTGACGGGCCTGCCGCGGCTGCGGGGCGCCAAGAACCCCGACCGGGCGCGGATCGTCGCCTTGCAGCCCGACCTGGTGATCGCCGACCAGGAGGAGAACCGCGAGCGCGATGTTCTGGCGCTCACCACGGCGGGCATCCCGGTGTATGTGACGGCCATCCGCAGCGTGGCCGATGTGCCGGAGCAACTCGAGCCGCTGGCGCGGATGCTGGGGGTAGCTGAGCGAGCCGCCCCGGCGCTGGAGGACCTGCGCGCGGCGATCAGCGCGGCGGAGCAGGCCCTGCCGGCCACGCCGCGCCCGAGCATCGCCTTTATCTGGCGTGACCCGTGGATGGCGGTCGGCGCCGAAACCTACGCTGGCGACCTGTTGCGGCTCTGTGGCGCGGCCAACCTCGCCGCGCAGCTTCCCGGGCGCTACCCGCGCGCTCCCCTCGATGCCTTTCTGGCCCTGCGCCCGGAGGTGATCGTGCTCCCCAGCGAGCCGTATGCCTTCAGTGAGCGTGACCTTGACGCCTTCACCCCTTTCGCCGATGTACCCGCGGTGCGCGATGGGCGGGTTTCCCCATTCCCCTGCCCACGGGGTGGCAGGCGACCCCGGCAGCAGGAATGCCAGTGGCCGATCCCACGGGCAGCGCAAATGCGGATGTGTTAGAATATCTGTGCGTTTTTGCATCGCTGTTGAGTGAGCGCCTGTCATGACTAACCTGACCTTCTACGAATTCTTCGCCGGCGGCGGTCTGGCACGGATTGGTCTGGGACCGCAGTGGACATGCCTGTTTGCCAACGACTTCGATGAGAAGAAGGCAGAGGTGTATCGCCGCAACTTCGCCGGCGCGCCCGAGCTGGTCGTTGAGAACATTCATCGCCTTACAGCCGATATGCTGCCGGGGCGTGCGCTGCTGGCGTGGGCGTCATTTCCCTGCCAGGACCTGTCGCTTGCCGGGAAGGGCGGCGGTCTGCGCGCCGAACGCAGCGGCGCCTTCTGGCCGTTCTGGCGTCTGATCGTTGATCTTGAACGAGAAGGACGCAGCGTTCCCATCATCGCTATCGAAAATGTGGTCGGTTTGCTATCATCGAATCAGGGGCGCGACTTCCAAGAACTGGCTTCGGTGATAGTTGCAGAAGGATACCGATTAGGAGCGATGGTTATCGACGCGGTTCACTTCGTTCCGCAATCAAGACCGCGCCTCTTCGTGATTGCGGTCAAGGAACATGTGACAATACCGGACACGTTGACGACGCATGTGCCAGACGCCCTCTGGCATCCATCTGCGGTCGCGCGCGCGTGCCATGGTCTGGCGCCGGCTCTGCAGAGCGCGTGGATCTGGTGGAGTCTGCCCGCGCCTGCATGCGCGCGCCCGCACCTGCGCGACGTGATCGATCACGAGCCGGTTGGTGTGTCCTGGCACAGCCAGGAAGAAACAGGGCGCCTGCTCTCACTGATGTCGCCGCGCAATCTTGCCAGAGTGCGTCACGCGCAGGCAACCGGTCGCCGGTATATCGGAACGATCTACAAGCGAACGCGCATCCAGGACGGTGTCAAGCGCCAGCGCGCCGAAGTGCGGTTCGATGGCGTGAGCGGTTGTCTACGCACGCCGACTGGAGGTTCGAGTCGGCAGACGATACTGGTTGTTGAGGGAGATGGTATCCGCTCGCGCCTGCTGTCGGCACGCGAAGCAGCACGCTTGATGGGATTGCCTGACAGTTACTGGTTGCCAGAACGCTACAACGACGGGTATCATGTGATGGGAGACGCCGTAGCGGCGCCGGTCGTTTCGTGGCTGGAAACGCATATCCTGCGACCGCTTGCAACACATATCGCGCAAAGCGTAGAGGAGCAGACGCATAATGTCAGCGTCTAAGCCGATCATTTTCTGTGAGCTGTCCGAACATACGAAGCGCCTTATTGAAAAGTATGTCGAGGCGCTCAAATCGTCTGCGCCATCGATTGGCAGCCACGGCATGAACGAGACCGAATTCTGGCAATCAGGACTCTTTCGCGCTGCTATTGGGCAATTGCGTGGCGCTCAAGCAGCCACAACCCACGAAAAACGTGACTTTATCGAGCGGGTGCTGGGCTTTCTCAAAGATAATCACAAGATTACCGACTGGACGTTTAGCGGATCAGGCAATCGCCACGATTACGAGGTTCACATAAACGAAGACTACACGTGTGTCATCGAGGCGAAAGGCTGTCTCGACGGCAATAACACTAATATCTTCCAGCGCCCGGCCAATGCCAATGAATTCATTATCTGGTCGCTGTGTCAGAATCCCGGCTCAGATCCTCGACACAATGCCTGGTCGGGCATTCATACGCGGTTAAGCGCTGAGATCATTCACCAAAAGGAGCGAGTGGATGGCTTGATAATCTGGGATATGCTCTGTGGCACGAAAGGTCGCGTCCGTCCCAAGCTGGCCGCTGGGCTTGAACGTAGCACAAGAGTAGACGCTTTTCAGGTTCCGCCACCGTGTTTGTATCTCTTCCCCAAGACGCTTCCCGATGTGCGCAATAATTCCAGACCGGCGTGCTGGAACATTAATGACGTTAGGTTTTTGAAAATACTCTATGACACATTCAAGTGTGATGTTCATGATATAGTTGAGATTTGCATCGAGGTGCGCACTTCTGGCCCCGATGTTGAACGACGAACGATTTGGAAGCGCAACGGCGTGTTAGTGGTTCAGTCAAGGTGGACAAAAATCAAGCGGTAAATTATGCCGGATGTTTTTCAGCCAGAAGAACGAAGCCGCATTATGGCAAAGGTGCGCGGCGAGGACACCTTGCCGGAAAAGCTCGTGCGCTCGTTGATTCACAGGATGGGGTATCGCTTTCGACTTCACTTAAAAGATTTGCCCGGCAAACCTGACATTGTTTTGCCGCGCCACAAGAAAGTTATCTTTGTACATGGCTGTTTCTGGCATCAACACGAAGGATGCCCTCATGCAGCGCGACCGGCGAGCAACATCGAATACTGGAATAAAAAACTTGATCGAAATATGATTCGTGATCGGGAAAATATGCAAAAGCTAGAATATCTTGGCTGGAAGGTGCTTGTCATTTGGGAGTGTGAAACGAGAGATCAGGAGCGATTGATTCAAACTTTGAAAACCTTCCTGTCTTCCTGAGGTGAAAATAGCCCGCGCTCGGGAAGGTTTGGGAGGGCGCAGCCCTCCCAAGAATAGCTATTTTCATTCCGGCGTTGTGCGCCATGCGCATGACCGTCTGAGGTGAACATACGGGGAAACCGGGGTTCCCCAACCCCCTCCCTGCGGGGTTTAAGGGCGGACAGAACATTCGAGCCAACGTGGCGTGTACCCTATTGGAACGCCCCCGCGCGCGGCTCTGGTCTCCCCGCTTCGACAGGCTCAGCGCAGGCGCTCCAGCGAAGCTGGAGCGGGGGAGGGGGCGGGAGCCACCCAGCGCATCCCAACGCCATACCGCCCGTCGGCGCTCATACGTTCTGTCCGCTCCTGAACCCTGTGGGAAGGGAACCAGGCGCCACTCCCCAGCAGGGGGCGGTTGGGAGGGAGAGCAAAACACCCACCGCGCCACGCAGCAGCCCGGGTAGCTGACAGGATTCTAATAAACTTCTTATATTGCCCTGCGCCAGAACAGGTATGATAATTCATCGTTGGAGGGTATCGTCCTATCGGTGACGGCGACCGGTTCTCCCTGTCGGCCATGCACTCCGGGGTGATACCTGCGCGACACACGTCAACGAAGACATAGTGTGGAGGGTGCATCCCGCAAGCCGAGGCTTCGCTCCCGACCGGAGTGCTCGCGGTTGCTCGAACGTGGCTGATGGAACATACGCGCGCTTCGGCAGCGCGTTGTTTCTGGCGCTACGCCAGGTTTGCCGTCGATTAGCAAAGGAGGTGAACGATGCAGATCGGCTCTACCTTGATGACATGCCCGAACTGCGGCGCTGAATGGTCGTCGCCGGCGCTTGCAACCTGCCGGGTCTGCCACTACGCGCCTACCGAGGTCGCCGCCGGCCGCGCTGCTGCCCCACGCTCGGCCGTTGACCTGCACACGGCGCTGGACGACCTGCTGAGTCGGGCCCGTCGCAGCGGTTTGAGCGCTGAGACGATCCTCCAGGTATTGCAAGACGAGCTGGCCTTCGCCGCCGATCTTGCCCAACCCGACCGCCGCCACCTCGTCCAGATCCTCGACCTTGGTCCGCAAGAACTGGGCCTCCGTGAGCCCTCCGCCGGTAATCGCCGCGCCACCCTGCCGGCCCGTCCGGTCGTGGCCCAGACGATGGCGCCCGCGCCGGCAAAACGCCTCTGAGTCACGTGTGCCATGGATATTGCTGTCCAGTGGGCTGCGCTGAACCGTAGCCTCAAGACGATCACGGCCTCGATGCGCCGTACTATTCCCGCGGCGATTGGTGGTGTGGTGATGCCACCGATCGCGCGGGGGCCCGAGCTGTTCAACGTCGAGCAGCTCGAGCAACACGCCCGCGCTCTCGCCAGCAGCCACCGCCCGGGGCATCCCCTGCTGAGCCTGCCTGGAGCGTTGATGCTCCAGGTGGCCCAGGACGAACGCGATCTGCTGCGCGCCTATCGCATCCTGGCCGAGGATGCCCGCCAGCGGAAGATGGCGCTGCCTGCCGTGGAGTGGTTGCTGGATAATATGTATGTGGTGCGCGACCAGATCCGCGAGATCCGCCAGGATCTGCCCGGGGGCTATTACCGTGAATTGCCGAAGTTGATCGGCGGACCCTACCGCGGTCGCCCGCGTGTCTACGCTCTCGCGCAGGAGTTGATCCTTCACAGCGACGGCAAGATTGACCAGGAGCGCCTGTTGCGCTATGTGCTGGCCTACCAGGCGGTTGCGCCGTTGACGATGGGCGAGCTGTGGGCCGTGCCGATCATGCTCCGCGTGGGCCTGATCGACTACCTGGCGCGCCAGGCGCGCCTGGTGCTCGATGTGCGCGCGCAGTACACCGAGGCCGATGCCTGGGCCGAGCGTCTGCTGGCGCAGCCAGACGGCCCGGCGGAGACGCATCCTGTGCTGCGCGAACTGGCGCAGCGGCATCCCCATCTGCTCCTGCCCTTTGCTGTGCAGTTGCTCCGCCGCCTGCGGAGCTATGATGGCGAGCGCGATGCCTCCGGGCTGATCGCCTGGCTGGAAGGCCAGCTACCCTCCCGCAGCGCCGAAGAGGTGGTGCACGTTGAGCATCAGCGGCAGGCGGCGATCCAGGTCTCGGTCGGTAACGCGATCACCAGCATGCGCACCCTCAACGCCATTGACTGGGCCGACTGGTTCGAGCAGGTCAGCCTGGTTGAGCAGGTGTTGCGCCAGGACCCGGCGGGGGCCTACCCGCGCAGCACCTTTGCGACACGTGATCGCTACCGTCACGAGGTGGAGCGCCTGGCGCGCGGCAGCGGACGCAGCGAGGTTGACGTGGCGCGCCAGGCGCTGATCCAGGCCACGCGGGCAGCCGCTGCCGGTGAGAGGCCGCGCGCGGCGCACGTGGGATACTACCTGATCGGCAATGGTCAGACGCCCTTCGAGGCCCTGCTGGGCTATCGCGCCGCTCCGGGCGAGGTGGCCCGCCGGGCGCTGCTGCGCCATCCCGCCCCGGTCTACTTTGGCGCCATTGCCGCCATAACCGGCGCGGCGGTCGCAGGCGGGTTGCGCCTGGCCCGATCCGCGGGCGCGTCGCCGCAGCAGGCGCCCCATCCCGCGCTGCAGGCCCTGGCGGCCGGGCTGCTCGCCCTGCCCGCCAGCACCCTGGCCATCGAACTGGTTAACCGGGCCGTGGCCCACCTGCTGCCCCCGCGCCTCCTGCCGCGTCTCGACCTTCGGCACGGCATTCCGGCCGATCTGCGCACCATGGTGGTCGTCCCCACGCTGTTGTTGACGCCCGAAAGTGTGCGGCACCAGCTCGAGACCCTGGAGGTGCTCTTCCTGGCCAATGAGGACCCCCACCTGCACTTTGCCCTGCTGAGCGACTTTGCCGACGCCCCGCAGCCGCGCATGCCCGAAGATGAGCAGTTGCTCGCGGTGGCCCGCGAGGGTATCCTGGCATTGAACGCCCGCTACGGCTCCGACCGTTTCTTCTTCCTGCACCGGCGCCGGTTGTGGAACCCCCAGCAGGGGTGCTGGATGGGCTGGGAGCGCAAGCGCGGCAAGCTCGAGGAGTTCAATCGCCTGCTCGCCGGCGCTACAGATACAACCTACGAGGTGCTGCTCGGCGACCTGAGCGTGCTGCCGCAGATCCGCTACGTGATCACCCTCGACGCCGACACCCAGCTCCCCCGTGACGCAGCGCGGGCGCTGATCGGCACCCTGGCTCACCCCCTCAACGCCGCAGTGGTAGACCCGCGGACCCGTCGCACGGTCGAGGGCTACGGCATCCTGCAACCGCGGGTGGGCATTGACCTGCCGAGCGCCCTTGCCAGCCGGTTTGCGCGGATCTTTGCGGGCAATGTAGGGATCGATCCCTACACCACCGCCGTGTCCGACACCTACATGGACCTGTTCGGCGAGGGGAGCTTCGTCGGCAAGGGGATTTACGACCCGGCGGTGCTGCGCGAGACCCTGCACGACCGCTTCCCCGAAAACACCCTGCTCAGTCATGACCTGATCGAGGGCAACTACGCCCGGGTGGCCCTGCTCTCCGATGTCGAGCTGATCGACAGCTACCCGACCACCTACGCGGCCTACGCGGCCCGACAGCACCGCTGGGTGCGCGGCGACTGGCAGATCGCCGCCTGGCTGCTGCCCTGGACGCCGACAGGAAGCGGGATGTGGGCGCCGAACGTGTTGCCCTTGCTGGCTCGCTACAAGATCTTCGACAACCTGCGGCGCAGCCTGACAGCGCCGGCATCGGTGGCCATGCTGGGCCTGGGCTGGTTGGTGTTGCCCGGGCGCGCGTGGGTGTGGACGCTGGCCGCGGTTGCGCCGTTGAGCGTGCCGCTGCTGTTTGAGCTGGCCGACGCGCGCTTCTGGCTTCTCGACTGGCGCCTGGCCCAGCGCCGGCAGGCCAAACTGGCAGCCCTGCGCGCTGAGGGGCTGCGACTGCTGATCAACATCGCCCTGCTGCCCGATCAGGCGGCGCTCAACGTTGACGCGATCACGCGCACCCTGGCGCGGATGCTGATCACCCGGCGTCGGCTCCTGGAATGGGAGACGGCCGCCCAGGCTCAGTTGCGCCTGCGACGCTCCTGGGATCGGGCGCTGCGACGCACGGCCCCGGCGCTGGCGGTGATCGGGCTGCTGGGCCTGACCCGGCCCCGGCAGGCGCTGGAGGCCCTGCCCGCGGCCGCGCCGGTGCTGGCAGCCTGGATCGGCTCGCCGGCCCTGGTGGGCTGGCTCGACCGGCCCTACCTGGCCCCTCCACCCCAACCGCTCACCGCCGACGATGTCACGCTCCTGCGCCGCCTGGCCCGCGCTACCTGGGCCTACTTCGAGCGCTTTGTGGACGAAGAGGGCCATTACCTGGCGCCCGACAACTTCCAGGAAACGCCCACCCCCCTGGTGGCGCCGCGCACCTCGCCGACCAACATCGGCCTGCAACTGCTGGCCGACCTGGCAGCCTACGATTTCGGGTACGTCTCGTTGAGCGAACTGACCGCCCGCAGCGAGCGCGTCTTTGCCACGCTGGAGCGGCTCGAACGCTACCGCGGGCACCTGCTCAACTGGTACGATACACGCACGTTGCGTCCGCTCCCACCGCTGTACGTCTCCACAGTGGACAGCGGCAACCTGGCCGGCCACCTGATCGCCCTGGCCCAGGGCTACCTGGCGCTGGATCAGGCGCCGATCATCGGCCCGGCGGCGCTGTCGGGGCTGCGCGACGTGTTGCTGCTGCTGCGCGATCAGGTGGGGGCGGATGACTTGCTGCACGAGCGGCTGGCCGAACTGGAGCGCGCGCTCGAAACGCCGCCGACGAGCCTGCGCGGCTACCGCGACCGCCTGCGCGCGCTCCTCGAGCGCACCGAGGCCCTGCGCCTGAGTGGCGCCGCCGCCGACTGGCTACGGGCCTTCCGCCACCAGGCCCGCGCCCACCTGGAGGACCTGGAAACACTGGCCGGCGCCGAGCTGGGGACAGACGGGCCGGCGCCCAGCCTGGCCGACCTGGCAGCCCGAAACGACGCCGCGGCGCGCCTGCGTGAGCGCCAGGCGGCGATCGTCGTCCAGGCGCGCGAGCTCGCGCTGGGAATGGACTTCCGCTTCCTCTACGATGAGACGCGGCGCCTCTTCGTGATCGGCTATAACGTCAGCGAGGGCCGCCGCGACACCTCCTTCTACGACCTGCTGGCCTCCGAATCGCGCCTGGCGAGCTTCGTTGCGATTGCCAAGGGCGACGTGCCCAAGGAACACTGGTTCCACATCGGGCGCACCTTCACCCCCGCCGCCGGTCCGGCGACCCTGATGGCCTGGAGCGGCACCATGTTCGAGTACCTGATGCCGCTGCTGGTGATGACCACCTTCCCCGAGACCCTGCTCGATGCCACGGTGCGTGGCGCAGTCGCGGCGCAGATCGCCTACGGGGCGCGCAAGGGCGTGCCCTGGGGCATCTCAGAGTCGGCCTACAACAGTCGCGATCTGGCGATGAACTACCAGTACCGCGCCTTCGGTGTACCGGGCCTGGGCCTGAAGAGCGGCCTGGCCAACGACCTGGTGGTGGCGCCTTACGCCACCGTGCTGGCGTTGAGCGTGCAGCCGCACGCCGCGGTAGAAAACCTGCGACGGTTGATCGAGCTGGGCATGTGGGGCGCCTATGGTCTCTACGAGGCGGTGGACTTTACTCCCGAGCGGCTTCCACCGGGCAAACAGCGCTCCATCGTACGCTCGTTCATGGTCCATCACCAGGGGATGAGCCTGGTGGCGCTCGACAATGCGCTCAACGATGCGATTATGCAGCGCCGCTTCCATCAGGAGCCAATGATCCGCGCTACCGAGGCCCTTCTGCACGAGAAGATCCCCCAGAGCGCGCCGATCCAGTTGCCCGAAGATGTGGCCGAGGCGCCAGCGGCGATCCTGCCGGTGCTCCCCACCTCGCGCCAGTTTGCCAGCCCGGGCACGGCGGTGCCCTACACCCACCTGCTGGGTGGCCCGATCTACCGGGTGGTGCTCACCAACGCCGGCAGCGGCGCCAGTTTCTACAAGGGCCTGGCGGTGACCCGCTGGCGGCCCGACGGCACACGCGACTGCTGGGGCAGCTTCATCTACCTCCGCGATGCCCGTAGCGGGCTGGCCTGGTCGGCAGGCTACCAGCCTGTGCGCCGCGAGGGGCAACAGTACCGCGCCCGCTTCAGTCTCGAGAAGGCCGAGTTCTTGCAGCAGATCGGCGGCATCGAGACCCGTATGGAGGTCACGGTCTCGCCCGAGGACCCGGCAGAGGTGCGGCGGATCACCCTGACCAACCTGGGCGCAGCGCCCCGCGAGCTGGAGGTCACCAGCTATGCCGAAGTGGTGCTGGCGCCGCCCTTGGCGGAACTGGCCCACCCGGCCTTTGCCAACCTGTTCGTCGAGACCGAGTTCGTGGCCGAGCGGGGGGCGCTGCTGGCCTCGCGACGGCCACGGGCAGAGGAGAGCGAGCGCCCCTACGCCGTGCATGTGGTGGCAGCGCGCTCGGGTGTGGTGGGCGAGGTGGAGTTTGAAACCGACCGGGCCGCTTTTCTGGGACGGGGCCACGGCCCGGCCCATCCGGTGGCCCTCGATCGGCCACTGAGTGGTACTGTCGGCGCGGTGCTCGACCCGATCTTCAGCCTCCGGCGGCGGGTGCGCATTGCGCCTGGAGCCTCGGTGCAACTCTTCTTCACCACTGCCGTGGGGGCAACCCGTGAGGAGGCCCTGCGCCTGGCCGACAAGTACCGCGACCCCCTGGTAGGGGCGCGGGCCTTCGATCTGGCCTGGACCCAGGCCCAGGTTGAGTTGCAAAGTCTGAACCTGGACGGCGACGCGGCCCACCGCTACCAGCGTCTGGCGGCCTTCGCGCTGTTCCCCGACCCGCTCCGGCGCGCTGCGCCCGAGGTGATCGCGCGCAACCGCAAGGGCCAGCCCGGGCTGTGGGCCTACGGCATTTCCGGCGATGACCCGATTGTGCTGGCGCGCATCTCCGCGCCGGGCGAGCTGGGCCTGGTGCAGGAACTGTTGCAAGCCCACGAGTACTGGCGGCAGAAGGGGCTGCGGGTCGAACTGGTGATCCTCAACGAGGAAGTCGGCGGCTATATGCACGAGTTGCACGAGCAACTGCTGGCGCTGATCCGCAGCGGGCGGGCAGGGGGCTGGCTCAACCAGCGCGGTGGCGTCTTCGCCCTGCGCGCCGACCTGATGCCCGAAGAGGACCGCGTGCTGCTGGAGAGCGCCGCGCGGGTGGTGCTGGCAGGCCGGCGCGGCAGTCTGGCCCAGCATCTGCGGCGCCGTGAGGCGGACACGGCGCCACTGCCCCAGATTCTCGCCGTGCCCCCTGCGGGAACGGCCCTGTCCCCCGGCGAACCGCTCGCCGTGCGCGGCCCCTACGGCGGCTTTGCCCGCGATGGCGCCGAATACGTGATCGAACTCGCGCCCGGGCAGTACACGCCTGCGCCCTGGATCAACGTCATCGCCAACCCGCGCTTCGGCTGCATCGTCTCGGAGCGGGGCACCGGTTACACGTGGGCGGAAAACAGCCGCGAGAACCGTCTGACGCCCTGGTCAAACGACCCGGTGAGCGACCCGGGGGGCGAGGCGCTGTACCTGCGCGACGAGCGCGACGGCACGGTGTGGTCGCCAACCCCCTGGCCGCTGGGCGCGGGCCATGTGCGGGTGCGCCACGGCTTCGGCTACAGCATCTTCGAGCATCGCCGTCACGCGATTGCCAGCACACTGACCCTGGGCGTGGCGCCTGAGGACCCGGTGAAGTTTTACCGGCTGGAGCTGAGAAACGAGAGTGACGAAGAGCGCGAACTGAGCGTCACGTTTTATGTCGAGTGGGTGCTTGGCGTCTTCCGCGAGCAGATGGCGCCCTTTATCGTAACCGTGGCCGACGAAGAGCGCGGAGCGCTCCTCGCGCGTAACGCCTACAACCACGAGTTCGGGGAACGCATCGCCTTCATCGCCGCCGGTGAGCCGGCGAGCTTCAGCGGCGACCGCGCGGCCTTTATCGGGCGCAACGGCGACCTGGCGAGTCCGGCGGCGCTGCTGCGCGGCGGCCCGCTGACGGGCCGCGCGGGCGCCGGGCTGGACCCCTGCGGCGCGCTGCGCTGTCTGGTGCGGCTGGCGCCCGGCGAACGGCGCGTGCTCGTGCTGCTGCTGGGGCAGGGCGCCGACGAGGGTGAGGCATGGGCGTTGATCGAGCGCTACCGCGCCCCCGCAGCGGTTGAGGCGGCCCTGGAGCAGAGCGTGGCCGCCTGGAACGCTCTGCTGGGCCAGACCCGCGTGCGCACGCCCAGCGCGGAACTTGATGTGCTGCTCAATGGCTGGTTGCTCTACCAGACCCTGAGCTGCCGGATCTGGGCGCGTTCGGCCTTCTACCAGTCGGGCGGGGCCTACGGCTTCCGTGACCAACTGCAAGATGTGCTGGCGCTGCTGCACACCGCGCCGGCCCTGGCGCGCGAACACCTGTTGCGCGCTGCTGCGCGGCAGTTCGTGGAGGGAGATGTGCAGCACTGGTGGCACCCCCCGACCGGTCGCGGCATCCGCACGCGCTTCGCCGACGACTACCTGTGGCTGCCCTTCGCAACCGCCCACTACGTTCGGTTCACCGGTGACGAGAGTGTGCTCGACGAGGTGGCGCCCTTCCTCGAAGGCCGGCCCCTTGCCGATAATGAGGCGGAGTACTACGATCACCCCGCCACTTCAGCGGAGCAGGCCAGCCTCTACGAGCACTGCGCGCGGGCGGTGGAGCTGGCCCTGCGTCGCCGGGGCGAACACGGCCTGCCGTTGATGGGCGCCGGCGATTGGAACGACGGGATGAACCTGGTGGGCGCGGGGGGCCGCGGCGAGAGCGTCTGGATGGGCTGGTTCCTGGTCGTTGTACTGCGCGCCATGGCCGAACTGGCGACGGCGCGCGGCGAGGCCGAGCGCGCTGCTCGTTACACGGCGGCCGCCCGCGAGCAACTTGCGGCGCTCGAGGCCAGCGCCTGGGACGGGGCCTGGTACCTGCGCGCGTTCTACGACGATGGCACGCCTCTTGGCTCATCGCGCAGCGAGGAGTGCCGGATTGACCTGCTGCCGCAGGCCTGGGCGGTGATCGCCGGGGGCGACCCTGCCCGGGCGCGCCAGGCGCTCGAGTCGGCACTCGTACACCTGGTGGACCGCGAGGCGGAGCTTATCCGGCTCTTGACGCCGCCTTTTGATCGCAGCGAGCACAACCCGGGCTACATTAAAGGTTACGTGCCGGGGGTGCGCGAGAACGGCGGGCAGTACACCCACGCGGCGATCTGGCTGATCTGGGCCTGCGGGCTGCTCGGCGCGCGCGGGGATGCGAATGCGCTGCTGAGCATGATCAACCCGCTGCGGCACGCCAACACCTACCCTGAGATCTACAAGGTCGAACCGTATGTCGTCGCCGCCGACGTCTACGCCGCCGAGCAGCACCGCGGGCGCGGCGGGTGGACCTGGTACACCGGTTCGGCGGGCTGGCTCTACCGGCTGGGTCTGGAGGTCATCCTGGGGCTGCGGCGCGAGGGGGCCAGCCTGTGTGTGCAGCCGTGTGTGCCACCCGACTGGCCAGGCTATGAGGTGGACTACCGCTACGGCAGGAGCATCTACCACATCCGGGTGGAACGCCTGCCCGACGAAGCCACCGCGGAACTCGAGACCCTGCTTGACGGCGAACGGCTGCCCGACGGGCGCATCCCCCTGCGCGACGATGGTCGGACGCACGAGGTGCTGGTGCGGATGGCGCCCGTGGCACGGTAATGGCGGGTGCGTGCTGATGTGAACAGATGGGGAAACCGGGTTTCCCCACGCCCCTGCCTGATGGGGCGCCAGGCGCCCACAACGGCGGTTGGGGTATGGGGAAACCGGGTTTCCCCAAGCCCCTCCCTGGCGGGAGGGTAATGGTATAATCGGGCCAACACGGAGGTCCTGGCCCTGTATGGCACACGATTCCGCGCATTCGGCTCTGAGCATCGGCAGTGCCGGCTCCATTCTGAGCATCGGCGGCCGGGGCAAGCTCCGTGGTCGCCCGATAGGTCGCGCCGGAGCGATGCGCCGATGAGCCTCACCTGGACGGTGATCGGCGGCAATGCGGCAACCTGGGCCGGGCAGGTTGATGCGCTCTACGCCCTGCCGGCGATGGCGACGCAGCCCCTGGTGCCGGCCTACTTCGTCAAGACCTCGTTTGCGCGTATGGGCGGGAGCCTGGCCGTGCTCCACGCCGGGTCCCGTCCGGCGCCGCTAGGGGTCGGGCTGCTCTTTCCACGCACGATCGTTGCCGGGCAGCCGATCTACACGCTGCGCCTGCACGCCCTCGGCCCGCTGCCTGGCCTGGAGGAGTTGCAGGCCACCCTCGAACCCCATCTGGCGCCAGCGCGGGTAGTGATCTACCTGCCCGAAGTCGGACGGACATTTGTCGCAACCCATCGCTCGAGCGACACCTTCGACATCGGCGCGCCGTCGGTGGCCGAACTGCCGGCCATCCGGCGCCTCCGGGGCGTCATCTGGGGCCTGGGCGACGCCGAAGCCTACCCCGACGATCTCCACAGCGCCGAGTTCGGCCCGGCCACTTCACTGGTCGCGCGCCGCCACGGGCATGTGGTCGGCTTCCTGCTGGGGTTCTTCCGCTTTGGCCTGCCAGCCCTGGAGGGCCTGCCGCTCCCCTACCGCCTCGACCTGCTCGTTGAGTCGCAGACTATGGGTGTGGCCGCGGCCTACCGGAGCGCGGGCGTCGCCGCTGCGCTCAAACGTGAACAGGCCCGTCAGGCCCTGGCGCGCCAGCTCGACGTCATCCACTGGACTGCCGATCCCTTGCAGTTTCCCAACGCGGTGCTGAACTTCAGCAAGTTGCGCGCGCTTGCCGGCGAGTTTTACCCCGACTACTATCCGTTCCGCAACGAACTGAACCGTATCACCGCTTCACGGCTCGGGCTGATCTGGCTGCCCCGTTCGGCGCGCGCTCAGGCCGCCCTTGAGGCGGCGCCGCATCGGGAGCGCCACGATCTCAGCCGCTTCGCTGGCTGCGCGATCCTTAACGATGGCCCCAACCCACGCCCCTACCGCAGCGATGCCCCGCACCTGGCCCTTGAAGTTCCCGCAGACTGGACCGCCCTGCAACGTGACGACCCCCGCACCGCAGCGGCCTGGCGCGCAACCAGCGACATGCTCCTCGAAGCCTGCCTCGGCTTCGCGCCGGGGCGCTACCTCATTGGGGATACGGCGCTCGAGGGTGGACGACGGTACCTGATAGCTCATCGCTTCGATCCGGCACTACTCTTGAGGTGAACATAGCCCGCGCGGGAGGGTTGGGGAAAGCGTAGCCCTTCAGAGGGTTTCACCTGCTCCGGGATAGACTTCCTGGGACGCGGGGGGAAATGCGCCAACGAATGGGAAACGAATAAACGAATGCGCAAGGTGTGCCTGACTCTGAGGTGAACATAGCCCGCGCGCGGGAGGGTTTGGGAGGGCTACGCCCTCCCAAGAAAAACTCATGTTCATTGTGTCGTTGTGCGGCGCAGCCGCATGGACGGCTGAGGTGAACATACGGGGAGTCCGGGTTTCCCCATACCCCTGCCTGTTGGGGCGCCTGGCGCCCTCACACCGGTTAGGACGGGTAAACCGGGTTCCCCACACCCCTCCCTGACGGGAGGGCTTGGGAGGGCTACGCCCTCCCAAGTTAATGCCTTGCGACGCCTCGCACTGCCGTGCTATAATTCCAGAGTTTATACCGGCAAGGAGCGCCCCGTGGCCGTGCCTCAGCAACTGAGACGGATCGTGATCCTGGCCCTGACGCTCCTCACCTTCATCGCATGCAGCGCGCAAGGCCCCGGTCTCGCCACGACCCCTCAGCCTGCCGCGCCGGGACCGGCGCGGACGATTCTGCTTCTCTGGCACGCCTGGACACCCCCCGCCGATCGCGCCCTCGCCACGGTGGTCGAACGTTTCAACCGCGCCAATCCAGGCATACAGGTCGTGATCCAGACCCGTCAGGTCACCAGTCTGCGTGATGATCTGGCAAATGCCGTGGCCGAGGGCGGCGGTCCGCATCTGGCGATTGTCTCCAGCCATACCCTGGGCAGCCTGGCCGAGGAAGGCGCGCTGCTGCCCCTCGATGATCTCCTGGCGGCACAGGAACTCGAGCGGTTGCTGCCAACAGCGGTGGGGGCGGCCCGGGTGCGCCACCGCGAGGGCGCCAGCCTCTACGGCGTGCCGCTCACCTTCGATACCCTTGCGCTGTACTACAACAAGGCCAATTTCTCCGCGGCCCCGCCGGGCGACACCGACAGCCTGCTGCGCGTGGCGCGGGGCCTGAGCGATAGCCGTAGCGACCCGCCGGTCTGGGGCCTGGCCTACAACCTCAACCTCGACCGCACCATCGGGTACCTCTACGCCTTTGGCGGGCGCATCTTCGACGATGAGGGCAACCTCGTGCTCGGGCTTGACGGCCGTACCGGAGCTGAGGCCTGGTTGGAGTGGCTGCTGGCCCTGCGCGAAGACGAGGGCTTGCTGGCGGGGCTGGACGGCATCGCCGTAGACAATGCCCTGATGAGCCAGCGCGCGCTGATGACTATTGACTGGGCCCACGCGCTGGGTCGCTACAGCGCGCTCTGGCCAGGCAAACTGGGGGTCGCCCCCCTGCCGCGCCTCTCCGGAACGAACCGGTTGCCCCAGCCATACGTTCAGAGCGACACGCTGGTGCTCAATGCCCGCGTGGGCGATGGCCCGGAGCGCGGCGCAGCCGTTGCCTTCACCCGCCATCTTATTACCGACGCCTCGCAGCGCGAACTATTGCGCGCCGGACGCCAGCCGGTGCTGATGAGCCTCGACCTCAACGCCGCCGATCTGGCTGTTCCCACCGAGATGCGTGAGGCCGCCCGCGTGTTTCGCGCCCAGGCCGAGGCCGGCCTGCCCATGCCTAACACCCGTGCCGCTACCGAAACCGTCTGGCCGGTGCTGACCGATATGCAGGGCAGCGTACTGCGACGCCTGCTCACTCCCGCCCAGGCCGTGGAGTATGCCGACACGACCCTCCGCGCCCGCCTTGATCAACCTTGAGGTCAACGTAGCCCGCATCACCGTAATGGGTCGATGGTATACTTACGATCGCGACTAGTCATTACACTTCAACGCCTGACGGACAGCTTCCTGGCCCATCAGCACGAAGCAAACTAGTTGCCGCTGGTACGTAGTTGTAGTAGAATAGACGCGGATGGCCGTCGCGTTGCGGCCCTGAACCAGGCCGGCAAGGCCCGGCGCACTCTTGCCTCTGCCCCACAACTGGCTGACGGCCCAAGGAGGATATACATGGCAAGCAGAACCGAAGAAATGGTGCGGCATCTGAAAGCCCTGTCCATGAACACGCCTGACATTGAGGCTTCGGCCGTCGTGAGTGTTGATGGCCTCATCATGGCTTCGGCGCTGCCCGCCGACGTGGAGGAGGATCGGGTCTCGGCGATGAGCGCGGCGATGCTCTCGCTCGGCGAACGCATCGCGTCTGAATTGCGGCGTGGCCAGCTCGACCAGGTCTTCGTCCGGGGTGAGGACGGGTACGTGATCCTGATGGCTATTGGCGAGGAGGCCGTGCTCACCGCGCTGGCCCAGAGCCGGGCCAAGCTTGGCCTCGTCTTTCTTGATATGCGCCGAACGGCCAATGAACTGATCAACCTGGTGTGATCAGGGGGTGGGGCGCGGCAGACACCGGGGTCCGAGGCATAGGCCTTGGGCCCATTTCTGTGCCCGGCATGCGCCGGCTACGTCGCCTGTCCACACGCTTGGGAAGCCCTGCTGAAAAGTCGCCAGCGGCGGTGTCGCGCCCTCACTGCGATCCCGTCGCTACCCGGGAGGCTGTTGTGGCAAGTCATTACGATCGAGAGCAGATCCGCGCCGCCCTGGCCGAGACCGATCCAGCCTATAGCTACTACCTCGATCTCGAGACGGGCACGGTTGTCCGCGTGCCGGATACGGAAGACACACCCGAAGCAGCCGCGCTGCGCGATCAGGTCATGGAGGGCTACGGCGATCGCTACCGCTATATTCCTGGCGGCAACGCCGCGCCGGGCGATAGCGATGTACAGAAGTGGCTCGAAGCGGAGGGGCTCGTGTGAAGGCAGGGGCAACCGGGTTTCCCCGCGCCCCTGCCCATGCGATTCTCGATTGTAGATCTTAGATTGTCGCGCCAGACGTCCAGGCGCGCTTTGACGCAACGCTGCGTGCGGGGTGTTCGCAGGACATTGGTATCACTTCTCGTAGGGCTTGCCGGCGGCAGCGGGGCCGACCGCGCGGCCAATCAGGCCCGCCAGCACAACCATCGTGGCCACGTAGGGCAGGATCTGCAAGAACTGCACCGGCACCGGCGCCCCGCCAATCTCAACCTTGAGGATCTGCAAGCGAGTTTGCAGAGCCTCGAAATAGCCGAAGAGCATCGCTCCCCCGAAGGCGCCAAACGGCATCCACTTGCCGAAAATCATTGCCGCCAGGGCGATGAAGCCCTTGCCGGCAGTCATACCGTCATCGAAATTGCCCACCGTTTCGAGCGAGAACCAGGCCCCGCCGAGGCCGGCGATCATGCCGCTGATCAGCACATCGGTGTAGCGCACCCGGTACACATTGATGCCCACCGTATCGGCTGCGCGGGGGTTCTCGCCAACCGCGCGCGTGCGTAGACCCCAGCGGGTAAAGAAGAGCACCAGGTGGGTCAATACCACCAGCGTCACCATGGCGTAAAAGATCGGCTTTCCGTTGAACAGGGTCGGGCCGAGGATGGGAATGTCGCTCAACAGCGGGATGGGGACCTGCGGAAGAGTGACCCGCCCCCCGCCGGAGTCGACGATGAACTGCCGTCGCAGATAACCGGTGACCCCGATGGCCAGAATGTTGATCACCGTACCACTGATAATCTGATCGGTTTTAAACTGGATGGCAAGGGTGGCGTGGATGAGCGCCATGAGCCCGCCGACCAGCACCGCCGTCAGCACGCCAACCCAGATGTTGCCGGTGAAGGCAAAGGCAGCGAACCCGAAGGCGGCGCCGCTGAGCATCATCCCCTCAATAGCGATGTTGATCACCCCACTGCGTTCGGCCCAGATACCGGCCATGGCGCCCAGGGCGATGGGCGTGCCCAACCGCAACGTCTCGCTGATCATAGTCATGACGTTGGTCTGTTTTCCCGCGGCGGCCCAGATCAGAACCGCCGGAAAGATCAGCACGGTTGAGGCCCACAACAGCCAGGTGGCGACACGCCGCGCAGCCGGGACCAGGGCCAGCGCGCCGCTGACCAGGAACAGGCTGCCGATAAGCAGCAGTGAGAGGGCCGTTGGCGCCTGGACCACCGGGCCGGGCACGCCGAAGGCCAGTTTCGAGATGGTTGAGTCAGCCTGGCCGACGCGGCTGATAGTGGTGGAGATCAACAGCAGGCCGAGCCCGATGAAAAAGCCAGCGACTATCTGACGTCGGGTAGGCCCGCGGCGGCGCGTTGCCATCATGCGGCATTCCTTTCCTTCGATGGCGGCTGCTGTATGATACCACATGGACGCTGGCCCACTTCTGGTATACTGACGCGCCAGGGCGCCCGCCGTTGCGGCGTCGCGTCGGAAAGCAGCGCCGTTTGACCGACGAGCGAGGCTATGAGCGATCCAGAACACGAAGCGCAGCCGCCCCTGCCTCACCTGCCGCCCCCTGCGGTCACGCCGACCCTGGTGCAACTGGTGGAGAGCCTCCTGTTCATTGCAGGTGAACCGGTTAGCGTGGCCCAACTGGCGCGCGCGCTCGAAGCCCCCGCCGATGCGGTGGAAACGGCCCTGGAACAACTGGCCATCCAGTGCCGCGAGCGTGGCGTGCGGGTGCAGCGGCACGGCGAGCTGGCCCAGCTCGTTACCGCCCCGGAGGCGGCGCGGGTCGTCGGGCGATTTCTCGGGGTTCAGGCCAGCGGGCGCCTCTCCAGCGCGGCGCTGGAGGTGCTGGCCATTATCGCCTACCGCCAGCCGGTAACACGGGCGCAGATCGAGGCCATCCGCGGGGTCGATAGCAGTGGCGCGCTGCGCGCCTTGCTGGCCCGTGACCTGATCTGTGAAGCCGGGCGCCTCGAGAGTGTGGGGCGGCCCATCCTCTACGCTACGACCCCGGCCTTCCTCCAGCAATTTGGCCTGACCAGCCTGGCCGATCTGCCACCGATCGATCTGCTGGCAGCCATGCACGGGGCCGGCGCTGCGGACGCCGCCGCAGAAGCGCCCGGTGGCACAGAAGCATAGCATGAAACTACCCACTGCCACCCACACGTTCTCCACAATCAGCGCCGGGTTATCCACAATCCGGGTGAAGCCGTTCGCGTCGCGCCCTGCGCCGATCCAGACGGCCCGGACGCGGCGCGGGCGAGTAGAAACGCGTGACACCAGGCCAGGTTATCCACATGGTTGGCAAAAGGTTATCTACATAAACCACGGAATAGCGCGCCAGAATAGAAAGAAATGCCCCTATACCAGCGTTCGTAACTATAATCAGGATTTATAGAATTGCACGTTATGTTGCTTGAAAAATCGGAGGGTTTGGAGTATGATCTCGTTCACATCCAACACGTACCGCCAGCGGTCCCCACGACCTGTCCGCTGAAGGGTTTGGCCCGTATCTCAGAATTTCTGTGGAACGGCGCGCGGCTCGCCGCGCGCTGCGGGTTCCTGTGGCCAGTGCCAGGGAGGCGCATGTGAACTTAAACCAGATCTGGCAGGCAGCACTGGGCACGATCCAATTGCAGACCTCGCGCCAGGAATTTGACACCTGGCTGCGTGGCACCAGCCTGCTCGCTCTCGATGGCGGGCTGGCTACTGTTGGCACCCTTTCGCCCTTCCACAAGGAGGGACTGGAGTCGCGCTTTCTGATACCGGTGCGGCGCTCCCTCGGCGATGTGGTCGGGTATCCGGTGCAGGTGCGGGTGGTGATCGCCACCGGCGCGCACCAGTCCCCCCGAGGTGACAGCGCTCCCGCAACTGCCGCGCTCACCCCAACGGATGAAGATAGTTGCCTTACCGGCGAGCGGGCCGTGCAGCTCGAGCTTTCCAGTGCCATGCGCTCGGGTATGCTTAACCCGAAGTATACCTTCTCACGCTTCATTGTCGGTTCCAGCAACCGGTTGGCCCACGCCGCCTGTCTGGCCGTCGCCGATAAGCCCGGCCAGGCCTACAATCCCCTCTTCCTCTACGGCGGCGTTGGTCTGGGCAAGACACACCTGCTCCACGCCATCGGTAATTATGTGCTCGACCGCGATCCGGAGATTAATGTGCTCTATGTGTCTTCGGAGAAGTTTACCAATGATCTGATTAATGCCATCCGCCGACAGCAGACCGATGAGTTCCGTATGCGCTATCGGAACATTGATGTGCTGCTGATTGATGACATCCAATTCATCGCCGGGAAGGAGTCCACCCAGGAGGAGTTCTTCCATACCTTCAATGCGCTCCACTCCGCCGCTAAACATATCGTGATCAGTTCTGATAAACCGCCCAAGGCTATCCTGACCCTCGAGGAACGCCTGCGCTCGCGCTTCGAGTGGGGCCTGATTGCCGATGTGCAACCGCCGGACCTGGAGACGCGCACGGCCATCCTCCGGGCCAAGGGTGATCAGATGAACGTCCTGGTGCCCGATGAAGTGATTGATTTCCTGGCCCATAAGGTGCAGAGCAATATTCGTGAGCTTGAGGGCAGCCTGAACCGGGTGGCCGCCTACGCCGCGATGCACGGCCTGCCTATCAGCGTGGAGGTTGCAACCCAGGCCCTCGCTGATCTGCTCGGCAATACTCGTCGTCGCCGCATTACCGCCGAGACGATTATCCAGGCCGTAAGCGAACACTACGGCGTTGATGTGCGCGCCCTGACCGGTCGCGGCCGCTCGCGGAACGTTGTGCTGCCGCGCCAGGTCGCTATGTACCTCCTGCGCGAAGAGACTGAGGCGAGTCTGATGGATATCGGCAATATGCTCGGTGGCCGTGACCATACCACGGTGATGCACGGCTGTGAGAAGATCGCCGAAGAGATGACTACCGATAATCGCCTCCGCGGCGAGGTGCTGAGCATCCGCGAAAAGTTGCATACCCTGGCGGGGTGAGCTGTCACCTGACCGGTCATCGTGACCGGCTCTGGCTCACAGGCTTTGAGCAGTACATCCGCTCCAGGCCGCGAAGGCCGGCTTCGCAGACGGTAGCCCGCGGCTTGAGCCTCCGGGTGAGGCTGGATAGCGGATGATCTGTTCAAAGACCATCAGTCGCGCCCCGCCCGTTCCGCCGCGTAAAGCGCATCCGGCGCGTGATGCCCTTGTGACGGCTGGCCGCGCCCGCCCCCGTCAGCGCCTTCTTCCACGCGCATCGCTTTACGACCTATGGCCCCGATCGCGGCCCCTCCAGGCTCGCGGCGGGGCCAGCGGTTTGTGCGTGCCTGAGGTGAACATACGGGGAAACCGGGTTTCCCCACCTGCGGTGAGCCTGTCGAACCGCACCCCTGCCTGCTGGGGCGCCAGGCGCCCCCAACGGCGGTTGGGATACGGGGAAACCGGGTTTCCCCACCCCCCTGCCTGCGGGGAGGCGCCCGGTTCCCTCCCCCAGCAGGGGAGGGCCAGGGAGGGGGCGGCCCTCCCAAAGACGCCCCATGGTCATCGCGGCGGTGTGCGCCCCGCGCACGGGGCCTACCGTGAACATACGGGGAAACCGGGTTTCCCCACCTGCGGTGCGCCGGTCGAACCGCCTGCGGTGCGCCGGTCGAACCGCACCCCTGCCTGGAGGGGCGCCAGCCGCTCCCACCAGCGGTTGGGAAATGGGGAACCCGGGTTTCCCCACCTGCGGTGAGCCTGTCGAACCGCACCCCTGCCTGTGGGGAGGTCGGGCGTAGAGACGCGGCGGCGCTGCGTCTCTACACGTTTCATTTCATTACCGGTTAGTGCGTCCCTTTTCTCACAATCAGAATGGTGGTATGCTGCATAGAAGGTGTTGGGGCAGTTGCAGACTTGCGGCACGTTCGCGCCCCACTGGCAACAAAGGCACAGCCGCGAGTAGAGCGCAGGGCAGGTACAGCCCTGCTCGCCAACTCTTCCCCCCATACCCGCGTCGCGTGATAACCCATAGAAAGTAGCTGGCACCCCCCGTGCATACCCTGGTTCCTTCGTTGCTGCTGCGCACCTCCCTGCGCACTATGCTCCGCCACCCGTGGCAGATCGGCCTGTGCATCCTTGGCGTGGCCCTCGGCGTGGCCGTCGTCGTCGCCATTGACCTGGCGACCGCCAGCGCCCGCCGGGCCTTCGACCTGAGTACCCAGAGCGTGACCGGACGGGCCACCCACCAGATTGTGGGCGGTCCCCGCGGCCTGGATGAAGCCCTCTACCGCCAGCTCCGCCTCGACCTCGGTGTGCGCGACGCCGCGCCTGTCGTCGAAGGGTATGTGCAGGCGCCCTCGCTGGACCAGACCCTCCAGGTGTTTGGGGTGGATGTCTTCGCCGAAGCGCCCTTTCGCCCCTACCTGGCCGGCCCGGAGAGCGGCTCCGGTGTCGATCTGGCGGCCCTGCTTGCCGAGCCGGGCGCCGCGCTCCTGGCCGAGACGACGGCCCGGCGCGCCGGACTGGCCCCCGGGGATGCGCTGCCGCTGCAGATAGGCGCGCGCGCAACCGAGGTGCGCCTCGTGGGCCTGCTGCGCCCCGCCGACGAGGCCAGTCGTCGCGCCCTGGAGGGGCTGCTGATCACCGACATCGCCACCGCCCAGGAACTGCTCAGCATGGTGGGACGCCTGAGCCGCATTGACCTGATCCTGCCCGGCGCTGGCGCTGACGCCGACCCCACCGCGCTGGCCATTCGCGCCAGCCTGCCTCCCGGCGCCGAACTGGCCCCCGCCGCCGCTCGCTCCAACGCCCTGGAGCAGATGACCCGCGCCTTCGAACTCAATCTGACCGCCCTGAGTCTGCTGGCGCTGATCGTCGGGATGTTTCTGATCTACAACACCATGACCTTCAGCGTTGTGCAGCGGCGCGGCCTGCTCGGCACCCTGCGCTGCGTTGGCGTCACCCGGGGACAGATCGCCGCCCTGGTGCTGCTCGAGGCGGCCCTGATCAGCCTGGTGGGCGCGCTGCTCGGCCTGGGACTGGGCGCGCTCCTCGGGCAGGGTCTGGTGCGGCTGGTCACTCGCACCATCAACGACCTGTACTTTGTGGTTACGGTGCGCGACCTGAGCCTGGACCCGCTGGTGCTGCTCAAGGGTCTGCTGCTGGGCATCGGCGCGACGCTGTTCTCGGCGGCGGTGCCAGCGGTGGAGGCCACGCTCACGCCGCCGCGCAGCGTGCTGCGGCGTTCCAGCGTGGAGGATCGCGCCCGCCGCCTGGCGCCGCGTCTGGCTCTCGCCGGGGCCGGGCTGATCGTGGCGGGGCTGCTCCTGCTGCTGATCCCCACCGCGGCGCGCGGCGAAGCAGCCCCGCTGTCGCTGATCCTCGCCTTCGGCGCGCTCTTCGTCGTGGTGCTCGGCGCGGCGCTGATCAGCCCGGCCCTCACCGTGGCGCTGATGAGCCTGGCCCGCCCGCTCCTCGGCGCCGCCTTCGGCCTGCTCGGGCGCATGGCCGCGCGCGACGTGATCGCCGCCCTCTCACGCACCGCTGTGGCCGTGGCTGCCCTTATGGTCGCTGTCAGCGTCTCGATTGGCGTCGGCATTATGGTTGGCAGCTTCCGCCAGACGGTTGTGGCCTGGCTCGAACAGAGCCTGATCGCCGATGTGTACATCTCGGCCCCGACCACTGCCGCCAATCGGGTTGACAGCACCCTGCCCGACGGGCTGGTAGACGCCCTTGGCGCCGTCGAGGGCGTGCAGGCGGTGACACGCTTTCGCAGCGTGCAGGTAGACGGCCCCGGTGGCCCGACCACCCTGGTGGCCATCGACGCGCCAGCGGCGCGCGGGCAGGTGGCCCTGCGCTTTCGCGAGGGCGGCGGTGAGGCTACCTGGGCCGCCTGGGAGGCTGGCGCCGTGCTGATCTCCGAGCCCCTGGCCTACCGGACCGGCCTCGGCATGGGAGATACTCTGACCCTGCGTACCGACCACGGACCGCGCACCTTCTCGATCGCCGGCGTGTACTACGACTACTCCTCTGACCGGGGCATTATCCGCATGCCCTATGCCGCCTACCGCGCCGCCTGGGATGATCCGGCCATCTCCTCAGTGGCCCTGTATGCCGCACCGGGAGTCAAGGTTGATGAGCTACTCCAGCGAGTGCGCGCGGTTACCGCAGAGCAGGGCCAGATAATCGTCAATTCGAACCGGGCGCTGCGTGAAGGCACGCTGGCGATCTTCGACCGCACCTTTGCCATCACTGCCGTTTTGCAGATGCTCGCGACCATCGTGGCCTTTATCGGCATCCTCAGCGCCCTGATGGCCCTGCAACTGGAGCGGTCGCGCGAGCTGGCCATGCTCCGCGCCAACGGCCTGACCCCTGGCCAACTCTGGCGCGTGGTACTGACCCAGACCAGCCTGATGGGGTTGACAGCCGGACTGCTGGCGGTTCCCCTCGGGCTGGCCCTGGCCCTGGTGCTGGTGCACGTGATTAACCGCCGCTCCTTCGGCTGGACCCTCGATCTCAGTCTCGACCCGTTGCTCTTCGCCCAGGCCCTGCTGGTGGCCTGCACTGCCGCCCTGCTCGCCGGGGTTTATCCCGCGCTGAAGATGAGCCGCACCAATCCGGCCCTCGCGCTGCGAGAAGAGTGATACCATGCTGCATCAACGGCTGATATGGAGCAAAAAGATATGTCCGGCAAATTTTCCTGGACGGCACTGGCAGCGATGGCGCTCAGCATGGCCCTTGTCCTGAGCGCCTGTGGTCAGGGCGCAACACCCGCCACACCAACCGCCCCCGCCGCAGCCGAACGCATCCCGGTGCTGGCTGCTTCCGAACTGGCTACAGGTCCCAACCGGCTTCCCTTCGGCGTACTCCAGAGCGGCACACCGGTAAACGATCCCGCCCTGAGTCTGGGGTTGCGCTTCTTCTTCCTCGACGGCCCCGAGCCAACACAGGTGCAGGGCGAGACTACCGCAACCTATCACGGCGAGGGGTTGCCCTTTGGCCTCTACGTTGGCTACATTACCTTCGACCGGCCCGGCGCCTGGGGCGTGGAGATCAGCACGCCGCAGGCCAGCGGCGACGCGACCGTGACCCGCCTGCGCCTCGATGTGCTCGAAAAACCGGCTGCGCCGCCGGTCGGCGCTCGCGCTATTCCCAGCCGCAACCTCACTGCGCGCGATGTGCCCGACCTGGGCCGGCTCACGTCGGACGTCACCCCCGACCCGGATTTCTACCAGCTCACGGTGGCTGAGGCCCTGGGCGCCGGCAAACCCTTCATCGTCACCTTCTCGACCCCCGGCTATTGCCAGACGGCTGTGTGCGCGCCGAATATGCAGGTCCTCAAGCGCCTGAAGACGAAGTTTCACGACCGGATCAACTTTATTCACATCGAAGTCTATCCCTATCCCTTTGGCGAATCGTTCCAGGCCCAACGCTACGTGCCGCAGATGGCCGAGTGGGGCCTGCGCACCGAGCCGTGGACGTTTCTGGTAGACGCAAACGGGATGATCCAGGCCCGCTACGAAGGCGGCGTCACCTTTGCCGAGCTGGAGCCAGCGCTGGAGCAACTCGCCGCGGGCCAGCCGGTGACTCTCCCCGGCCTCCAGTAATCGGGAAATCCGATTTGCGGCCGTGTGCGGCCAGTTCTTGAGCGCGAGTATCCGTGTGAGGCTGTCTGAAAAGGGTGTCATCGCCTGAAGACCCTGCAGTAAGATGACCGGTAATACCATTCACGTAGAGTATAGGTAAAACACGGTTTCAGGAAGCTGGGGGATAGTAACACGATACCCGGGAGCGCCTCCGGCAAGCCATTTATCCTGAACAGGGGCCTGCCCGGGAGGGCTGCAATCCCTGTACCTTTCTCGCCGACAGGGGCGCGGGTAATCCCGGTCGCCCCTGTGTTCACCTCAGCCCTCTATGCGGCTGCGCCGCACAACCCCTCAGGGAGGGAGAAGGGGGAACCCCGGGTTCCTCATTTCCCAACCGCTGGTGGGAGCGGCTGGCACCCCCCACTGGCAGGAGGATGGGGAACCCCGGGTTCCCCATAGCCCAACCGCGGTTGGGAGCCGCTGCCGCCCCCACCGGCTGGGGGTTGAGGAACCCCGGGTTCCCCAGGCCCCAACCGCGGTTGGGAGCCGCTGCCGCCCCCACCGGCTGGGGGTTGGGGAACCCCGGGTTCCCCAGGCCCCAACCGCGGTTGGGAGCCGCTGGCATCCCGGTGAACAGGAGCGAAGGGAACCCCGGGGTCCCTATGTTCACGTGAGACGCCTATGCGCGGGGCGCACACCGCCGCGATGACCATGGGGCATCGTTGGGAGGGCCGCCCCCTCCCTGGCCCTCCCCCGCTGGGGTTCAGGGGCGGACAGAACGTATGAGCGCCGACGGGCG
>CAKZKA010000096.1 GCA_937120965.1 uncultured Chloroflexota bacterium
TATTTTCACCTCAGGGCAAGGTCAGCATGTAAGCGACCAGATCCTCAATTTGCGCAGGTGTAAGCGCCTCTTTGAAGGTAGCGGGCATAGCTCCTGCCGTGAAGCCATCGACGATGTAATTGTTGGGATGGGTAATCGAGACACGCAGGTACTGGGCCGCCGAGAGGTTCGGGTCGCGGGTTGCGGCTCGCGCGCCCACACCGCTGAGACTCGGCCCGACCAGGGTCCCGCTGCCTGGTTCGACGTGGTGGCACGAACTGCATGTCACTGCTCCGGCAGATAGCGCCTCGGGCGGCAGGCTGGCAAAGAGCTGAGCGCCCGCCACCGGGTCGCCACTGCTCTCGGCAGGGCCGATCTCTTCAGTGGTGAGCGGCTCAGGGGTGGGAACCTGGGCGCCGGGCCGGACCCTGGTCGGCGGGACGGCCGTCGGCGCTCTGGTGGCTGTAGGGGCAGCCGTGGGTGCGACGGTGGGTTGACCGCTGGCAGTTGAGCCGCTCTGATCGCCGCAGGCTGCGAGTAACCCCAGGCCGATTAGTGCCAGGGCCACGGTCAGGCGCCAGCTTAGCGCCTCGCTCATCCGCCGCCCCCTGCTCGAACGGTCGAACGGTGAATGCCGTACATGTCTGAGCATGATCGTCCTCCGTAGTTATGTTGCAGTGCCAGCGGGAGCGCAGCGTGCTCCCGCCCACCACCTTTTCGACCGTGTGCTCACGGTCAATCAGATGGCAATTCTTGCCGGTGCGCATCTTGCTTGACGCAGAGGGGAACCTGGCAGCGGCGGCTGCGGCGGGAGGAGCGACCGGAAGGGCAAGGCCCTGTCGGCACGGTCACGCCTCGACAGTCACGCTGCTCGCCGCAGGTGAGCGTGAAGCAGCACTCTGGGTGGAGGGCGATCGAGAAGGGGGATATGTTCGCGCAGGCTGAGGGAGATGGTGACGAGGGTTGCCACAAGCGCGATGACGATGGCAACGCTGAGAGTGGTTAACGGGAGAGCTTCGTAGACTGCCCGTGGCCCGTTCCAGACGGCGGTGAAGGGGCCAGAAATATGCTCTTCAGCGACATTGCCGAGGTCGCAAAGGAAGAGCCGTTGCTCTGCGGAGAGCGTCGCATGCCGGCGGGTCAGCGTGCAGTGCGCCAGACACAGTAGAGGGTTGAGAATGGCGATAGTCGCAATGCTCCAGAACAGGATGACTGCCGCGATGCGCGCGCGGATGCTACGGGGTGAAGCGCCGGGCAATACCCCGGATATAAACAGATGGGGGACCAGGCGTCCCCACACAGTGGTCCACCGGGAGACCAGAGGTATGAACACCGGTTGGAAGGTAGGGAAAGCCACGATCTCCACACTCCTGCCGGCCAGGTCCGGGCCTTTCCAGACGCCCATGCGGCTGCGCTGCACCCCACAGGAATGAAAAGAGATTCTTTTGGGAGGGCGCAGCCCTCCCCAACCCTCCCCGCTGGCGGGGTGTTTCCTGGGAGGGGGTAGGGGCGCGGCGGTGCCGCGCCCCTACTACGCCCAAACCCTCCCGCGGGCGGTATTATACCATTTCAGATTGTAGACTCCAATCCCCGGCGCGTCAGGCTGTAAGCCGACGCAGACCATCAACCGGCTGCCGCTGCGGCCAGTCGCTCTCCGGCATGGCGCGCGCCAACGATGTTGCGCGCTACTGGTCCCAGTTCCAGCTCAGCTAGAGCACCTGTCACGTACAGCCCCGGGGCCCAGCGGAGTGCCCGGTCTATCCGCGGATAGCCGCAGGGCGCGAGGGGTAAGTCATTTGCGGCGATGGCCGCATCCAGCCAGGCGCCACCAGGTCGGTGCTGCTCAAACCCCGTTGCCAGGAGCACCCCGTGGGTCCGCAGCACTCCCCTGGTGAGTTCCAGATCCACCGTCCCATCGGTTTGCAGATAAGCGCGTTGCACGTGGTCAAGCCGGACCTGGAGCAGACTCTGCTGCTCAGCCCGGCGCAGGCTGCGAGCTACATCGTCAGGGACGCTACCCGGCTGGCGCGCGCCGACAATCATAGCCCGGCGGCGCTCCAGGTTTGGTTCGGCCAGGAACCTGCGCAACTCCTTGGGACCGATCCACCCCGGGGGGCTATCGAAATCGGCGATTCGCAGGGCGTGGCGCATCAGCAGGGTCACGCGCCCGGGAGCGTTGCGCGCCAGGGCCAGAGCAACCTGCACGGCGCTGATCCCGCCGCCAATCACCGCCAGGGCGCCCTCTCGGGGCAGCGCGTCCGGGTGAAACCCCGGCTCGTAGAGGTGCCAGACCGGGCCGCCCGCGGCGCGCAGGGTCGCAGCCCAGGCCGGCCAGCGCGGCTGCTCGCTCACGCTGATCGCGAGCAACACCCGGCGCGCCTCCAGGCGCCCCTGATCGCACTCGACGCCCCACCCGGTCTCGGTGCGTTGCAACGCGGTCGCCCGCCCGCGCAAGTGCAGCCGGTCGAGACCGAAGGCGGCGACTTGCGCGCGGGAGTGATCACGAAACAGGTTCAGCGCAGGGCGCTGGTAGCGCCCGAAAAAGGCGCGCTCACCGTAGCCGTAGCGCTTGGCATAGTACCATAGATCGTGTGGATCGAGAGCCACGTGATGCACCGAGGTCGAGCGCAGGAACTCCATCCCTGTCGCTGCCGTACAGGTCTCCCAGCGGGCCAGGAGCGTCTCGTGTGGATCAAGGATGCGCAATCGCTCCGACGCAATGCCAGCTTTGCCCAGCAGCACGCATGCCAGGTGCACACCGTGGATCCCGCCACCGACAATCAGCCAATCGAGCACTCTAACCCTCCAGATCCTTTAACCGCAGGCCCCGGTCACGCAGGGCAGCCTGCAATCCCTTCTTCTGGATCTCGCGCAGAGCTGCTGCGGAAAGCCTGAGGCGCACAAAGCGCTGCTCCTCGGCTATCCAGATGCGATGGTAGTGGAGATTGGGTTCCCAGCGCCGCCCGGTGCGGCGCTGGGAGAACGAAACATTGTGTCCGTAAGACGGCTTTCGACCGGTGAGATCACAGCGTCTGGCCATACAAATGCTCCGCACGACTTCAAAGTAGACACCCTTACGGCTGCACCGCACAACAATACGGTGGAAAAAAAGCGCCTCCTCTGCCGAGTGATCAGGGATGGCATCCTCGAGCATTGCTGCCCGTCGTATAGATGAGATATTCTATCATTACGAAACGCCAAAAAGAAGCGGCTCACTGAGCCGCAACCTCAAGCTGATTATTCGTAATGATAGTTTATCTCATCAGAGCTGTCAAGAGTAACGTTTTGAGATACTCAGCCAGGCTCCAGGTCGCGGGCATAAGCGGCCTTTCGCGACGCGCGGCTCCCACGCGCTGAAGAAGACGCTGCCCCCTTGTGGGCGGCCCCCTCCTCGCCGCGAACGCCGCAGACGTGGCGCAATGCGTTTGGAATACTCATCAGGATGGTACAAAGGATACCAGAGATGGAGGCGATTGTCAAGGGAAGGTTAAGATCCGGGGGTGCGGCGTAACGTCGTGGAAGCACCGGCTCATCGGCGGATGCCCTGCCGCCCCGCGGCGAGGTTGCCCCCGTTGCCCCGGGTTGCCGGGCTGGCCCGCGGCGGGGGCAGGCCGACGCATGCGCCGTGCAGGGGCGTTTGTGCCCGGTACGCGCCGCGGGCGCATGCGTCGGCCCTACGGGGGCGCCCCGCCGCTCCGTTGCCCCGGCGACGCTGCCCGTGGCCAACGCGATCGTTTCACTGTTACGCTCCGCACTGGCTCAAATCTTAATCCAGGGTTAAAGGGCAGTTTATCGGGCTGCGCTATCCTGAGGCAAACATAGGGTAAACCAGGGTTCTCCAATCCCCTGCTCGGGGGATCTGTGTGTGTCTCACCATTGCCGGGTAAGCCAGGATGCTCAGAGTTGCCATGCTGCTTCTGACTGTCGCGGCCGCGCTTGCCGCGGTGGGCTGCGCGCCGGGCCGGCGCGATGGCGCGGCGCTGTTGCCCACAGCAATCGTCGATCCGTCGCCGGTGGTCGTTGCGTTACCTGCCGTGATCGCCGCGCCCACGGCGAGTGCCGTCCCGTCCGCCACACCTGCGCCTGTGCCCACGCCTGCGCCAACTGCGCGGCCCACGCCGCCCCTGTCGGCTCGCTACGCCGCCCGTCCTGGTGACCGGGTACGGTTGTTGCGACCGGGAGTGGTGCATCTCCGGCGCGTTACCGATGACCCGTTACGTATCAACGCGCTGCTCCTCGACCTGACCAATCCCAACCTGGAGCTGGGCGTCACGGTGCCCCAGAATCGTTTCTTCGGGTTGTACCGCACCTCGATGCTGGTGCAGGATGCGGGGGCGCTGGCGGGTGTCAACGGTGATCTCTTTTCGGTGGACGAAGGCACGCCCCAGGGGCTGACGATGATCGACGGCCAGGTATTGATGGCGCCCAAGTACCGCGCCACCTTTGCCTGGAGCCGCGCGCAAGGACCCTTCATCGGCTACTTTACCCGTGAATGGACCTGGCAGGCCGAGGTGCAGGCGCCCGGCGGCGCGCGGGCGCCGCTCTCGCTGCTCAACACCCGCTGCCCGCCTCAACAGATCTGCCTCTACAACGAGTTTGCGCGCCAGGTTCCGGGTCGCGAGGGCGACGTGAAGGTGTTGCTGGGCCGCGATGGGCGTGTGCGCCAGGTTGTGCGCGGGCAACCACTCAAGCTCGGTCCTGGCGAACAGGCGCTTCAGGGCACCGGCGCGGGCGCCGCCTGGCTGCGCGAGCACGCCGTGGTCGGCGCCCGGCTGCGCATCTCGATAACTACCGACCCGCCGCTTGCCGATTACGAGCACGCCATCAGCGGTGGGCCGATCATTCTCCGCGACGGGGTCTTTGTGCAGGACTGTCTGTGCGCCCTGCGTGATTGTAGCCAGACCCGACGGCCCCACATCGTGTTGCAGTGCGAAGATTTCTCGACCGACTGGAAGCTCAAGCACTACCTCGACGTGCGGATGCCACGCACTGCGGTGGGCTTCGACCGCGCCCGGCAAACGCTCATCCTGGTGGTGGTGGATGGCTACCAGCGTGGGTACAGCCGTGGAATGACCCAGCGGGAACTGGCTGACCTGCTGCGCGAGTTCGGCGCCGATACGGCCATGGAGCTGGACGGCGGCGGATCGTCCACCATGGTCATCGAGAACCGGGTGGTCAACCGGCCCCCGGACACGACGGGTGAGCGCTATGTGGCCAATGCCCTGCTAGTGTTCTATAACGAGGCCCGGAGAACACCGTGAAACCATTGCGCGTGCTGCGGCGAGTTCTGGGTCTCGTGGCTTTGCGGTTGGCGCCGTTGCTGATCGCCGTGCCGGCGCTGGCCCATTCGGTGCCGCTGCGGGTAGCGCCGCCAGCGATGGTGGCAACCCCGGCAGCTACGCCTGTTCCGCCGACGCCACTGCCGGCGACGCCGACACCGGCGCCGCCGGTTCCCACACCTGCGCTGCGCTACGCCCTCGGCGATGCGGCGCCGTACCTCCCCATCCTGATGTACCACTACATCCGCGAGGTGGACCCCGAGGCCGACCCGCTCGGCTTCCGTCTCTCGGTGCGCCCTGAGCGTTTCGCCGAACAACTGGCCTGGTTGCGCGAGCACGGCTACGTCGGACTGCGTATGCGCGAAGTGGCCGCCTGTCTCCGCTCCAACAACTGTCCACGGCGCGCAGTGGCGCTCACCTTCGATGACGGCTACGCCGACAACGTAACCGCAGCCTTGCCGCTGCTGCGGCGCTATGGCTTCCCGGCGACCTTTTATATCGTGACCGGCTTTGTGGGGCGTGAAGGGTATATGGACTGGGCGGATCTGGCCCTGCTGCGCGACAGTGGTATGGAGCTGGGCGCGCACACGGTCAGCCATGTTGACCTGGCGGCCCTGGATCTGGAAGCAGCCCGCTACGAGATCCACGCCTCGCGCGAGGCGCTGGAGGAGCGACTGGGCATCGAGGTGTTCAGCTTCAGCTACCCGGCAGGCAGCTACACACCGGCGGTCGCGCGGCTCATCCGCGAGGCGGGCTTCACCAGCGCCGTCACCGCGACCCCCGGCGATCGCCTGGAGCGGCTCGACGCCCTGCCCCGGCGCCGCGTGCTGGGCGGCGAGACGCTGGAGGGCTACCGCTGGTACTTTGTGCCGCCTGCCCGGCTGGGGTTCAGGGGCGGACAGAACCCGTAACGGAGAAACTACAAAGATTTTGGTTACGGTGGGGAAAGCGGGTTTCCCCACACCCCTCCCGGCGGCAAGGGCCCGGGGGGCTATCCACGGCTGGCGCATCAGGCGAGGCGTGCACAAAGCGCACGTGGGCCTGGCCCGCAGCAGGCGCGCGGTTGTCGTCCACCAGGAGGAGCGGGGCAATACTTGCCAGTCGGTTGGTGGCAGCGAGCGTGTAATCCTTGCCGGCTTCCACGGTCAGATCGGCGTCGATCACCACCGGCGCGGTTGCTCCGGCGGGCACTATGCGAATATTGTAGGCCCTCGGGGCCAGCGAGGCGTAAGAACTGACCGCCCGGAACGGCACGTTCGTCCAGGCCGGCACACCATTCACCAGAACATCTACCGGCGGTGCATCGGGCGCGGCGTGTACGGCGCGCACCCGGGCGCGTTCGGGGTCGGGAAAGGGCCGGCCGGCGATAATGTCGGCGACGTGGGTGCCGTGGCCCTCAAAATCGATCGGGTTAGGATCGGGCGCCAGGGGCGGGCTGTTGGCGCCGCCGCTCCAGGCTTCGCCGACAAAATCGTAGCCGCCCACTGCTGGTTATCTTCCGTACATCCACCGGCTGTCTTGCTCCGTAGAGATAGGCGGACAGGCAACCCGCCAACTCGAGACCAGCGCGTTTGTTCGCAGGCAATTGCGAGACGCGCGCACAGGCGCCCCCACCGGATACTGCTCCGGAGGCGCCGAGGGGAAAGATCCCCGGCATGGGCTGGCCTTGCTGTGTCCAGAAAAGGTCGTTACCAGTACGTAAGCGTATGGAGGATCGCCTGATGAGTACTCGCTCGCCTGGTCGTGTTCACCCGATCATCCTGGCCTTACTGGCCGCGCTCGTTGCCCTGTCGCTGCTGCCCTCGGCGGCGCAGGCTGGCCGCGCCTCTGATGCGCCCGCCCGACTGCGGGCGATCCACGCGGTGCCCGATTTTGGAGCGGTGGATATCTACGTTAACGGCAACAAGGCTCTGAGTGACGTTACGTTCTTCACGGTCAGCCCGTACCTGGAAGTGCCCGCGGGTCGCTACAAGGTACAGGTCATCCCTGCCGGCGAGAGCCTCTCCAACCCCAGCCTGTTCGTGATCAACCGCAGCTATAATCTCAAGCCTGGCCGCGACTACACGCTGGTGGCACGGGGGAGCGTCGCTTCGGGGCGAGTGGGGCCGACCCTGCTCCGCGACGACAACCGCGAACCGGCAGTTGGCTCGGCGCGCCTGCGCGCGGCTCACTTCTCGCCCGATGCGCCCGCGGTGGACATCTTCATCAATGGCGAGAAAGCGATTGAGCACCTGAGCTTCCGCCGGGTCACCGGCTACCTGGAGGTGCCCGCCGGCACCTACGAGGTGGGCATCGCCCCTACGGGCGGCGACCCGATCTTCACCACCAGTCTGACGGTGGAGGCCGGCAAGGTCTACACCGCCTGGGCCAGTGGCCTGCTTGGTGGCGCGGGCGCGCAGGCGTTTGATGTTCGACCCTCCATTGATGCTGAGTTTGAGCCGGCGCGTATCCGCGCTGTCCATGCCGTGCCCGACATCGCCGGTTCGCCGGTGGACGTGTATGTGAACGATGTCAAGGTCGTCACCTTCGACTTCTTCTCGGTGACTGACTATATTGCCGTCCCGGGAGGCACATACAAGATCTGCGTCGTGCCCGCGGGCGGCGATCCGAAGACTCAGGCAGTGATTGCGGCGACCGTGCGGGTAACGGGCGGCAAGGATTACAGCGTCATCGCCCGCGGCACCGGCGGCGACTTCGGCGCGACCGTGCTTGAAGATGACAACACGCTGCCGGCCAGCGGCAATGTGCGCCTGCGCGCGGCTCACTTCTCGCCGGATGCCCCTGCGGTGGACATCTTTGTCAATGGCGCGCGGGCGATCACCAACCTGAGCTTCAAGCAGGCCACCGGCTACCTCGAGGTGCCCGCCGGCACCTATACGGTCGGCATCGCCCCTACGGGCGGCAGTCCGATCTTCACCACCAGCCTGTCGGTGGAGGCCGGCAAGGTCTACACCGCCTGGGCCAACGGCCTGCTCGGCGGTGCCGGGTCGCAGGCCTTTACGGTCACCCCGTCGGTAGATGCGATGGTTGAGTAACCGCACCATCGGCAAATATGCGCGGAGGGGTTGACCCCTCCGCGCAGTGACCCGTTGGCGCAAACAAGTCCCGGATTATAGTTTTGCACCTGGACTTATCCGCGGACCAATCGCGCCGACAATATCCTTCCTCTTCGCAAGCTACAACGTAACCACCCCGACGTAGATCAGGTTCTCACTCTGGTTGGCGATGAACAGCTCGTTGGTCGCAGGGTTGAAGGCCAGTCCCTCGACCCGTTCCGCGCCGCCTCCTGGCGCGGTGATGGTGCCGCGCACCACCAGCGTTACCGGATTAATCACCGTGATCACCCCTGTCGAGGAGTTCCCGCAGAAGAGGAAGCCCCGTCCGAAGGCCAGGCCGCGGCACTGGCCGCCCGGAGCCGGGAACGAGCGCAGGACGGCGCCCGTCGCCGGGTTCAGCACGTGGATGCGATTGATCGTCGAGTAGTAGAGGTGCCTACCGTCGAAGGCCAGACCCTCGCCACGTCCAGCGGGGGCGGGAATGGAAGCGACCTGAGCGCCAGTCAGGGGGTTGATGCTGTTGATACTGCCAGCCCCAACGGTGACATTCGCCACGCGGATGTTGACGCCGTCCCACTCCATACTGCCCACGGTGTCGTTGTCCACCGGATCAATCGCTCCCAGCACCGCACCCGTGGAGGGGTTCAGAAAGTAGATGTTCTCCGAGAAGGGCTGCTGGGTCAGGAAGAGCAGCGCCGGACGAAGCGCGCCGGCGACACGCAGGCGCCGGGCGTAGGCCAGAGCGCTGCTCGAGCCGTTGTTCGGCTGGGGAAACCTGAAACGGCGCACGAGCTGGAAGCCGATCGGCGGCAGGGGCGTGGCCGAAAGCGCCTTGAAGGCGTTGATGCGGCCCTTGCCCAGCTTGCCGACAAAACCGGGGTTTTTGGCGTCGATGTTGTCGCATGTGCTTTCAATGATTGCTCGCACCTGCGCACTGGTTAGCGTAGGATTGCGCGACCAGATCAGCGCCGCCAGCCCCGCGACGTGGGGCGAGGCCATCGAGGTGCCACTCAGGTAGGCGTAGGTGTCATCGGGGTAGGTCGAGTAGATATTCACGCCTGGCGCCGACACATCCACCTTCGTGCCGTAGTTGGAGAATGAGGCCTTCACGTCCCGGTTGTCGGTTGCGGCAACCGCGATCACTTCAGGGTACACCGCTGGATACTGGGGGGTCGTGTCAATGTCTACATTGCTGTTACCTGCCGCAAAGCAGACCACCACCGACCTGCTCACGGCGTTCTGAATGGCGCTATGCACGCCAGCGTGGTCGCCGTTCATCCGCCAACTGCAGTTGATAACGTAGCGGCGGGAAGGGTTGGCGACGGCATGGCTGGCTACGAAGTTGATCGCATCGGCACGGTTCTGATTCATGCCCGCGGTCAGGTTGACGCGCAGGGGCATAATCCGGCAGTTGGGGGCCACGCCGATCACGCCGCTGGTGTTATCAACGCCGGCGACGGTGCCGGCCACGTGGGTACCGTGGCCATTCGTGTCGTCGGGTGAGGGGTCTGGCCCGTCGGCGAAGTCCCAATCCTCAGAGCCGCGCGGCAGGAAGTTCGCTACCAGGTCGGGGTGATTCAGGTCGGCCCCGGTATCGATCACCGCCACGATCACGTTGGGGTTGCCGCGGGTGATGTCCCAGGCCTGGGGTGCGTCAATGTCAGCGTCGGGAGTGCCGGCGACGCCCTCGACGCTCTGTCCAGTGTTGTGCAGGCCCCAGAGTCGGGAAAAATCAGGATCGTCGGGCAGGTACAGGTCGTCGTTAAAGCCGGCCTCGCTCGGCTCGGCAAAGGCCACTTCGGGCAGGTCCGAGAAAACGCGCAAGGTCTCGAAGAGGCCCTTGCCCTCGGGCACGGCCAGCGTGTAGTAGCCCGGCGTGCGCTGCTCAGCGATGATGCGGCTGCCCTGTGCGACGATGATACGCTCGGCTTCTTCCTTGCTCACCCCCTCGCGGAACTGCACGGTAAACTCGTCGGGAAGAAAGTAGCGCGTCAATCCCTCGTCGTCGATCATCACCGGGAGCGTATTGGCGATGGCCGGCTGGGACTCCAGGCTGGCGCTGGCGGCAGCGAGGTCCTGCCCCGCCGGCACACGGAAGACTGCAAAGCCACGCTCCAGGTTAATCCCTTCACTGACAGACATGCCCGCCGCTTCCATCACGCTGGCGACGACGTCGCCTTCCGCCACTGGCTCGAACGTGGCCATAAGCTCATCGGCCTTGGGCGCGAAGCGAATTTGCTTCTGCGTAAACTTGTTCGTGTAGACAAATTCGCTCTCGGCCTTTACCTTCGGACGTGATCCGTTCATCAGACGCCTCCTGTTCGGTACAGTGCCTTATCAGCCTGGTCATCAGCAACGCCACCGGTGGGCTTAATGCAGAGCCGCAAAGCGGGGTTGACATCTTTCATCTGGTCAGAGATGTGCGGCAGATGGGGCGCAAGCTTCAACCAGCGCTGGCTGGTTCAACCTGGAGCTCAGCCACGAGGGGGCGAAGACCTACGGTCTCCAACCGGATCAGTCTGATCTCAACCGTATACCTTTGAGGGCTGCTAATTGCTGGTATGAGGTAGAACGTTACCCGGTGGAATATTGGAAGAGGTCTCTGGTTAACCAAAGGTTGAGCTGGTAGCTCTGCACCTGTTGTGATGCGTACCGCGTAACCGGATCGTTTCCTCTCTACAGTCTGCTCGGGGCGTAGAGTGGCGCTACGGAGTCTTGCCATGTCGGACCGCGCCCATCTCCGCTACGGGCAGTGCGATGCGGTGATCGCCACAACGGCCGATGTGCTCGCCGCAAACGCGGGGTGATCCACGCCTGGTCTGCGCGGTGCTGCGGATTAGAGGCACCCCAGCAGCGCGTCCAGGGTCTCGCGGGCGCAGCGCTCCCAGGTGAAATTGGCGGCGCGCTCCCACCCCCGGGCGCGGAGGCTGGCGCGGAGCGGCGCATCGGCTGCCAGGCGCTTGAGGGCAGCGGCGATGGCATCGGTGTCGCAGGGGTCCACCAGCAGCGCGGCGTCGCCGGCCACTTCGGGCAGGGCCGAGGTGGTGGAGGTCAGCACCGGGGCGCCGCAGGCCATGGCTTCGAGCACGGGCATCCCGAAACCCTCGTGGAGCGAGGGGAAGACAAAGGCCAGCGCCCCGCTCAACAGCGCCGGCAGATCGGCATCGGGCACGTAGCCGGGAAAGCGCACCCGGTTAGTAAGGCCGAGTTCGGCGACACGACGCACAATCGGCTCGCTGAGCCAGCCACGCCGCCCGGCGATGACCAGCAGGGCATCGTCGGCCCCGGCGCGCGCAAAGGCTTCGATCAGCCGTGTCAGGTTCTTGCGCGGTTGAATGGTGCCGATGTAGAGGAAGTACGGCGCCTCGAGCGCGTAGCGGGCGCGGATGGCGGCGATCTGCCCGGGATCGTCGGGTGGACGAAAGAGGTTGCTGCGACCAAGGTGCACCACCACGATACGCGCGGGATCGGCCCCGTAGTGGCGCACCAGGTCGTTTTTTGTGGCCTGCGAGATGGCGATGACGCGGTGGGCCGCGCGCAGGCACCAGCGGGTGCTCAGGTCAAGCTCCAGGCGACGACGGGCAGTGTGGGCCTCAGGGAAGGCCAGGTAGCCCAGGTCGTGGATGGTGACGACACTGCGGGGGTGCAGCAGGGGAATAACGTGGGCCGGCACAAAGAGCAGGTCGGGCCGGTCGCGCATCAGGGCTGGCCCGAGGCGGGCGTGGGTCCACAGCCGGGGCAGGCGGATACTGCGGAGGCTGAAGTTCGGGCCGACGGGTGGCAAAGATGGGGGCAACCCGTTAGTATAGAGAGTGTAGGTGTTCCAGCGATCAATGCGAGCCAGGGCGGCCAGCAGTTCGAAGGTGTAGCGTTCGGTGCCGGTGCGTTCGGCAACGCTGATCCGGCTGGCGTCAATGGCGATGCGTCGGGGCTGCATAGCGCCTATTGTATCAGACGCCTGTGCGGCTGCGCCGCACAACTCAGGAGGATGGGGAAACCCGGTTTCCCCATTCCCCAACCGCTGGTTGGAGCGGCTGGCGCCCCAGCCGGCAGGGGTGTGGGGAAGCCCGGTTGCCCCATCTCCTAACCGCTGCTGGGAGCGGCTGGCGCTCCACACAGGCAGGGGGATGGGGAAACCCGGTTTCCCCGTATTTTCACCTCGGTCATCCATGCGGCTGTGCCGCACAACGCTGGAATGAAAATAATTATTCTTGGGAGGGCGTAGCCCTCCCAAACCCTCCCCGCGGGCGGGTTGTTTCCTGGGAGGGCGCAGCCCTCCCAAACCCTCCCGGTGGGTAGGGCTTGCTGCCCCCCACAGGCAGGGGCATGGGGAAACCCGGTTTCCCCATGTCCCAGCCGCTGCTGGGAGCGGCTGGCGCTCCCACAGGCAGGGGCACGGTTCGACAAGCTCACCACAGGTGGGGAAACCCGGTTTCCCCGTATGTTCACCTCAGAAAGGGGCCTATGCTGCGAGTCTTGATCCTCTACGCGTCTCTGGGCGCCGGGCATGGCAGCGCGGCCAACGCGCTAGCCGCCGCGCTCAGCCGCCTGGGCGCCGAGCCGAGGGTGGAAGATGTGCTGGACTACGCCAGCAGCGTGGTGCGCGCCACGATCACGCGCGCGCATCTCGAGATGGAGTTGAGCGAGCGGGGTCAGCAGTTCTACCGGGTTATCTACGAACGCAGCAATGAGAGTGATATCGCCGCGGCCTTCCGTCAGAACCGCCTGCTGGGGCTGCTGACCCGGCCGTTCCTCACGCGCCTGGATCGACTGTTTGCCGAGGCGCAGCCCGATGCAGTGGTTTCGATCCACCCCATCGCCGGGTACATCCTGGCCCTGCGCCGACAGCAGGGCCTGCTGGACGTGCCACTGTACGTGGTGATCACCGACTTTCTGGCCCACAGTAGCTGGCTGGTGCCCGGCGTGCAGCGCTATTTCCTGGCCAGCATCTTTACCCGCTGGACCCTGGAGCGGCGCGGTCTCGCGCCGGAGTTGTTGGAGGTCACGGGCATTCCGATCAACCTCGAAGTTGCCGAGCCAAAGCAGCGCGCCGAGGTGCGCGCCCGGCGCGGTCTGCCGGTTGACCGGCCAGTGATTACCCTGTTCGGGGGTGGGATCGAAGCCCGGCGGGTGCGCCTGGTAGTCGAGGAGCTGCTGACGAGCGAAATGCCGGGCACGCTGGTGACGGTAGCGGGGCGCAATACGGAGCTGAACCAGGCGCTGAGCGATTTTGGCGATGGGCCAGCTATGCGCCTCAGGCGCCTGGGGCGCATTGACTATGTGGACGACTTGCTTGTGGCCAGTGATGTGGTGATCACCAAAGCGGGCGGGCTGATCGTCAGCGAAGCGCTGGCGCGCCGCGCACCGCTGGTCATTGTTGATCCCCTGCTCGGCCACGAGGAATGGAACGCCGACTTTGTGGCCGGTGTGGGCGCAGGTGTGCAACTGCGTATGCCGGAGATGGCCGCGCGGGCCACCCTGGTACTCCTGCAACAGCCCGAGCGCCTGGCCGCAATGCGCCAGCAGGCCGCCCTGGTCGGCTTCCCGGAAGCCGCGCTGACGATTGCGCGGAGGATTATTGGAGAGCCTGGAATGGCTCCGAAATGCGACGACTTTCACAACATTGACGTCTCGTAGAGAGACAGGTACGATAAATAGTAACTCCGTGTCTGATGTAAACATATGGGGAAATCGGGTTTCCCCACCTGTGGTGAGCTTGTCGAACCGTGCCCCTGCCTGTGGGGGCGCCAGCCGCTCCCACCAGCGGTTGGGACATGGGGAAACTGGGTTTCCCCATCCCCTGCCTGTGGGGAGGATTTGGGGGTGGAGGCGCGGCGTCGCCGCGCCTCCACGCCCTCCCAGGAAACAACCCGTGTTCATCCTGGCGTTGTGCAGCGCAGCCGCATGGATGACTGATAGGGTTAATGCTATGGCAGCTCGTGCAAAGAAGCAGAGCAAGAAAGTGGCACAACGGCACAGAGAGCTGTTAGTGAGAATGAATGGCTCCGCGTCCTCAGAATATCAGGTTATCAGTCAGCAATCGCGTCTGGATATAGCCAGACAATTGCTGGCCCGGTTGGGTGAAAGGGCGCTGCCAGAAGCAATCTTGCAACTCGGCTGTGAAATGCTGGGCGCCGATTGCGGCGAGTTGTACCTCTTTGATAGGCAGCAAGGGATTGCACTCGTGGCGCGGCATTCCCACGACGAGGCTGGATGTGCCACAGAAGCGCTCGATGGTGTGCTTCTGACCCGGCATACGCTGCGCAGTTCTTTGCCCCAGATTGTTGATTGTGCTCACGACAGCGAGGCACGTTTGCACTATTGTCGCGGTGGTGATTGCCGCTTGACCTTGAGTGTGCCGTTGCAGTGGAAGAGCCAGAATATTGCCGTCGTGTAGCTTTCACACACCCACCGCGCCCTGGCTATCGAAGCTGATCGCCTGGGTGTTGTGTATGAGTACGCTGATCTGGCAGCGCTAGCGCTGGTGCAACATTGGCGACTCGGTCACCCGCCAGATCAGCAGCCGGGAGAGCCGGCGTGCTTAGAGAACCCCAATGAGTATGCAGTTGTGTCTGGTGTCTCAGCCGTACTGGCAGCCAGCGAGGCAGAGCGGGTCAGGATCGCCCGTGATCTGCACGACGGTGCGCGGCAGGCCCTGCTGGGCGCACAATTGCATCTCGAAGCCGCGCATACAGCGCTACTGCACGGAAATGTCCGGGCGTCGCAGGATCACCTCAGCCACAGTCGGACCGCACTTGATACGGTCGAACAGGAGCTCTCGCGGATTGTTCATGATCTGCACCCACCACGATTGGGAGAAGCAGAGTTTCCGATCGTGCTGTCCGAGCTGGGTGAGCGCTGGGCGGCCGCGACGCAGGCCCGGGTGCATTACGCCTTTGATCCCGGTCTTCCACCACTGGAGGGGGCACAGGCTATTGCGCTGTACCGCATCGTCCAGGAGGCCCTGGCCAATTGTAGCCGCCATGCCTGCGCCTCACGCGTGGGGATCAGTCTGGTATGCGATGAACAGTATCTGACCCTGAGTGTGGATGATAATGGACGCGGTGGCGCAACTGTGCGAGGCGGTGGTGTCGGACTGTTAAGTATGGCCCAACGCGCTTATGCCATCGGCGCCGATTTTTGGATAGATTCGCCCCCTGGAAAAGGAACCCGCGTTGTGGTTAGATTGCCGCTTGACCGGCGCCGCCTGCAGCTTCCTCAGTGACTGGTCCGCCAGGGCGAACTTCGCAGACGGTAGCCCCCGTGGATTATGGTTATAAAGAATTAAACCGAGTAGCCGCCCGTGCCGAGGGTATAAACGCCCTGGCCAGGGAAGGCCAGGCTCGCCTGCGCGGGCTATACCGGAGTAAATTCTTAAAGCCCACGAGCCGCCGGGCAAGCGATGGGTAGTGGAGTATGTGTTCACGGAGGCGCTCATGATCCGTGTCTTCATTGCCGACGATCATCCCATTGTGCGCGAAGGCTTGCGTAGCCTGATCCGCTATCAGACAGATATGATGCTGGTGGGTGAGGCTGATGATGGCACCCAGGTGCTGCCCTTGCTTGCCACACTCGCCCCTGATGTCGTGCTCATCGATCTGCGTATGCCGCGCCTGGGCGGTCTCGAGGTCCTGCAGCGGATTCAGGAGCGATCACCTGCGCCAGCGTGTCTTGTGCTTTCGAGCTACGATGAACCGGCCTATGTGATGGCTGCGATCGAGGCTGGGGCACGGGGATACCTGTTGAAGCACAGTGCCTATGCCACCATTCTGGATGCGATTCGCACTGTAGCGCGTGGAGAGCATGTCGTCTCGCCGACCCTGGTGGGAATGTTGTTCACGGGTGTGGCCGAGTTGCGCCGGGAGCGAGTACGCCAGGCGGTGGGTGGTGATACCAGTGCCTTGCGGGTGCTCCAGGCGCTGGCCAATGGCGCAACTACGTCCGAGATCAGCTCAATGCTGCACGTCAGCGAGGTGACTGTCAAACGGCGTATTCAGGAACTAACCGACCTCCTGGGGGTTCGCAACCGAACCCAACTGGTTGCTGAGGCCATGCGACGAGGGTGGATTTGAGGGCAGGGGATACGAGGACCTGCGGAGTGTGCAGGCCCCCGCAACGTTGCCACGAGCCGGTTAACACACGGTGCTCTGGCAGCGCGATGCGTGTATACGTTGAGCCCTTTGGATCAGCGGATTGACCCCTCTGGATCTTCCCCAACCCCGGACCAGGCGAGTATGCTCATCGTATCCCACGAGTGTGTTACGCATACAATGCTATGGAGGGTGATCTATGGAGGATCAGGGAGTCACTCCCCCCGACGGGGTTGCCGGGACGCAGCAAGTGCGTCTTGGTCGGCGTAGTTTTCTCAAACTCGGTTCCCTTGGCGGCACGGCTGCCGTGCTGGCAGCCTGCTCGGCGCCCCCCGCACCGCCTACAGTTGTTCCTCCTACCACTGCACCGGCGCCCACCGCGCCACAGGTCCCTACCCCCGTTGCCGCTGCTGAGCCGGTCACTGCGCCGCTGGTCAGCGATGTATTGCCCTATCCACGGCTGAAGATCGCAACTCTTAGCGATCTGCAAAAAGGCGTCTTCAGTACTGCTTACCCCGATCAGTTCTCGCCAGTTCAGGTGCTCAAACTGGGGGCAAAGACCGTGGGAGGTGTTGGGCCTGATGAAGATATCGTGGCCTACAGCGGCCTCTGCACGCATATGGGTTGCCCGGTAACGTACAACCCCGCAACCAGAGTGTTTATGTGCCCGTGCCATTACAGTCACTTCGACGCTGCCACTGACGCAATGTTGATCAGCGGCCCGGCTACGCAGCACCTGCCGCGGGTCGTGCTCGAAGTGGAAGGCCAGGATATCTATGCGGTCGGCGTGCAAGGGCTGATCTACGGACGGCCCCATAATCTGAGTCTAACTGAGCTGTAGGAGGGATCGCTATGCCTGTACATCGTCCTGCGGATCGGGTTCCATTGCCCCCTACTACTGCCGAGAAGTTTCAGACGGTATGTCATTACTGCATCGTTGGCTGTGGGTACCATGTCTATAAGTGGCCTGAAGGTCAAGCCGGAGGTTTGCGACCTGAAGAGAATGCCCTGGGCGTAGACTACACCCAACCGGTAGCGCCCCTGAAGGCGGGTTGGATCGCTCCGGCGCACCATGCGGTGATCACTGAGCGCGATGGCCGGCGCTTCAACATCGCTATCGTGCCCGATCAGGAGTGTGTGGTTAACAAAGGCCACCATTCGGGGCGGGGTGGCACCCTCGGCAGTAGTCTCTATCGGCCCGATGGCCCGACCAACACTCGCCTGACCCATCCGCTCGTCTACCGCGCAACCGATCAGGTGACTACTACCTGGGACGACGCGCTCGATCTCACCGCGCGGGTGATCTATGGGAGTATCCAGCGGGATGGCAACGACTCGATCTTTATGAAGATCTTTGACCACGGTGGCGGTGGCGGCGGATTCGAGAATAACTGGGCCGTTGGCAAGTTCTTCTTCGACGCGGTACAGACCGTCAACTGTTCGATCCACAACCGGCCTGCCTATAACTCGGAAGTGCACGCTTCGCGCGATATGGGTGTGCCAGAGTTGAACTTTGCTTGCGTGGATGCCGAGTTGACCGATACGATGGTGCTGTGGGGCTGCAACTCGTACGAAACACAGACCAATCTGTACCTCGTCCATATGCTGCCGAACCTGCAAGGTGCGACGGTGAAAGACAAGGAGGCGGCCCGTCCTGGCGAGCTGGTTGGGCCAGGCCGTATCATTGTTATCGACCCTCGCCGTACTGCCACGGTCGTGGTAAGTGAGCAGGCTGCCGGCAAGGACCGTGTGCTGCATCTGCAGCTCAAGCCCGGCACCGACATCGCGCTGGCTAATGCGCTGGCACGGATCATTTATGAGCGCAAATGGCACGATAGCGATTTCCTCGCCAACCGGGTTGAAGCTGAAACTGTGCAGCCGTTCCTCGACCAGAGCCTGCAGATTGACAAGAGCCTGGACGAGGTGCTGACAGAAACAGAACGCATCACCGGGCTGTCGCGGACACAACTCGAGCAGGCGGCGAGCTGGATCGCTGAGACTAAAGCCGATGGTAGCCGCCCACGCACGATGTTCTTCTACGAAAAAGGTATTATCTGGGGGTTAAAGAACTACCAGAATGTCGGCAGCATTGTCAACCTGGCCCTGCTGACCGGCAACTTCGGTAAGCCCGGAACCGGCTGCGGGCGTCTGGGTGGTCACCAGGAGGGCTACGTGCGTCCTGGCTATCCGGGGCCGCGCCCGGCGCCGTACATTGACGATCTGCTGAGCCAGGGTCAGGGCAATGTGTTCTACGTGGTAGGGTGCAATCCCGCGGTCACCACCCTCAATGCTCAGCGTATGCGCGAGACGTTGCAGACACGTGGCAAGCTCGTGCGCGATGCGCTGGACGCTAACTTCGCCGCCGACAACTCCACCAGAGCGCAGGCGGTGCTCGATGCTATCAGCCGGGGAGGCTTGTTCATCATTGTTCAGGATATTTATCCGACCCAGACAGCAAACGTTGCGCACGTCGTCTTCCCGGCAGCAGCCTGGGGCGAAAGCCCGATTACGTCGATCAACGGCGAGCGACGGCTGCGGCTTTATGAGCAGTTTATGGATCCACCCGGGATTGCCGAGCCAGATTGGAAGATTTTTGGCATGCTAGCACAACGGATCAAGGCCCTGGCCCAGGCTGATGGCAATGCCGAGCTGACCCGGCGGTTTAGCGGTTTCGAGTGGCAAACTGCTGAAGAGGTCTTCCTGGAAGGCGGCGAGTCGTTTGCCGAGGGGGTGAAGGCTAGCACTGAGCGCTATAAAGGCGTGGACTACGCCTTCCTGAAGGCGGCAGGCAACAACGGTATACAGACCCCGGTCACCATCGTGAATGGCAAACCCCAGGGACGGGTGCGCTATTTCGAGAACGGGGAGCCCTTTTATACCGACAGTGGCAAGGCGAAGATGCTACCCACTTCCTGGCCTGGCTTTCCTGCCGTATTGCAGGCGCAAATTGACAAGTATCCGTACTTCCTTACCAATGGGCGGAACAACAACTGGCAAACCTTTTACAATGATCTCCGCATCCCCTTCCATGCCGAACGGGCACCTATGCCCTTCATTGAGATCAGCCCCGAAGATGCTCAGAAGGAGGGTCTTAAACCAGGCGACATCGTCCAACTCTACAATGACTACGGTGAAGCTACGGCCTACACGGTAGTGAGCACCAGTGTCAAACCTGGCGTGATCTTCATGCTCTTTGCGCATCCCCGCTCGACAGCAAACAGCCTGACCACTCCCTACGTCGATCCGGAAGTGATCATTCCATACTATAAAGGAAGTGCGGTCGGACTGCGGAAACTTGGACGGCTGGAGGATCTTGATGCGCGCCTGACTTATTACCCGACGAACTTCGAGACTGTCGCTTGAGGCGTATGGGCAAAGGGGAGGGCCAGGCCCTCCCCCAACCTTCTCCACGAGTAGGAACGTCGAGGGAGTCGCTCTCCCTCTCAGTGCTCACATCGGTAATGTGTAAGCAGGAGAAAGCCAAATCCAATGACGCTGTTGCTTAGCTCAACGCCGCTGCGTGAAGCTCTGGCCCAATCGATGGCTATGCATCGCCACCTTTGCCCTCGCCAGGTGCTCGGTGCGCGTATGGGAATGTATGCCGGGGAATTGTTGGGCCTGACCTTGCCCCGGATCGATAAACGCCTGTTTACCTTTGTCGAGACCGATGGATGTTTTGCCGATGGCGTGAGTGTGGCGACCGGATGCTGGTTGGGCCGCCGAACGTTGCGCCTGATCGATCTGGGAAAGGTTGCGGCAACATTTGTGGATACACGTACCGGCTGCGCCATCCGCATTCACCCCCATCCCGAGGCTCGCGCACTGGCCCGTGTCTACGCACCCGATGCACGGAGCCGCTGGCATGCCTATCTGGAAGCCTACCAGATCATGCCTACCACCGAATTGCTGGTAGCGCATCCGGTGATGCTCGAAGTGGATCTGGGGTCCCTGATCGGGCGGAACGGCATTCGCACACAGTGTGAGCAGTGTGGCGAAGAGATTATTAACCAGCGCGAGGTGCTACGGGAGGGGCGCGTCCTGTGTCCGGGTTGTGCTGGCACAGACGCTTACTGGTCAGACGCCGGAGCGCCCCGGGGCGCTCTGGAATGCCAGTATGGCCATCTCCATCTGAAATCTGCAATCTACAATGGTGTACCATGAGAGTCGGTTCCTTGATGTGCAGGGCGGTGAGTCCTCTCTGTCTCCCGTGAACGGTTGTAGATAGACCGTTCTATGAGCAAAACGGAATTGCAAACGTTCTGGCAGGCGCCACGGATCGCCCTCTGGGCAGGCATCCTGTTGACGCTGATAGGCCTGGTCACCCGCTACTTTATTGGAGCGCGGGGCGTCAGCTCAGTCACTCCGCTCCTCTTCGGGATGCCGATTGCCTTGCTGGGCGTTGTAGCGCTGGAGCCACGCTATGCTCGGCGCGCCCTGCAGAGCGTGGCTGTCCTGTCGCTGCTCGGCGTGCTGGCAACGCTGCACGTGCTGCCCCTGCTGAATGCGTTGCTCCGGGGCCAGCCCTTCTCCGGCAACGTGGCCGTTGTGCTGGCCAACGGCCTGATGCTGCTGCTCTGCGCTCTGCTGCTGGTGGTGTGTATGGTTGCGTTTCTGTACGCCTGGTGGCAGCAGTTGCGCCGGTGAAGACTTCTACATGGGGCGTCCCCACGCCCGCTCCCCCCTCTCTCCCGCTCAGTTTAAGGGCGGACAGAACATCCGCGCCAACGTGGCTGGTACCGCATTGGAACGCCCCCGCCCACGGCTCTGGTCTCCCCGCTTCGACAGGCTCAGCGCAGGCGCTCCAGCAAAGCTGGAGCGGGGGAGGGGGCGGGAGCCAACCAGCGCATCGCAACGCCATACCGCCCGTCGGCGCTCATACGTTCTGTCCACCCCTGAACCCGCTCAGGGAGAGGCCTGCCCTGAGCGGAGCCGAAGAGGGGACCGGGGGCTGAGGATGAGCAGCGCATCAGGACGCTACCCGCCAGAAACCCGAATGCTCCTGGCCTCCCTCGCTGGGAGGGAACCGGGCGCAGCCCTCCCAAACCTTCCTGCGGAGCAGGGAGGTGGAGAACCCCGGGTTCCCTGCTGGACAGAAGTCACGGAGAAACGCGGTTCTGTCCATACTGATCGGCCCATTTTTCGCTAAAGCCCAGGGCAAACGCGCGGGCGATCAGGTCAAGGGTGGCTGCTGGTGTGAGTGCCGGCGGGGGATGGGCCAGGATCTCACGGTACGCCGGTAGCCGTTGCGGGCGACCAGATACCGCCGCGGCCAGTTGGGCCGCGTAACTGGCGAAAACGTCGGGCAGACAACTCCGAGGCAAAACATCCCAGAGGAATTGATCGCGCAGGTGCAGCAGCGCGGCCACGGCAGCCACCGCAGGCGGATCGTTCAGCACGACCTGGAGGTTGCGCGTCAGGAGTTGCCCATCATCGTCATTCAGGCCGGCGCAGATGGCTGCGCTGAAGGTCTCCTCGCGCGCGCCCAGACGCCGGAGAAGCGCCAGCGTGCTACACTGCGCCGCCGGTGACAGGCCATTCTGACGCGCCAGAGCCTGCCGCAACGCCGCCTGCACGCCGCGCGCAATGAGTTCTCCCAGGCGGGTGTGCTTGCCGGCGCCGGTCAGTGGCGCACCATCCAGCCGGGCGGCAATGGCGATCTGATCCGTCCCGGTCCCTGTCGCCAGGCCATCGGAATAGCATGAGGGGACGCTCAACTCTTGAAGCACTGCTGTCTTTGCCTCGGTCGCCAGCGTGACAGCTTCGATCAGTGCGCCGGAGCGCAGTTCGCGATTGATGCAGAGCATGATCACGATGGTGCCAGCGTGCGGCGCGAGAATATACCGCCCATCCTCTTCGTGGTAGGCGGCGGGATCGCCAGCGCGGCCCGCATTGGTCTCGACCCCGGCGGTGACAATCGCGACGACCTCCAGGTCGCGGAAGCGTTCGTGGGCCATACCGGCCATATGCATGCTGGCTGCCGTGCCCAGGGTGGCGCAACGATCGGCGGGCAGGCCATGGCGTGTGGCGATCAACTCGCGGTAAGCATCAGGGTGGTGGATGGCCAGTCTATGGATCTGGTCGCTCAGCCAGTGCCCCTGCGGTTCGCAGGACTGATGGTTGTAGAGGTACTCCAGGTCATCCCGTATCCCGCCTGCGCTGCTGCGACAGGTTGAGATGACCCGGTGTGGACACAAGAAGCGCACGTAGATGATCTTGTCGGCGCGGTGAATTTCCACGCCGTCATAGTAGCGTTCCAGTAACATCAATCCTGTCCTCGGCGCTCATCGTATACCAGTTGGGGGTCCAGCCCGCTCATACCTCTCTCGAAAGAGGCATGGGGAACCCAACCCGGGTTCCCCATACCCCTGCCCCGGCGGAGAGTGCAGGAGGGCGCCCCGGGAGAATCCCTGCCTATTTCTGAGGGGTGCGACGGGGCCGTATGGCGCAGCCGCAACAATCTCATCGCCTATTCCGCCTGCTCTTCGATATCGCCTTCGATTTCCAGATACAGGCGACCCAGGTGTTCCTTCATCGCCTCGTCGGCCTGCCACATTCCCCGATTGATGGCTTCGAGCAGTCGCCCCAGAATGCTGTGCAGGGCATGCGGGTTGACCTCGCGCATCCACTCGCGCATGGCCTCATCGAGGGTATAGCGCCGGGCCATGTCTTCGTACATCCAGTCTTCAACCACATCACCCACGGCGTCCCAGATAAAGGCGTTGTCCACGGTATGGGCCATATCGCCGGCGCCTTTGAAGCCATGGCGCTGGAGGCCGGCGATCCATTTGGGGTTCAGGATGCGCGCGCGGAAGATCCGCCGGCTTTCCTGCCGAACGTCACGGTACAGGACGCGCTCGGGGTCGGAGGCGTCACCGCTGTAGGCGTGTGGAGCGCGCCCGGAAGCGGTCTTGACTGCCAGGCCAAACCCGCCCAGATAGGCAGCCCAGTCATCGTCGCTGTACAGGTCGTATTCGCGGGTATCCTCGTTTTTCACGATCAGTTGGATGCCGGCCAGCCGTTGGCGAAAGACGGCATGGCGGGCAACACCGTAGACCTGGCGCCCGTAGGCGTAGCCGCCCCAGTTGACGAAGGTTTCGGCCAGGTCGGCGCGATCCTGCCAGGCCTGTGCTTCGATCATCTCGGCAATCCCGGTACCATAGGCTCCTGGCGGTTCGGCGAAGATGCGCAAGGTGGCCTCGCGCAGAGCGGCCTCGGGGTCATAGCCCTGACGCAGCAACTCCTCGCGGTCGCGCAGCACGTTGTGCCGCAGCATGTTCGTCTCCGGCGGCTCATCGAGCAGAGCGACCATACGTACTGCATCGTCAATCAGTTCCACCAGATTGGGGAAGGTGTCTCGAAAGAGCCCCGAGATGCGCAGGGTCACATCGATGCGCGGAAACTTCAACGCCGCGGCGGGGATCGGCGCCACCCCCTCGACCCGCCCGCTGGAGCGATTCCAGAGCGGGCGCACGCCCATCAGGTAGAGTATCTGAGCGACGTCCTCGCCCATGGTGCGCATCGTTGGTACGGACCAGATGACCATACCCATCGTTTCGGGGAACTGGCCGGTTTCGCTGCGGTAACGTTCGACCATCGCATCGCCCAGAGCCACGCCGATTTCCCAGGCGGCCGGAGTGGGGATATTGAGCGGATCGACAGTGTAGAAGTTACGCCCACTGGGTAACACGTTGGCCATGCCCCGGGTCGGCGCGCCGCTACCGCCGGGCAGGACGTGCCGGCCTCCAAGGGCTGCGTGGATGGACCCCAGTTCGTCAACTGTCTGGGCCAGGCGCGGGATGAGCGTATCACGCACATAGCCGAGCGTCGGCGCCAGTGGTCCGGACTCGCAGGCGCGCGTGTCGCCGTCGAGCATGGCCTGGATCTGGCGCAGGGCTTCGGCGTGGATAGCTTCGATGGCGGTTCCGGCGCTGGGGAAACGTCCGGCAGGATCGGGGGCGCCGCGGTCGCGCAGCAAAGCATCGTAGTCGTAGCCCCACTGGCGCGCGATCACCTCGCGCAGGGAGGGTATCGCGCCATTGGGCAGGCGCACCAGTTGAGCCAGGAACTCGACCAGTTGCGCGCCTGTGGGCGCTTCACCCAGTATGTGTAACCCGTCACTGATCGCCGTATCGGCCAGGTCGCTGATGTAGCTGTGCAGTCGGCGCGCAAACGCATCAAAGTCGGCGAACGCTCCCGCCTCGTCAATCTCCAGATCCCGGTCGAGGTGACTGGCGACGGTCAACTCCCAGATCGCGCGAGCCAGGATGGGTAGTTGAGAAGGGTTCATCGCTGCCATCTGCATGTATTCGAGCAGGCGCGCATCGAGGATCGCCAGATGCTCGTAGCGTTCAGCGCTGGTCATCACCGGGATCAGGTAATCAACCACGCAGGCGTAGGAGCGGCGCTTGGCCTGTGCGCCTTCGCCAGGGTTGTTGATGATATACGGGTAGATGTTTGGCAGGTCCATGATCGCCATATCGGGGTAGCAATGCGCCGAGAGGGCCAGGGACTTGCCGGGCATCCACTCCAGGGTGCCATGGGTGCCAACGTGGATCACGGCGTCGGCTCGAAATACATCGCGGAGCCAGCGGTAGGTGAGCAGATAGGCCGGCGGCGGCGGCAACAGGGGGTCATGGACTTTGTCGGCGTCGTGGGCGAAGCCGCGGGGAGGCTGAAGGCCAATGTAGAGATTGCCGTTGATGATCCCGTTGATAACGACCCGGTCATTGTGGGCCAGGATGGGACCAGGCGGCGGCCCCCACTCCCGGCTGATCTCCTGATGACGCTCGGCGGGCCACTCCGCTACCCAGGGCTGATACTGCTTCGGCGCGGCCAGGGCTACTGCGCGGGTTGCCAGGGCGTCGCTGGTTTGCCAGCGCGCATCGTTGGTGGCGTGGGCCAGCAGATCGGCGATCACGTCTTCGCCCGAAGCGTACCGGCGTTCAACCCGATAGCCCTGATCGGCGAGTTGCTGGACCAGGCGCGCCACGCTTTCGAGCGAGTCCAGGCCGGTAGCGCAACCGATCCGTTCATTCGTTGGCGGATAATTGTGAAACACGATCGCTACCCGCTTCTCAGCGTTGGGGATCAGGCGTAACCTGGCCCAGCGCAGAGCCATACGCGCCAGGGCCGTCACGCGCTCGGCGATGGGCCGATGGGCGTTCAGGCGCGCGCCGGTAAGCGGATCGGGCGGCTGCTCCTCCTGGGTGGCGACCGGCAGCGTGATCAGGACGCCGTCGAATTCGGGCTGTGCCGCATTGATCGCCACGTCCATCGGAGTCACACCCTGCACTGTCTCACTCCAGTAGGTATAGGGCGAAAACAGTACCATCGCGTGCAGGACCGGCACGCCCAGGCGGGCGTAGACATCGGCCACTGCCGGGGTGGAAAGGCTGATGGCGAAGGCCATCATGTTGATCAGCGCGTGGATCAGCGGCTCGCCATCGTACATAAAGTAGTTTTCGATGACCCAGTCGGAGATGCGGTTGTTGCGGATCGGATCGGGCATGCGCATGTAGAAGCATGCCAGGGGAAAGCCACCCTGCCGCTCGATCTCGCGGATCAACGCGTCGACCCAGCCCAGGTTACCATCGTGAAAGTAGCTGGTGTAGAACCACATGCCGATTATCGGGCGCCCGGAACGACGCAGCTCGTCGACAGAGATGCCCCGCGCGGTCAGATAAGCCTCCAGGGTCGGAGCGCTGCCGATGTCGGGATGGTAAAGCGCCTCCGTCAATTGAGGTTGCGGCGGATCGTGGGGCAGGATCAACCCCCGGCGGCTCGCGAGCATGCAGTACAGGTTTCGCCAGTTGTCGCAGCCGTCGAACTGGATGTAGCGCCGCACAGTGTCAAAGAAGGGACTCCCGTAGTCAGTTGATAACTCCTGCGAGAGCGCCAGCGCATCTTCGTCGGAGGGATGGATGTAGCAGTAGGCCAGGCTTTCACGCGCAGCGGTCACCAGTTCGTGGAAGTGGGGGCACGAGGCGGCGCCGCCGTGCAGCAGGACGATCAGCGCATCGGCGGAGCGGATGACTTCATTGGCGAAAGCGACTGCCTGCCCGCGATCCGCCAGATTGCTTCCCACGCGCGCCTGGAGCACAAACTGTCCACGGTGTTCCTGCTCGAGGCGGAGCAGCGCCTGACGCGCCGCAGGAATGCCATTCCCGGTTGCGCTCACCAGAACGATCTTCATTGTGGCACCTCGTGGATGGCGTCAAAGGGCATGCGGCGCAGACGGTGGGGCAAGGCCAGTTCGGCGGCCTGACGCACGTCCTCATCCTCTACCCGTTCCCGCCCGTGCCAGGCAGCCAGAGCTCTGGCTGTCTTCAGCGTGATAATGTCGGCACGGTGCCCATCCACCCCCAGCTCCTGGCACTGCCGGGCAATGGCGAGCATCCGGGCGCGTTCGACCGTGACCCGGGGGTGCACTTCGAGGGCCGCAACGATGCGTTCGCGCAACCGGTCAGTCTCTGCGGCCCACCGGCGGGCGAAGCCGACCGGGTCGGTCTCATAGTCCAGCCGCCGTTCCATGATCGCCACACGTTCCTCGGTATCCCGAATGCCCTCGACCCGCACACACAACCCGAAGCGGTCGAGGAGTTGCGGGCGCAACTCGCCCTCTTCGGGGTTCATCGTGCCGACCAGAGTAAAGCGGGCCGGATGGCTGAAGGATATTCCCTCACGCTCGACCGTATTGACTCCCAGTGCAGCCGCATCGAGCAGAATGTCTACCAGATGGTCATCGAGCAGGTTGACCTCGTCCACATACAGGAAGCCACGATGGGCCTGAGCCAGCAGACCCGGCTCGAAGCGCTTCTCACCGTGCTTGAGGGCGTACTCCAGATCAAGCGTACCGACAACGCGGTCTTCGGTGGCGCCAACCGGCAATTCAACCACGCGCACCTTGCGCCAGACTACCAGCGCGTCGGCTGGCAGCCCATCGCGCCAGTGGTCGTCTGGCGCGCGCTGGAAGGCATCGCCGGCAACCACCGGGATTTCCGGCAGAATATCGGCCAGGGCGCGCACGGCGGTGGACTTGGCGGTGCCCTTCTCGCCACGAATGAGCACTCCAGAGATGCGCGGGTCAATCACGTTCAGGATCAGCGCCAGCTTCATGCGCTCCTGACCCACGATCGCTGCGAAGGGGTACGGAACCGGTTCCATAGGAGGTCACCTCGATTGTACAAGGGCGATCAGATCATTGGCTCTGAGATCGTCGAGCGCGTAATATGCCGCGCCAAGGGCCTGAGCGAGGTCGCGGGCCAGGCCGAAGCGGACCACGCCGGGGGCCTCGGTGTCTACCACAATCGGGGTCAGGCGTGGCTCAAGCGCCAGATGTTCGGCAATACGTAGGGCCTCACCCCATGGATCGGCGCCGGGGGTCACGGCAAGATTGGCCTTGCCGTCGGTGATCACCACCAGGATGGGGCGGGCGGCAGGCTCTCTTGCCAGGTGCAAACGCACGACCCGCGTGGCTTCGGCCAGGCCCGCAGCGAGTGGAGTGCGTCCGCCGACCGGAAGGGCGCGCAATTGCCGCGCGGCCAGTTCAATGGACGCTGTTGGAGGCAGGACCAGAGTTGCCCCGTGGCGCCGGAAGGTGATCAGGGCCACACGGTCACGCTTCTGGTAAGCATCGGTAAGCAGGGCCATAATGGCGCCTTTGGTTGCAACCATGCGCCCCCGGGCGCCCATCGAACCGCTGGCATCCACCACGAAGAGCAAAAAGTTGCCGATACGCCGCTCGCGCTGGCGCTCTTGCAGATCCTGAGGACGAATGGCGATTGCCATTCCCTGCGGACGTGAACGGTGATGTTGTTCGGGAGCGGCGGCCCGAATTGTCGCATCGAGGGCGATGTCGCGTCCACCCCGGCCAGGCACGGCCCGCACGTAGCGACCCAGGCGCATCGTCCGGGTGCGTGAGCGACGCCCGGAACCACGGCGTGTCAGACGGTCGCGGCGGGTCTCGATTCGCTGCGCCACGAAACCGCTGTCCACCTCAAAGACGCGCTCCCGATCAGCAGCGGGGTGGCTCGGTTCGGGGCCTGCTTCGGCGGGCGGAGGGCCGGGGCTGTCGGGAGGTGGCGCATCGCCGGGTAGCTGGAGATCAGGGGCGGGTGGCGAGTGGGCGGGTGGCGGCGGCGCCAGTTGGGGGGGCGGTGGGGGTGGCGGCGGCGGCGGCAGGGCCTCGCGCCGGCGGTGGCCCAGCACCAGCGGCGCCAGCCGTTCGATATCAGTCAGCGTAACCTCTGGCCGCCCCTCCAGTGCGGCCAGGGCCATCGCCGCGCGTTGCAGGGTCAGATCGGCACGGTGGCCCGCGACCTGGTGTTGAGCGCACAGTTCGGCGATGAACATACGCAGGCGTGAAGCCAGACCTACCCGGCCCATCTGCTCGCGCGCAGCCAGCAGTTGACCCCGCAGACGCTCCTCCTCGGCGTGAAAACGGCGCTGAAACTCCGGCGGATCGCGGTCGAACTGCTCACGACGCTCGAGGACGAGCACCCGGCGCTCCAGATCCGCCTCAGCCCGCACCTCGACACAGAGGCCAAAGCGATCAAGCAGATGAGGGCGCAACTCACCCTCCTCAGGGTTCATCGTGCCTACCAGAGTTATGCGCGCCGCATGGGCCGCAGCGACACCCTCTCGCTCCACTCGATGCCAGCCTGCGGCCAGCGTATCGAGGATCACATCCACCAGGTGATCGTCGAGCAGGTTGACTTCATCAATATAGAGGATGCCGCCATCGGCGCGGGCAAGCAGACCGGCCTGGAAGCGGCGGTGGCCCGTCTGGAGCGCAGCCCTCCAGTCCAACCCGCCCAGCAGCATCTCTTCAGTCGCATTGAGGGGCAATGTGACAAGAGGAAGTTCGGGCAGTACACTTTGCAATGCGCGCACCGCAGTAGACTTGGCGGTACCCTTGCCGCCACGGATCAGCACTCCGCCGATGGCCGGTTCAATCACTGCCAGCATAAGGGCCAGCTTCATTGTCTCTTGCCCGACGAGCGCCGAGAAGGGGTAGGATGGAACAACTGGCAACCTGATCACAGCCGATGCTCCGCACGAAGAGACAGTCAGAGAGACGGTTGAGGTAGCGTATAATACCAATTACCGTTGATGATGCCGCATTGCCTGAAGCGATTTCATGCGTTGTGCTGCCCAGCGTGGCAATCCACAATCCAAAATCTAAAATCCAAAATGGTATAACCTCGGCGTTACAGGCTCATCGCGAGCCAGCGCGACCACAGCACGCTCGGCGCGACGGCAGATCGTGCGCGCCATGAACAGGTGCGCCACAGCCAGGCTTCCCCCTGGGAGAATAAACTGACGTAACGGCGCCAGCGTTGCTTCGAGCTGATCGATAAGCTGTTCGAGAAGCGCCACATCTGCCGCCTGGACACGCGGAATGTGCCGCGTGTCTTCGATTGCGGTCAGATCGGAGCCGACAACGAAGAGCATATTCTGTATCCCGGCCAGCACCTTGTCCAGTTCGGAGTCATTGCTGTGCGCGCAGGCTACCCCAATCGCCGCATGGCACTCATCCACTCACGCACCAGCGCCACTACCTCGCGCAGCGAGGCGACCCGCTGCGGTGGAGCGCCGTCGAACCACACGTTCCAGCGTGGCGCCAGATCGCTGCCGGAGATGATCACGCGAGCCAGCGCTGGCTCCTCACCGCCGACGATCTGGCACCCGGCCCGCTCCAGGGCACGGGCGGTCCATGCGCCGATCAGGCCGTCGCCGGTCAGCGCGACGCGCCAGTAGGCCGGGGGGTGAACGCGGAAGCTGCCCTGGTGACGATCAAAGCTGATGCCCTGGCTGGCAAAGGTTGCCTCAAAGGCCCCGCTGAGCACCAGATCTTCGGGCGCGCCTGTGCGCATCACGCCCTCTGGCGCCAGCAACCAGAGCACATCGGCGCTGCGCAGGGCCAGATCCAGGTCATGGGTGGAGAGCAGCAGCGCCCGGTTGGTCTCACGCGCCAGACGGCGCAACAGACCCATCATCTCCACTCGCCGCGGCAGGTCCAGGAAGGCAGTTGGCTCATCGAGGATCATCACCAGCGGCTCCTGGGCCAGCGCCCGCGCCACCATCACCCGTTGACGCTCGCCGTCGCTCAGTTCGTGGACGAGCCTCCCTGCGAGGCTTACCGCATCAACCGCTTCCAGCGCCCAGCGCGCCACCTCCTCGTCTCGCGGTGTCAGCCGCCCGGTCCAGTCGGTGTGCGGATGGCGCCCGAGGGCAACCAGCGCGTAGGCGGTCAACTGGCCCACCTCGATGCGCTCGGTCAGCACCACGCTGAGGCGGCGGGCCACCTCGCGCGGGCTGAGGGTGGCAAGATCGGCGCCGTCGAGGAGCACGCGCCCACCCAGGGGCGGCTGCATCCCGACCAGGGTGCGCAGCAGGGTAGACTTGCCCACGCCGTTCGGCCCCAGCAGGCACACCACCTCGCCAGCGTGGAGGGCCAGGTTCAAATCAGCGGCGATGACCCGTCGTGGCCCACGCCGGGGGGCGTAGCCAATGCTCAGATCTTCAGTTGCCAGTACAGTGGCACTCATCGGACCCCCTCCCTGCGGGGAGGCGCCCGGTTCCCTCCCCCAGCGGGGGAGGGCCAGGGAAGGGGCGGCCCTCCCAGAGATACCCCACGTTCATCGCGGCGGTGTGCGCCATGCGTATGACCGTCTGAGGTGAACATATGGGGAAACCGGGTTTCCCCACCTGTGGTGAGCTTGCCGAACCACCCCCCTCCCTGCGGGGAGGCGCCCGGTTCCCTCCCCCAGCGGGGGAGGGCCAGGGAGGGGGCGGCCCTCCCAGAGATACCCCACGTTCATCGCGGCGGTGTGCGCCATGCGCATGACCGTCTAACGTGAACATAGGGAACCCGGGGTTGCCCCACGCCCCCGCCTGCCGGGGCGCCCGGCGCCCTTCACGCCGGTCAGGTGTCATACACCAAAGGCGCCCCTCCCGACACCACGGCGTAGAATAATCCAGACCACCACCGGCGCGCCGATCAGCGCCGTGATGGCGTTCAACGGCAGCACTACACTCGTGCCGGGGGCCTGGGCGGCCAGGTCGGCCAGGAGCGCGGCAGTGGCGCCGACCAGGGCGCAGGCCGGGATCAGCACGCGGTGGTCGGCGCTGCGAAACACGGCCCGGCAGAGATGGGGGATGGCGATGCCCAGAAAGGCGATTGGCCCGCAGAAGGCCGTCACCGTCCCGGCAAGCACAGCGCCGCTGGCAACAATCCCCACCCGCGCCCGGCGGATGTCCAGTCCCATACTGCGGGCATAGGCTTCGCCCAGCAGCAGCGCATTGAGCGCCTTGGTCAGCATCAGGGCCAGCAGCAGGCCAAGGCCAATAGTGGGGGCCAGCACGCGCATCTGGGTCCAGGTTACTCCGCCAAAGCTGCCGAAGCTCCAGGCGATGTAGGCCTGAATGCGCTCAGCGATGCTGAAGTAGAGCAGCAGGCTGACAATCGCGCTGGTCAGGTAGCCGATCATCAGTCCCAGGATGAGCAGGGTCACGCTGCTCTGTACCCGCCGGGCCAGCACGAGCACCAGGACAAGCACCGCGCCTGCGCCGAGGCTGGCCGCCGCCACCAGGCTCAGGTTGCCCAGCAGACCGGCGACCGCAAGCAGCGTGTTGTTCGCCGCGCCGACGCTCAGCACCACCAGCGCCACACCCAGACTGGCTCCCGAACTGACCCCCAGCACAAAGGGGTCGGCCAGGGGATTGCGAAAGAGGGTTTGCATCTGCAACCCGCTAACGCCCAGGGCTGCGCCGGCCAGGGTCGCCGTTAGCGCCTTGGGGAGGCGAAAGTCGTTGACAATCGTCGTCCAGGTTGTGCGCATCGGCTCGCCGCCAATCAGAATCGTCAACACCTGATCAAGAGGAATGCGTACCGAGCCGAGCGCCAGACTCAGCATGAAGGCTCCAGCCCAGATCAGCGCCATCACGACCAGTGCCAGCGGTCGCAATCCCAGGCGCGGCCAGGGTGAGGCGGTAGCGGAGGCTTCGGTAGTCGTCCGGGTCATTTCGGCCATCGGTAACTCCTTTACACGAGCGCATCATCATCATCCAGGCTGCGCCTGGCGCGGCGCTGCGCCACGATAAGGGCCAGCAGCAGCGCCAGGTATGCCCCAACTGCAAGCGCCAGCCAGAGGAAAAAGCCCGCCGGCGGATCGAAGCTCCGTTGGGCAAAGGCTGACGGCGCCGGGTATGCCGGTGGTTCCTCGGGCTGCGCCGTAGCAACCTCAGACGCTCCAGCAGCCGGTTGAGTGGCGCGAGGCGCTGGCGGAGCGCGCGACGATGGCGCAGTTGAGATCGGCGCCGGCCCGCTGACGCCTGCCGGCGCTTGACCATCCGTCGGCGTGGGCCGGGCAGGCGGAACGGCAAACTCGGTCTGGAGGATCGCTGCCGTTGCTGTCAGATCGAGCCCGGGTGTCGGGGAGAGGGTCGCCGAGGGCATCGGCAGCGTGGGCGATGGTTCATCGATTGCCACCCGCGGCGTGACCAGAGGCAGTGGAGTTTCCGCGGCAGCGCCGCGCACCAGCGGCAGATGGATCGCGACTGACTCGCGCGCCGAGACAGTAGTCGTAGGTGAAGGCCGCACAAACGTCGGTAGGGTCTGACGTGTCGGCGATGCCGCCGGCAAAACTATCGGCGGGTTCACTTCCGGCGGGCGTGACTGCTCCTCCGGCGCCGGCAGGATTGTAGCAGTGGGTGGCTGTGTGTCCGTTGGCGCCGGGGTATCGTTCGGCGCCGGGGTATCGGTTGAGGTTGGCGTAGCGGTGGGCGTTGCGGTCGGTGTTGCCGCAGCGCAGATCTCCGCGAAGCTCACCACCCGCGATGGACGGGCTGCACCCTGACCGTGTCCATCGCCCGGGTAGCCCCAGACCCATGCCTCAACATCACCGGGGAACACCCGTCGGCGGCTCAGATGAACCTCGGCCGGTTCAGGGCGCTGCCAGGCTCCATTGCGGAGCCGGTAGCTCAGCCAGAGGCGGCTCTGTGGCGCATCACCGGCATAGGCGCAGTAGCACGCCTCTGCTGGACATCCCTCGCTGCCGATGCGGCACACGGCAGTATTCCCGTACTCACGAAACATCTGCACCTCAATCGGCGCGCTCAAGAGGAGTTCTTCGGCACTTACCCCAAAAACATCGCCGGTATCTATACAGAACGTCTCGATGCGCCCATTGCCATACTCGACCACCAGCCCGGCCCGGGTCGGCTGTTGGGCGCGGATCCAACCTGCCAGGGGCAGCCCTGGTACCAGGCCGATCCCCAGTGTCAGCGTAACCAGAACACCGATCAGATGGCCGATCGTTCTACGCTGAAGTGGGCCAGGTTGTCGAAAGAACTTCATCTGAGGTGAACATACGGGGAAACCCGCGTTCCCCACCTGCGGTGAGCCTGTCGAACCGCACCCCTGCCTGTGGGGGCGCCAGCCGCTCCCACCAGCAATTGGGACATGGGGAAACCGGGTTTCCCCAACCCCCTCCCTGAGGGGGGTTGGGAAAGCGCAGCCCTCCCAAGAACAACCATGTTCATGCTGTGGAAGAGCGCAGCCTTTTCACGAACTGCAATCCGAAATCTGCAATCTAATACCATTTTGGATTTTAGATTTTGGATTGTGGATTGCCACGCTGGGCAGCACAACGCTTGAAATCGCTTCAGGCAATGCGGCATCATCAACGGTAATTGGTATAAAACGATGTACGACTCACCAGCGGCAGATACACGCGCCTGTCAGCAGCCGCCTGACAGGGATTGCCGAAACGCTCATCAAAGACCGGGCCATCAGCGCCATTCGACCAGATCCACCCGTCTACATCGCCATCGCGCACCACCCGGCTACTGGCGCCAACAGGCGAGATTTGCCAGCCGCCTCGTTCGAGGAGCCAGTACTGCCAGTAGCGCGGCGGGTAGGCGCACAGACAGCGATCTGCCGGACAGCCTACATCGGCAATGCCACAGATAAATGCGCCATAGCGCTCGTCATTCACGGCGGCGAAGGGCAATCCCGAGCGCTCAAGCAGCGCCAGCCCGCTGATCCACTCCTCATCGAAGCTAACGCACTGGCTAACTACCTCATTGGGACCAGTTCGCACAATCAACCCGGCCTGGTTCTGGCGCGTGGGGCCGCTGTGTGGTATTGCCGGCGAGGGGATCGCCAGCGTAACCAGCAGCAGGGCCAGGCAGACACCCAGGAGAGCGCGCCAGCGACGCGCCCCATCGTGGCGCGCTATGGAGTGTTGGCGATGGCGCTGTTTTCGGTGGTTGGGCATTGTCCTGATGTAAAAAAATAGGAGAAACCGGGTTTCCCCATCCTCTCAGGGATAGAGTTTTTGGCGGATGGCGTCCTGATGGGCTGCTGGCCCTCACCCCCTCCCCTGGAAGGGTTCAGAGGCGGACCGAACATCCGAGCCAACGTGGCTTGCGCCGCATTGGAACGCCCCCGCGCACGGCTCTGGTCTCCCCTCTCCAGCTTCGCTGGAGAGGGGCAGGGGGTGAGGACGAACCAGCGCATCCCAACGCCAGAGCGCCCGTCGTCGCCCATATGTTCTGTCCGCCCCTGAACCTGGAAGGGGAGGAGGTAGGGGGGTGGGGTGTCCGGAGTCGGGCGGCGCAGCCCCCAAAAACTCTACACCTGAGAGGTTTCCCCATCCCCCTGCCTGTGGAGCGGCAAGCCCTCCCCCCGGGGCGGAGCAGATGCGGGCGCAGCGTCGCTGCGCCGCTCGCAGGTGTGCCTTATCGTCCAACAATCGGCAGATAGCGCCGCTGTGGCGCCAGGTCTCCAATCACGGCAACCGGACTGGTCGCCAGCGTTCCTCCATCCTGAACTCCATCGGGGTCGCTGAACGTCGCGCGCACCCGCAGCGTGTCAAGGGGGCGAACGCTAGCGCCGCTAAGGTTGATCGTTGCCCGGAAGGCCCCCGGCTCACGGGTGACCGGCACGCTCTGAAACGCCGCGGCGTCGGCTGAGTTGCGGAGGACATCCCACTCGATTGTTGCGCTACCGTTGGCGTTGAGATCGCTTCCGAACGGCGCAATTACCGTGGCCTGGGTACGCTGGGGGTTAATCTCGATGATGATCGGTGCGGTAATCAGGCGATCCGGGTTCGGCCCGCGATTGATCGGCGTGAAGCTGGAGGCCAGGGTCCCGCTCGTCCGGTAGGGGTAGAAAGCGCCGAGCAGTGCCGGGATGCTCTGCTGGGTGGCGAGCAAGTTATTAGCTGCCGGGTTGAATCCGCCGCTTGCCGAGCCCCAATGGTAGACAAAGGGGCCATTCGGCTTCTGAAAGCTGGCCAGCGCACCGAGAGGCCAGCGACCCTGCTTGTGCCACTCCGGACGCGTCAGGTCCACTCCGGCGGCGAGCAACCCCTGAATGGCATAGGCTGTCGAGTTGCTATTGACTGCGCCGAACGCCTCCCAACCCCCACTGGCGGCTTGCGAGCTACGCAGGAAGTTGATGCCGTTGACAACAGCAGGGCTATCCGGTGCAACTCCGGCAGCGATCAAGGCCTGCAAAGCAAGACCGGTTTCGTCAACAATGCCCCAACTGCCGCTGGCTGTTTGGAGGCTGTTCAGGAAGGTAATGGCCTGCGCCGGAATTGGCTCACCGGCTGCGACAAGGCCGAGTATGGCGAAGGACTGGTTGGTGACACTGGCGGCGCCGCTGGTGAAGCCCCGTTGCGCATCCGTGCTGTAAGAGCCGTTTGCTTGAAGGGTGGATTGCAGATCGGACACCAGATTGAATCCCGCAAAACTGGCAGGGTTGCCGCCTGCCGCCACAACCCCGACGATCAACTTGCCGGTTTGAGCCGGGAAGATCCGCTGGCTATCATCGCGTGTGTAGGTAGGCGCAGTGGCAGCGAGGTAATCGAGGGGCGAATTGTTTGTGCTGCTGCGGAGCTGATTGGGGTTATAACCGGCAGCCACAAAGGCGAACAGAGTATCCAGGGTTGCGTCTGGCGCCGAGGCGCTTCCGAAGGCAGGCCATCCGCCATCCGGATTCTGTGCCTCCCTGAGGTAGGCCAGCCCCCGCTCGACCCGCAACGGTCGCCCCAGGAACAGCGGCTGATCGGTAAGGCCGTAGAGTCCCTCCAGGGTCGCGTAGGCATTGAAGAAGCGCAGGGCGATCACTCCCTCGTCGTTTTGTAACCCGAGCAACGCCTGACGCGGATGAGTGCCGCCCGTGCCCCAACTGCGGGTCATTGGCACATAGCCGTAGGCTGACAGCGCAGTCATCGCCCAGCCACTACTATTGGCCGGCTCGTCGCCGCCAGTGTCTCCCCAGAGCGCCGTGCGCCCGGTCTGGCTGGCGCGGAGGAAGGCCAGTGCTCGCTGCACCGCCGGATCGGTCGGCGGCACATTGCCGCTGCCAATAAGCGCCAGCAGGCCGTAGCCGGTCACATCAATGCTGTTAATCCAGCTCCCGTTCTCGCGCTGCCGGCCAATAAGCCACTGCGTGGCCGCTGGTGGGATAGGTCGCCCCGCAGAGACCAGCCCCAGGATCGCCAGTGTCTGATTGATCTCGCTAGCCTGCCCGCTGGCAAAACCCTCGACAGCATTGGTGCTGTAGGTGCCATCGGCCCGGTAGACGCCTTCGAGCTCGGCGATCAGGTTCACACCGCCGAATTTGTTGCGTGGGTCCAACCTCGCAGCGCTCACTGCCCCCAGCACCAACCCCGCGCGACCGGGAAACAGATTGTCAGTTGCCGGTGTGTCGTCCTTGTAGATGTAGCCAACCACTTCGGCGGCCAGATAATCGGCCAGGGTGCGGTTGTCGTTAGAGACCAGCGCATTGGCCGGGTAGCCCACGGCATTGAGCGCCATGAGCAACCGGCTGGTGCCGCCGGGGTCGGCGCCGGCGCCGAACGAGTTAATGCCCCCACTGGAAACCTGCTGCGTTCGCAGGTATCCTACCGCCCTCTCAATCGCCTGGCTTTCCAAGAAAGGATAGGTGGCGCTTGCTGACTGCGCTGGCGCAGTCGCCAGGGTTACACGGGCAGGCCCGACGGTAACTGTGCCGAAGACCAGCGTGACGACGAGCGTGAGCAGTCCTGACCAGAGTCGTTTGCGGTACATAACTGGCCTCTTCGAAACTGTAAAGGACGGTTACGGACTTTCCGGCAGGTAGCAACCCGGCCTCCGTCCCA
>CAKZKA010000097.1 GCA_937120965.1 uncultured Chloroflexota bacterium
TTGCAGAGCAGACGCCCGCGCGGCTGCGCCGCACCACGGGGCGGTGCACGCAGGCGCCGCTGGGAGGGCGCAGCCCTTCTGGCCCCTCTCGTGCGCGGGCCACCGTGAGGCATGCCTGGCATACCGGTAGCCCGATCTTCTCCCGGGGTGAACCGTTCTTTGCGTACACGCGCCGCTTGCCGGCGTATACTCACCCTACGCGGGCTGCGGTTGCTTCCCGTGATGTTGGTGTCTCCGCTGCGCCGCTCCGCGTTGCGCCGTGTGCTGGTTGTGCTCCGGCCCCTGGCCGGTGGTAATAGCTGCGTACCCGCGCTTGTAGCATTGGAGGTGGCGCTATGGCTTGCCTCGAGACGCTCACTGCGTATTTGCGCGACCAGCAGGTTGACTTTGTCCTCCAGCAGCATCCGCTGGCCTTCACGGCCCGAGAGGTTGCCGCTAGCGAGCATCTCCCCGAATTCATGATGGCCAAGGTGGTCATTGTGATGGCCGGTGAGGCGCCGATCATGCTCGTGCTGCCGGCGACCCACCAGGTTGATATGGAGTTGCTCAGCGCGGCGCTGGGGATCTACGATCTGCGTCTGGCCGAGGAGCCGGAACTGGCCAGGCTCTTCCCCGATTGTCAGGTGGGCGCGATGCCGCCGTTCGGGAACCTGTATGGCATTCCGGTCTATGTTGCGCCGGAGTTGACGGCGCAGGAGCGCATTGTCTTCCAGGCCGGCACCCATACCGAGACGATCGGGCTGGCCTACGCTGACTTCGCGCGCCTGGTGCAGCCGAAGGTGGCTGATTTTGCTCGCCAGTTGCGTGAACTGGCCGCCCCGGAATGGTAATGACCGGAGTCAGGAGTACGGGCATCCGTTCTCCGCAGTGCAATGCCGGAACGAGTCTTTCTTGAACCGGGGGTGATCGTCGGCGAGTGGTGGCATCGGACCGACGATGACCGATGGCAGTGCGATCTCTGCCCGCGCGGGTGCAGGCTGCGCGAGGGTCAGCGTGGCTTTTGTTTCATACGTCAGGCCCGCAATGGTGTGATCGCCCTTACCAGTTATGGTCGGGCTTCAGGCTTCTGCATCGACCCGATTGAGAAGAAGCCGCTGTACCACTTCTACCCTGGTACCGCTGTGCTCTCGTTTGGCACTGCCGGATGTAACCTGGGGTGTCGCTTCTGCCAGAACTGGGATATCTCGAAGGCCCGGTCGCTGGATCGCCTCTTCGCCCGGGCCACCCCGGCGGCCGTGGCCGATGCTGCCGTGGCCGCCGGCTGTCGCAGCATAGCCTTTACCTACAATGACCCGGTGATTTTCGCCGAGTATGCCATTGATTGCGCCGAGGCGGCCCACGCCCGCGGATTGCAGACGGTGGCCGTCTCGGCTGGCTATATCAATCCTGCGGCGCGCCAGGATTTCTTTGCTCACATAGACGCCGCGAATATCGACCTCAAGGCCATCGATCAGGACTTCTATCGCAGGGTCTGCCTCGGCGATCTCGCTCCGGTCCTTGATACACTTCGCTACCTCTACCACGAGACCACGGTCTGGCTCGAAGTAACCAATCTGCTCATCCCCGGTCATAATGATGCGCCCGAGCAGGTGGCACGGCTGTGTGAGTGGCTTGTCACCAATCTGGGTCCAGATGTGCCCCTGCACTTGAGCGCGTTTTACCCGGCCTACCGGATGCTCGATGTGCCGCCTACACCCCGGGCGACGCTCATCCGGGCGCGCGACCAGGCGCTTGCCGCCGGCCTGCGCTACGTCTACACCGGCAATATCCACAATCCTCCCGGCGAGACGACCACCTGCCCTGCGTGTGGTACGCGCCTTATCGAACGCGACTGGTACCGCCTCGGCTGCTGGAACCTCGATGCTCAGGGCCGCTGCCCGCGCTGCGGTCTCGCCCTGCCCGGACGCTTCGACCCGCGGCCGGGGCACTGGGGACGGCGCTGTGTCCCGGTGGAAATCGGCGCCTGAGTGATCGTGCATATAGCCTGTGCACGGGAGGGTGTGGGAGGGCGCAGTCCTCCCACGAACAGTTTATTGACAGACTGAATCAGCGCTCTTCTGCCCCTGCCGGCGCCGCCGCTGCCTGACTCTCCAGGAAGAAAACCCCCTCGGTATCATCGTAGGCGAAGAGTTCGGCGTAACGCCCCCACTCGCTGGCGATGTCCAGTTGGCGTTCGGCTTCTTCCGGGGGAAAGTCACGCTCCAGCGCGGTAAGCAGCACTTCCCAGCGCAGGGCCTGGTCGCCTGCAGCCCGTAGCATGCGCAGCATCCAGCGGAAGAAAGGCAGGCGCCGCAGGCGGGTGGCAAAGATCTCTTTGCGGGCGAGGATGCTGGCCTCGGCAAAGGCCTCGCCGAGCGGCGTGAGGATCAGCGCCCCGCTCTCCACCCGCGCAAAGCCCAACAGCTCGGCCGCTTCGATCAGGGGGAGCAGGTGATCGAGATCGAGACCCAGATCCTCCCGCAACTGGGCGATTTCGTCACGCTCGTACGGGGTAGCATTGGCGTGCTCGAGCAACCCGGCCAGTGCCGTCACCGGTGCCAGGGGCAGAGCGCGGGTGACACCCGCCTGTCCTGGCTCAGTGCCGAACTCGATCTCCTCCGGTTGGGTCTGGCCCATAAGCAGGGCGTAGACGCGGTTGACCAGGGCGGCGAAGGCGTCGGATTTGCGGTCGCGCGGATGGGGCAGATTCACCGCCACCTCGGCCATGATCCGGCCCGGACCCTTGTCCATCACTACGATCCGGTCGGCCATAAAGACCGCCTCTTCGATATTGTGGCTAACCATCAGCACCGCGCGGATCTGCAACTGGCCGCCGGTCCACAGTTCAAGCACCTCGCCCCGCAGGGTCTCGGCGCTCAACACATCGAGGGCGCTGAACGGCTCGTCGAGACAGAGCAGCTCCGGGTCCACGGCCAGCGCGCGGGCAATACCGACCTTCTGGCGCATCCCACCCGACAGTTCGCGGGGGTAGGCCTGCTCGAAGCCATCGAGACCAACCAGGTCAATCAATTCAACGGCGCGGGCGTGGGCCGGCTCGATGGCCACGCCGCGGGCCTGCAGGGCCACGGCCACGTTTTCTTCGACCGTCAGCCAGGGGAAGAGCGCGAAGGTCTGGAAGACGATGGTGGCTTTGGGATTGACCCCGCGCAGCGGCGCGCCGCGGTAGAGCACCGTGCCTTCGCTCGGCGCGTTCAGGCCGGTGATGATCCGCAGCAGGGTGCTCTTGCCGCAGCCCGAGGGGCCGAGGAGGGCCACGAACTCGCCTTCACGGATGCTCAGGTTGATGTTTTCTACGGCGGTAAAGCGTTTGTCGCCGCGCCCGTAGCGCTGGGCCACGCCGCGCACCTCCACCAGCGCCGGGGTTCGAGAGGCGCTCATTGCTCGCTCCTTGTGCGTCAATCCATGCGGTAGATCGTCTCAGCCAGCCGGTAGAGCCGTCGCCAGACCAGGCGGTTGATCGCCACCACGGTCAATACCATAGCCAGGGTCGCCGCCAGCAGGCCAGGATAATCGCCAGCGGCGGTAGCGGAGGTGATCAGCGCGCCCACCCCCAGGGTGGCATAGGTTGCGCCTCCAAACACCACGTATTCCGCGACGATGCTGGCGTTCCAGGCGCCGCCGCTGGCGGTGATCATGCCGGTGATCAGGTAGGGGAAGAGGGCAGGCAGGATCAGCACGCGCCAGCGCATCCAGCCCGAGAGTTGCAACAGGTCGCTGGTGTAGCGCAGATCCTGGGGCAGCGCGACGGCGCCGGCGATGACGTTGAAGAGCAGGTACCACTGGGTGCCGAGGAGCATCAGCAGCACGGCGGCCAGGTTCAGCCCACCGGGAGCGTTCAGCAGCGCCAGCACCAGCACCGGAAAGAGGGCCGTGGCGGGGATCGAAGCAACGATCTGCACCAGCGGCTGAAGCACCGCCGCGGCCCGGGGATGCGTGCCGATGTACACGCCCACCGGCACCGTCCAGAGCAGGGCGATGACCAGGGCAGCCGACACGCGCAACAACGTCGCGCCGACGCCCAGGGCAATGCTGAGCCACTGCGCGGGCGGCACCTGCACCAGGAGCCGCCCGCCCAGAAACGCGCCCCCCAGGGCCAGCGCCGCAACGACCCCGATGAACAGCCAGGTAACCGGCGAACGCTCTGGCGTCGCGGCGCTGGCAGTGCGTATAGGTGCGAGTTCGCCGATCATCATCCGGTCAATCGCCAGGTTCAGCGGCTCCCACAGGCGCCCGATCAGTCGCGGGAATGCCGCCCGCTGCAACAGTTCGTAGAACCACGACACGCTGGGCGTATCGCTCTCTACTTGCTCGATCTTGAAGCGCTCGGCCCACGCCAGCAATGGTCGCCAGACCAACTGGTCAAGGGCCACGATCACCAGCACCAGGGTTAGCAGACCCCAGCCAATGGCGACCAGGTCGCCAGCGTCGGCGGCGGTCTGCAAATAAGCCCCCAGGCCGGCCAGGCGAAAGTCGCGGTCGCCCAGGGTGAAGATCTCGGCGGCCATCAGGAAGAACCAGCCGCCGGCCCAACTCATCATGCTGTTCCAGATCAGGCTCAGGGCGCCGAAGGGTAGTTCGGTAGTTGTAAACCGTCGCCACGGAGAGAAGCGAAAAATCGCGCTGGCCTCGCGTAGTTCGCCGGGCACTGTGCTGAGCGACTGGTACCAGGCAAAGGTCATGTTCCAGACCTGGCTGGTGAAGATCAGCACAATCGCGGCAAGCTCGACGGCGACACGCTCGGGCAGCACGGCGCTGAGGCTCAGCAGGACGACCGGCAGAAAGGAGAGGATCGGCACGCTTTGCAGCACGTCGAGGAGCGGTAACATCCAGCGCTCGGCCTGTGGGTTATGGGCGGCGAGGTAGCCGTAGAACAGAGTAAAGAGGAGTGAGAGGGTGTAGGCTGCGGCCATGCGCCCCACCGAGAGCATGGCGTAGTAAGGCAGCGCAGTCGGCTCCAGGCTGATCGCCGGGCCGCGCACCGCAGGAGGTGCGGTCTGCGCCAGCCACACCGCCAGCGCGAGCAAACCGGCGACGATCAGCAGGATCGTCAGGTCGGCGCCGGTGATCCGGGGCCGGTCGGAGGGAGTGGGAGTAAAGATCCTGCGGGTTGCGGCCATGCGCGTCTCCGGCTGTATTGTGCTTGAGGGTTGGGGAGGGCTTTACCCTCCCCAACCCTCCCCTCAGGGAGGGGCGTGGGGAAACCCGGTTTCCCCTAATATGCGGCTGCGCCGCGCAACGACACGATGAACATAGGTTTTTCCTGGGAGGGCATAGCCCTCCCAAACCCTCCCCGCGGGTGGGTTGTTTCCCGGGAGGGGGTAGGGGCGCGGCGCCGCCGCGCCCCTACGCCCGAACCCTCCCCGCGGGCGGGTTGTTTCCCGGGAGGGCTGCGCCCTTCCAGACCCTCCCGCGCGCGGGCTATGTTCACCTCAGGTCTCCAGACCAAGGAGCCAGGTTGCCAGTGAGAAATAGATCACGACTCCCGAGATGTCTGCCAGCGAGGTGATCAGCGGCCCGCTCGCCGTGGCGGGGTCGAGGCCCATACGCCGCAAGAGCAGGGGCAGCACGGTGCCAATGGTGCTGCCTACCACGACGACCAGCCCCATCGTGAGGGCAACCACCATAGCAATGTCCGGGCCGGCGCGGAAGTAGGCCAGTACCGCTACCGCTGCGGCCATTGCCAGGCCGAGCAGGGCCGACACCACGATCTCTTTGCGCAGCAGCCTGGTCCAATCGCGCCCGCGCACTTCTTCCATCGCCAGGGCGCGCACGGTCAACGTGGCCGACTGGGAGCCGGCGTTGCCGCTGCTATCGATCAGCAGGGGCAGAAAAAAGACCAGGGCTACCACTGCGGCAATGGTATCTTCGAAGGCGGCGATGGCTGCGCCCGAAAAGATATTGACAAACACCAGCGCCAGCAGCCAGGGCGCCCGTTTTTGCACCAGTTCGATGATCCTGGTTTCCAGGTACTTGCCGCGCAGGGGCGCCACAGCAGCGCCCTTGTGGAAGTCTTCGGTCGCCTCTTCGTCGGCGACGTCGATCAGGTCATCGAAGGTGACAATCCCCAGCAGTACGCCTCCCGAGTCCACTACTGGAAGGGCCGGCAGGTCGTAGCGGCGCAGGGCCTGCACGGCTTTTTCCCGATCATCGAATGCCGACAGCACCACGTAGGCGTAGTCCATGATCTGCGCGACGGTCTGTTGCGGATCGGCCAGGATAAAGCGCCGCAACTCGAGCGCGTCGAGGAAGCGCCAGTGTTCGTCGGTGACATAGACCATATTGATCGTCTCGCTATCCTGGCCGCGTGTACGAATGTGCTCCAGGGCGCGAGCGATGGTCCACTCCGGGCGCACGGCGACGTAGTCGGGGGTCATCAGGCGCCCCACGCTCTCCTCGGGGTAGCCGAGGAGCTGCCGCGCTTCGTGCAGATCGTCGGGTCCGAGCAGGTTGAGCAGTTTCTGCGTCACCTGGCCCGGCAATTCTTCGAGCAGTTGGGTGCGATCATCAGGGGTCAGGCTGGCGAGCAGATGCCTGGTTTCCTCACTGGTGAGTTGGGCGAGCAGGTCGTTCTGATCGTCGGAATTGAGGTGCGCGAACACCTCACTCGAGACTGCGCGTGGCAACAGGCGAAACACCAGCACCCGCTCGGTGGGGGCCAGTTCCAGCAACAGATCGGCGATCTCGGCTTCAGGCCAGACTGCCAGCGCCGCGCGCACCCGGGGCCACTGCTGGGTGGCAATCAGGTTGTGAATGGTCTCGACACTGGTGGTTGGAACTGTAGTCATGACTTCGCTCCCTCCACGCGGATGGCGGCCAGAGCCCCTACCCGCGGCGCCGACGTGCCTTGCGCGCCGGCGCCAGCCCATGTAATACCATTTTAGATTTTGGATTGCCACGCTGGGCAGCACAACGCCTGAAACCGCTTCGAGCAATGCGGCATCATCAACAGTAATTGGT
>CAKZKA010000098.1 GCA_937120965.1 uncultured Chloroflexota bacterium
GACGTGATTTTTGGGATGCTCCAGCATCACGAACGCATGGATCGCGTCGCGCAGTCAATGATCCTCAGGGGCCTGCTCTCCCTGGCGGCCCTGGGCATCCTGGTCTTCCTCACCGGTAGCGTGTTCTGGGGTGTCATGGGCCTGGTCTTCGCCGGGATCGGTGTGGTGCTGGTGTACGACCTGCGCAGCGTCATGCTCATCAAGCGCGCCACCCCCGGTAGAGGCGGTGTCGCGCACCTGGCGCGCAGCCTGCGCCCCCGCTGGAACTGGCGCACCCTGCTGGCGCTGACCTGGCTGGCTCTGCCGCTGGGCATCTCCATGCTGCTGATCTCCCTCGCTACCAGCCTGCCCCGGTTCTTCGTGGGGCACTACCTGGGTGAATACACCCTCGGCATCTTTGCCGCCCTCACCTATCTGCAGGTCGCAGGTATGACTGTCGTGAGCGCCCTGGGGCAGTCGGCCCTGCCGCGCCTCTCGCAGTACTACGTTGCAGGGGACCGCCAGGCCTTCACGCGCTTGCTGCTGCGGATGGGAGCCATCGGCCTGGTGCTCGGCGGTGGCGGCATTGCCGTGGCCCTTGTCGCCGGTCGCCCGTTACTCACACTGATCTATCAGCCCGAGTACGCGGAATACGCCTGGTTCTTCGTCTGGGTGATGGTCTCCGCGGCCATTGGCTACGTTTCGTGGCTCGTCGGCGAAGGGATGAAGGCTGCGCGCTACCTGCGGGTGCAGGTCGCGCTCTTCGGCGCTCAGGTGGTGGTCCTCACCGTGTTGAGTGTCTGGCTCATTCCCCCGATGGGGATGACGGGCGTGGCGATCGTGATGCTTGCGGCCGCCGCGGTCCATCTGCTCGGGACGCTGCTGATCCTGGCCCATGCCGTGCTGACGCTGCCGACTCGCAAGGGGAATGAGGCGGGGTAAAGCTATGAACCATTCAGTTGCGCAGACACCGCCATCGCCACTGCTGCGGCGCATCGTTCTGTCGCTGCTGGTCGCTGGCGCGCTCGGGCAGCTTTTTAACAACATCGCTCTGGTGCGTATCAGCGAGTCGTTTGCGGTCACTGTGCCGTTGCTGATCCTGGGCCTGGCGGCGCTCCTGGCCTTCTTTACTCCCGGCCCCCGACCGGCTGATGACGCGTCGGTGATCCTCGCGATCGTGTTGATAGGGTGGCAGATCTTCGTTGGCGTGGCGCTAGGGTTGGTGACGAATCGTGAGTGGATTCAGCCCTTCATGCTGCTGTTCGTCTATGCGCTGTGTTTCGCGATTGTGGCGCGACTGGCGATTTCTTCTGAGGATATTGGCTGGGCAGTGGCAACTGCGGCCATATTAATCATTCTCTTCGGCTCGATAGGGATCATCCAGTTCGTGTTGCTCAATTTCTTCGGGGTTGTGCTGGCGCTGCCACCGGCCTTCTCCGCTGTTCCCTGGGATCCTCTGATTGACATTTACCGGACGGGTGGTGTGCTGCGACCGGCCGGGTTGTCCTATGAGCCATCTACGTTTTCGATTGCCCTGTCGTTCGCGCTCGTCTTGTTAATGCTGCTAACCAGTGTGTTTGCTTTCCAGAACCGCAAACTCTTGCTGGTGAGCGTGCTGTTTCTGTTGACCGCCAGTTTGTTAACCCTCTCCCTATCAGGATGGGCAATTGCGGTTCCGGCGTTGGGAGTCAGCGTACTGAACGCGCGTTTTCGCCGCTTTGCTGTTCCGCTGTTGATCATTGTCATTGCGGTTGTCATCTGGGCATTGTATGCCGGCGTGTCAACGGTTGTCACTGATCGGCTCAATACGATTGCTGCCGGTGAAGATGAATCAGCGAATGTGCGCGTGCTCGCGGCTCTCGCCCTGCTGGTGCATCCTCCCGACAATCTGGCCCAGTTCTTTACGGGTGCCGGCCTGGGGCAGAATCCCGACCTTGCAGCAATGATGGACGAAGTGTATTTGCGACGCTTCGGCATTACCGAACCGTACATTCACAATATTTTTACGGTTGTGCGCGTGGGTCAGGGCTGGGTTGGCATTGTGCTGCACATGGTGTTGCTCTTCGCCGTCTTACGTCCTGATGTGCGTCGCAATCGCGAGTTTTATCTGCCGATGATGGTGATGGTGTTTGCGCTGCATTTCGCCTCAGGGTTTTACCTCGATCCCACCTTCTGGTCCATTCTGGCCCTGCTGATGGTGCTGCGTCGCGTTGATGCACGGCAGCCTGATGCGACCGCTGTGGCGCCCGCGAATATGGGCGACAACGCCCCGGCGCACCGCCTGCTGCTGCGCCCATCTGCTGACCGGAGAGCGCATATCAGGAACAATGCCTGACCCGGCTACTGGCAAGGAGTGATCCTGTGCATTTCTGGCTCGTCAACCCATTCGACCCGCTGCCCAGCGACCAGGGCATCAGGCCCATGCGCTACCAGATGCTGGTTGCGGAGTTGCTGCGGCGCGGGCATACGGTAACCTGGATCTGTTCCGATTTCCTCCATATTCCAAAGACCTATCGCCGAACCGATACGCTGCGCGATCTGCCCCGCGGGCTGCGCGCCGTGCTGATTCATACGCGACCCTACCGCAAGAATGTATCCCTGGCCCGGCTGATCAACCACGGCGAGTACGCTGCTGCTGTGCGCCAGTGGATGGCTCGCAATCCCCCGCCTGACGGCATTATTGTGAGCTATCCTCTGCCCGAGTCGGCCCTTGATTGCCTGCGGTACGGGCGTGCCCATGCCGTGCCTGTGATCGTTGATGTGCAGGATGTCTGGCCAGATCAGTTTCTCGATCTGCTACCGCGGCAGCTCACATGGGTGGGTCGGCTCGCGCTTGAACCCATGTTTCGCCAGTCGCGTGAGGTGTTCAGGCTGGCGGAGAACTGCGTCGCCGTCAGCCAGCACTATCTGCGCGCCGCCACGAAGCGCCGCGGCACGCCATTTCCCTCCAGTCAGGTCTACTACCTCGGTTATGAACCCTCCGTCGTAGAGGGTGACGAAGATGAGGGCTTGCCTGATCTGCTGGCCCGCGGCTTCACACCCGCGACCACCAACATCGTGTTTGTCGGCACCCTGGGGGCAACCTACGACATTGACACCCTGATCGAGGCTGCTCGCACTCTTGCCCACAATGCGCCACAGGTGCGCTTTTTCCTGGCCGGCGATGGGCCTATGCGCAACGCCTGGGAGGCAAAGGTGCAGGCGCTGGGCCTCCAGAATGTTACCTTCCTGGGTTTCCTGGACATAGCCGGGTTACGCGCCCTGCTTACCCGCTCCTTCGCCGGGCTGGTTACGATGCGCGGGAATGTTCACTCTATCCCCAATAAGCCCAATGAATACATGGCCTTTGGCCTGCCCCTCATCAGTTCGCTAAAGGGCGAACTCCAGCAAGTGATCGACAGCGAACCCCTGGGTGTCTCGTACGAGGCCGGGGATGCCGCTTCGCTTGTGCGCGCACTCCGGCGCCTGCTTGATGAACCCGGCTTTGCCGATCGCTGTCGCCAGCGGGTGCAACAGGTCTTCGCCGAGCGCTTTTCAGCGCGCAGCATCTACCCCGCCTATGTGAACGATCTGGAGCGCATCTGCGCTTCCCGCGCCCTCGTGCAGGAACTGGCGTCATGAGCCGCTTTGTGACCCTGATGTACCACAACCTGGAGCAGGACGCGGCGAATCGCTACTCGCTGCCTGTGGACGCATTCGCGCAGCAGGTGGCCTGGCTCGCATCCGAGGGCTACGTGATCGAAGGCTTCCCGCAGTTGGAAGCACGCCTGGCCCACGGCGTGTTCCCCGAACGCTACGTGGTGATGACCTTCGACGACGGTCATCGCAGCAACCTGCAAGCCGCCGAGATACTGGCGCGCGTCGGGGCCCAGGCCACCTTCTTCCTCACCCGCGACTTCTGTCGGCAGAACCCGGCCTTTCTGAGTGACCGCGAGATCCGCGATCTGGCCGGTCTCTGCTCCGTCGGCGGCCACGGAGTGACCCACGCGCCCCTCTCGCGCCTCGATGCCGCCCGGGCGCGCGCCGAACTGGCCGGCAGCAAAGCCTGGCTCGAAGACGTGACCGGCAGCCCGGTGACGACCATGAGCGCGCCGGGGGGCTTCATAAACCGCACTGTCCTGCAACTGGCCCTCGATCTGGGCTACACCCTGGTGGGGAACTCGGTGGAGTGGTGGAACGAACCTTCGACCGTTAACGCCACACGGCTGGTTAACCGTGTGGCGGTCTGGCAAGGGATGTCGCTCAGCCTGTTTGCCCGCATCGTCCGGCGTGACGCTCGCTACCTGCGGGCGCGACGGTTGCGCGCGGCAACGTTAGAGCTGACCAGGCGCGCCTTGCCCCTGCATCTCTACGACGGTCTCAGCCGGAGGCTGTATCGCCTGCGCTATGCCATCGGCAGGCCGCGGGGTGGTCCGTGAACGAAAGAAGAGGGTCGGAGCGTCGGTTGTCGTCACAGAAGAGTTTATGACGGATTACGTGTGGTTCGTCCGGCAAGTTGTTGTACGGCAGGGATCAGGAGGGTGAAGCCTTTGCACTGACCTGTCAATCGCTCTGGTCGTAGGCACGTGTTTCGTCATTTCCATCGTTGCACAGGGGGGAGGGCTATGTACCGCAGCTTTGGCAAACGCCTTTTCGACCTCATACTTGTCGTTCCAGCACTGATCGTGCTTGCGCCGGTAATGCTGGTGATTGCCGTGCTCATCTGGAAACAAATGGGCCGGCCGGTGATCTTTACGCAAGAGCGCGCCGGTCTGCACGGAAAACCGTTTCGCATTTTCAAGTTTCGCACCATGACCAATGAATGTGATGCGGAAGGGCGGCTCCTGCCCGATTACGCCCGCATCACGCCCCTCGGGCGCTTCCTGCGTAGCACCAGTCTTGATGAACTGCCCCAGCTCTGGAACGTGCTTCGCGGGGAGATGAGCCTGATCGGGCCGCGCCCGCTGCTGGTCCGGTATCTCGATCGCTACACGCCTGAGCAGAACCGACGCCACGAGGTTATGCCGGGGCTGGCCGGCCTGCCGGCATTGTTTGGTCGCAGCGAACAGAATTGGGAGGAAAGCCTTGCCCGGGATGTCTGGTACGTCGATCATCTCAGCTTCTGGCTCGATCTCAAGCTTATCATCGGTATTCTGATAGTGGTTATCAAGCGCGAAGGAGTGAGCCGGAGCGCCAATGGATACGTACCCGAATTCATGGGCACGGCAACCCCAACAGCCGCCGAACCGCCCTCTGCTCCTGTGCTGGAAGCCGGCCAACTGCCAGAGCGCGACGAGACCGTTCCCGTTCCGTAGATCCTTTTCCTGAGGCGAACACAGGCCGTGCGCGGGAGGGTTTGGGCGTAGCGGCGCGGCGCCTCCGGGCCGCTACCTCCTCCCAGGAAATAGCCCGCCAGCGGGGAGGGTTTGGGAGGGCGCAGCCCTCCCAGGAAATAACCCGCCAGCAGGGAGGGTTTGGGAGGGCGAAGCCCTCCCAAGAACAATAATATTTTCATTCTGGCGTTGTGCGCCCCGCGCATGGGGCCTAACGCGAAAATAGTCCACGCGCGGGAGGGTTTGGGAGGGCGAAGCCCTCCCAAGAACAATAATATTTTCATTCTGAGGTGAACATAGCCCGCCAGCGGGGAGGGCTTGGGAGGGCGCAGCCCTCCAGGAACAAATATTTTCATTCTGGCGTTGGGCGGCGCAGCCGCATGGATATCTAACGCGAAAATAGTCCCCGCGCGGGAGGGTTTGGGAGGGCGCAGCCCTCCCAGGAACAAATATTTTCATTCTGAGGTGAAAATAGTCCCCGCGCGGGAGGGTTTGGGAGGGCGCAGCCCTCCCAGGAACAAATATTTTCATTCTGGCGTTGTGCGGCGCAGCCGCATAGAGGGCTGACACGGAGAGGTGTATGCGTATCGAAATCCTGCATTCCGTTGAAGAAGCGCGCGCTATTCTCGATGAAGCAGCGAACCTGTTCCGCGTATGCTTCAACCGCGAACTCGACCGCTGGCGCTGGTCGCAGCTCTACTTTCTCAATCCCTACGGCCCGCCGCTGGTCACCCTGGGCTACAGCGATGAAGGGGAATTGATCGGGCACAGCGGCATGATTCCGCAGAAACTGGTGGACGCCAGCGGGCGGGAGTACGACTACAGTCTGTCGATCAGCCTGATGGTCGATCCGCGACGCCGCGAGGGCTTTGCGACGTTTTACACCCTCTTCAGCGCAGCCACCAGCGCGGCTCGAGAGCGGGGCGTTCCCTTCCTCCTGGCCTTCCCGAACGCCAACTCCTACCTGTTGATCAAGCATGGTTTCGGATGGCGCGACCTGGTCGAGAGCCGATTGTACGACTGGTGTCCGGAGCAGCCCGGGCCTACCACCGCCAGCGTGGTTGCGCTGGAGCGCTTTCGCCTGGGTGACGAAATCGGGCACCCCTTCGATGCCACCTACCGCCAGTGGCGCAGTTACGACTGTCCGTACCGGGCCGAAGTGGTGAATGATCGCCTCGCACTGATCTACAAGCTTGCGGATGACAGAATTCTCACCGTGCTCGACGCCCAGACTGATCACCCCGATAGCGTCACGCACGATCTGGGCGCGCTGCTCGCCCACACCGGGGCGACCAGGGTACGGATGAGCGGCGTGCACGCCCGGGCGCTGGGCTTCGATCTCGCCACCCTGAGCCAGCATGGCGACTACCGGCTGCGGCTGTGCTATGCGCCGCTCACCGCTGAGCCGCCTACGATGCGTTTTAGTTTATTGCTCTCTGATGTCTTTTAAGTTCATCGTAGTGTAAGAATCGCGTAGTTCAATTCAGAAAAAGGGGCATTCGATGAATGTACTGGTGATCGCAACGCACGCCGATGATGAGGTGCTGGGCTGCGGCGGAGTGATGGCCCGCCACGCCGATATGGGCGACAGGGTCCACGTGGCCGTGGTTACCCGCGGCGATCCCGAGGTCTTTCCGCCGGCCTATGTTGAGCAGATTTTTAGTGAACTGCGGTCTGCGCACCAGCTTCTGGGCGGCGCCGGGCTCCATTTCCTGGACTTCCCCTCACCACGACTGGACACGGTGCCGAGGTATGCGCTGGCCGATGCGCTTCGGAAGCTGATCTTCGAACTGCAGGCTCAGGTGGTATACGCGCCCTACCAGGGCGACCTCCACGGTGATCACCAGGCTGTTTACCAGGCGGCGCTGGTAGCCTCGCGGCCCATCAACGGCTGCCCCGTGCGGCGCCTGCTCTGCTACGAGACCCTGTCGGAAACCGATTGGGCTTCCCCCTTCGGCAACAGTACCTTTACACCGACGGTCTTCGTGGATATTTCGGATTATCTGGAGCGAAAGCTACAAGCCATGCAGTGCTATCGCACCCAACTCAAGGCGCCCCCACACTCGCGCTCGCTCCAGTCCCTGGAGGCGCTGGCTCGCCTGCGTGGCGGCACTGTCAGGATGGCGGCGGCTGAGGCCTTTATGCTGGTTCGTGAGATCATCTGTCCAGTGCATATCCGGGCAACCCGTTCGCGCACCAGCGCGACGTTGATCAAGTCCTGATTCGCCGTGTCCGATCGGCAAGCAATCATCTGCAATCGCGCCAGGGCGTCATCACGCCCGCTGGAACCGGCAGGGGCGCCCGTGCTGGGCGTCCACAACCGGCCAGGGTTACCAGTACGGAGGTGCGTCATGCCTCAGCGCCCGCTTATCGTGGTTGGCAGTGGCGGTTTTAGCAAAGATGTCGTCTGGGCCATTCAGAACGCCAATGCGGCCCACGCAGCCTACACCCTGCTGGGTTTCTGCGACGACGACCCGGCCAAACACGGCCAGATGATTATGGGCTGCCCGGTGCTCGGCGCCCCGGAGGCGGTGGCCGCGACCCTCGGTGAGCCTCCCTGCTTCATCTGCTCGATTGGCGACAACGCTGCCCGGGCGCGCGTGGTGGCACGCGTCCTCGACCTGGGCTGGACGCCGGTGACCATTATTGACCCCTCGGTCATGATCGGCGAGGGGGTTACGATTGGTCAGGGCGCCTACATCGGCGCGCGGGCGATTCTCTCGCCCATGGCCCGCATCGGCAACTACGTGCTGATTAACAACCACACAACCATCGGGCATGACTGTGTTATCGAAGACTTTGCCCAGGTTTCGCCAGGAGGGCGTGTCTCTGGCTTCAGCGTCCTCAAGGAAGGGGCATTGCTCGGAGCGAATGCGGTGATTGCGCAGGGGCGCACCCTGGGACGTTACGCCACCCTGGGCGCCAGTTCCTTCGGAATGCTGAACGTCCCCGATGGCGCAACCGCCATTGGCGTTCCAGCGCGGGTAACATTTCATCGCTAAGATGGCCGTGTGGCGTCAGAAGGCGCAGCCCTCACCGAAGTTGCGACAGAGAGAGTGGCAGGGGGGCCTGCCCTTCCCGGTGGAACCCGTCTCTCACCCTGGTAATGCCGCAAGTGCAGCTTGCAAGCATCTGGCATGGTTACGCTACTAGAAGGAGTCGTCCATGAATCGCGCAGAGTTGCGGCGAATTGTAGCTGATGTGCTGGAAGTTGATCCAGAGTTGTTGCAGAGCGATACCGAATTGACCCAGATCGAGACATTTACCTCGGTTGCTGTCCTGACGCTGATGATCGAACTGGACATGCAGGCCGGTGTCAAGATTTTGCCCGAAGAGGCCAGCAAGCTGCGCCGCTATGGCGACATCGAAGCGGTGGTCGAACGGCATGGCATAACCCTTACCGATTGAGCGGTACTCCGTGTCGGAGCGGCGACGTGGAGCGCCTCGCCTTCCTGAGGTACTCCAGGCCATAGATAGGCGCGGGGAAACCCGGTTGCCTTTGCACCCGCGAAGGGAGGGCGCAGCCCTCCCAAGCCCTCCCCACAGGCAGGGGCACGGGGAAATCTGGCTTCCCCGCTGTTCACATTAGCCATCAAGACTGGATAGTCCAATGAACACGGCGATTACAGCCATTCACTACTGTGTGCCGCGCCAGCGTCTCACGCACGATGAACTGATCGAACGCTTCGGCGCGCAGCACATGGAGTCGATCTTGAAAATGTCGGGGATCCGCGAGCGGCGCATCGTCGCGCCAGGTGAAACCGCCGCCGACCTGGCCTACTGGGCCGCGCGACGCCTGCTCGATGAGCGGCAGATCGACCCGGCAAGCGTCGATCTGCTGATCTTTGCCTCGCAGACTGGCGACTACCAGGTGCCAGCGACCGCCTGTGTGCTCCACGAACGCCTGGGGTTGAGCCAGAACTGCGCGGCCTTCGACATCGGAATGGGTTGCTCGAGCTATCCGTACAGCCTGAGCGTGGCGCATAGCATGCTGGTGGCAGGGGTGGCGCGCAAGGCTCTGGTGCTCGTTGCCGAAGCCCTCACGCCCTGCATTCACCCCCAGGATCGAGCCCTGGCGCCCCTGTTCGGCGATGGGGCCGCGGCAACCCTGCTCGAGCCTGCCGACGGTCCGGGTGGCTTTCTGGGCTTCCTGCTCGGCACCGACGGCAGCGGCTACCGCAGCATCATTATGCCCGCCTCAGGGGCGCGTATGCCCCGCAGCGCCGAGACACGCATCGAGCAGACCGACGAGACGGGCATTGTCCGCACGCAGGAGCACCTGCACATGGACGGCCCGGCCGTCTTCTTCTTCTCGGTTCAGCATATTCCGAAGATGATCAGGCTGGCGTTGGAGCGTTTCCAGTGTACACTGGATGACGTTGATCTGGTGCTGCTGCACCAGGCCAACAAGACGATGGTTGATCAGATCTACCGGGTACTGAAGGTTCCGCCGGAGAAGCGTTTTTACTGGATGGAGGAACTTGGCAATACGTCGGGTACCTCAACGGCCATCCTGCTGGCCGAAGCGGCCCGCCAGGGCAAGCTCCAGCCGGGGATGCGCGTGCTGCTCGCGGCCTTCGGCAACGGGCTGTCGTGGGGCGTGACGGCTTTCGAGTGGAGTGAACGCACCGCGGTCATCCAGGCGCCAATCGAGCCGGGCACGGCAAACGAGTAAACAATGACACTCGCGACAGGAATTGACCTGACCGACATCGCTCCCTTTGCCCGCCTGCTCGACCGACATGGAGGGCGGTTTCTTGAGCGTATCTACACCTGGCGCGAGCGAGAGTGCTGCGGTCAAGACGCGGCGCTGCTGGCCTGCCTCTTCGCCGCGAAAGAAGCGGTTGCCAAGGTGCTGGGGACGGGGTTGAATTACCTCGCGGAAACCGGAGTCGATCTGCGCGAGATGGAGATCGTTGCCGACAGCATGCGTGGGCCGGCAGGGGTGTGTCTGTACGGCGCCGCCCGAACCCGTGCCGAGGAACTGCACCTGCGCGAGTGGTCGGTCAGCTTCGCCCACTCGCGCACGTATGCGCTGGCCATGGTGATCGCCTGGTCAGGGACAGGCTGAGGTGAACATAGCCCGCGCGCGGGAGGGTTGGGGAGGGCGAAGCCCTCCCCGGAAGCAACCGGCCAGCGGGAGGGTTGGGGAGGGCGAAGCCCTCCCCGGAAGCAACCGGCCAGCGG
>CAKZKA010000099.1 GCA_937120965.1 uncultured Chloroflexota bacterium
CACCAGCGGTTGGGACATGGGGAAACCGGGTTTCCCCATCCCCCTCCCTGCGGGGCTGAGGTGAACATACGGGGAAAGCGGGTTTCCCTATCCCCCTCCCTGAGGGACGCCAGGCGTCCCCACCAGCGGTTGGGACATGGGGAAACCGGGTTTCCCCATCCCCCTCCCTGGGGGGCTGAGGTGAACATACGGGGAAACCGGGTTTCCCCACCTGCGGTGAGCCTGTCGAACCGCACCCTTGCCTGTGGGGGCGCCAGGCGCCCCCACCAGCGGTTGGGACATGGGGCAACCGGGTTTCCCCAACCCCCTCCCTGGGGGGCTTTCAGGGCGATGCGCTGGTGGGTCGTCACCCCCGGCAGCGCCGCGCGCGGGGGCGTTCCAATGCGGTATACGCCACGCTGGCATGGATGGTCTGTCCGCCCTTAAAGGGATGGGGTATGCGAGGCCCGGGGGCCTGGAATGCAACCCGGCGGAGTATGATAAGAAGAGGAGGACCGCGTGGTGATCGTCAGAGGAACGAGGTAGGCGCGTGAGCACGATAGATATGTCCGAAGTGCGGGCGTGGGTGCGCGAGGGAGGGCTCCACGCCCGTCGCTACTTTAACAATGTGGAGGTGCAGCGCAAAGCCGACCGGAGTTGGGTGACCCAGGCCGATCTGGAGGTTGAGCAGTTGCTGCGCGAGCGGATTGTGGCCCGCTACCCGGATCATGGCATCATCGGCGAGGAGCAGGGGGTCGGGGCGATCGATCGCGAGTTTGTGTGGTGCCTGGACCCGATCGACGGCACCGGCTCGTTCGTGGCGGGGCTGCCGACCTGGTGCGTTTCGGTGGGTTTGCTCCGTGATGGGCAGCCCTATCTGGGGGCGATCTATCTACCGATTCTGGATGACTGTTACTGGGCCGAAGCTGAAGGGCCGGCCTATCGCAATGAGACGCCGATCCACGCCAGTCGAGCTACAACGATTGATAACAACGACTGGATCAGTGTTTCGTCCTACGCGCATCGCCAGTATCGGATCGATTTTCCGGCCAAAACGCGGAGTCTAAGTAGTGTAGCCGTGGATTGCTGCTATGTCGCCCGCGGGAGTTCGCTGGGCGCGCTGATCGGGCGGGCCAACCTGTGGGATCTGGCCGCCGGCCTGGCGATCATCCGCGCCGCGGGAGCGGTAGCGGTGGGGCTGAGTGGCGCGCCACTGGATACGGCACAACTCCTCGACGGGCGGCGGTTGCCCGAGCCAATCATCATCGCTCCACCGCAACTGGTTGAACTCCTGCGGCGCTATATTTCGCGACGCAGTTGAAGATGGGGAAACCGGGTTTTCCCCAAGCCCCCGCCTGTGGGTTCAGGGGCGGACAGAACGTATGAGCGCCGACGGGCGGTATGGCATTGGGATGCGCTGCTTGGTCCTCACCCCCTCCCCCTCTCCAGCTTCGCTGGAGAGGGGAGACCAGAGTCGTGCGCGGGGGCGTTCCAATGCGGTACAAGTCACGTTGGCTCGGATGTTCTGTCCGCCCTTAAACGCCTGTGGGGAGGGGTGGAGAAACCCGGTTTCCCGTGCTTTCACGTTGGGCGCTCAGTCGCCCTGCGGCGAGCGCAGAGGGCGGTTCAGCCCGACTGCCAGGCGCCATTCGGCAAGGGAGGAGCCGGTGGCCGCGGCGTACACATCGGTGAGCGCCATTGCGGCCAGTTCCCAGCGGTGGCGACGTTCTACCAGACGCCGCGCGGCCCGTCCGAGGCGCCCACGGACGGGAGGGTCGTTCAGGAGGGTCAGGGTGGCTCGCGCCAGGCCGGCGGCCTGCTGCGCGACCAGCAGCTCCTCGCCATCGCGTCCGCCCACATCGTGGGCCAGGCGCTCGCAGGCTACCAGGGGCAGAGCGGTTGCCAGCGCCTCCAGCGTGCCGTGAGGCGTGGAGGCCGCAGGCGCCAGTGGCGCCAGGGCCAGGGTCGTCGTCGTCAGGTAGATCCGTGAGTCGTGGATCGGATGAACAAAGATGACACGCGGATCATCGGCGAAGCGGCCGCGGATCTGCCGGCCAGGTAGCCCCAGCACCGTCAGATGCACATCAGGACGCACGTCCCAGACAACGGCGAGCGCGGCGGCAGCCAGACGCAGGGCCTGGCGAACTTCGGACCGGCTCAGGTCGCGCAGATCGAGCAGCACGGTCGCGGGATCGCGCAGGTTCAGTGGAGGGGCGAAGCGCTCCAGGTCCACCGCGTCAGGTACGGCATAGACGCGGGCGCCGGATGCCTCGGGGATCCCCAGGGCGCGCAGGGCCAGGATATCCTCTTCAGACGAGAGGATGAGGTGCCGAAATGGCTTCAGCCGCTCGAGTTCCTGCCGGCGAACCCGGGCCAGCCGGGCAGTGTGGCGGATGCGAGCGAAGGGAGCGTCGGTGCGCGCGGTGTGCTCCAGGCGCCTGGAGAGGCAGGTGACTGCATCCACCACGGTCGGTATGGGCAACGGCCCGCCGAGCAGGGCCGCCGCAGGGCCGTCGAGGTGGGCCAGATCGAAGCGCCCACCGACGACAAGGCTGGATACGACGCGGGCCAGGTCGCGCCGATGGCGGACGGGTACGACCCGCCGGCAGTAGGGGCTGAGATCATCAAACGTGGTGCCTGCCCGATCGGCAAAGGCGAGAGTCACGGTGTGCCCGTAGCGCGCCAGGGCTGCAATGAAGCCATGGGTACGCGGATGACTCGCGGTAGGCGCCGCGCCGCACACAAGCAGCACATCCATAGAGCACCTCTCTCGAATCGCGCACACCGCAGCGGAGGGCTGACAGCGTTGTCATTTGATTACAGATTGATTGTAGACCGGGCGGATGAAAAGGGGCTGGCAGGAGCATCGCTGCTGGATTGCGTTCCTGTCATCGGGCAGTGCGCGCCAGGCCGGGGTGTTATACCATTTTAGATTTGGATTGCCACGCTGGACAGCACAACGCCTGAAACCGCTTCAAGCAATGCGGCATCATCAACGGTAATTGGTATTACTGGAGGACTCGGGGGCGCGTCGGTGTGGCGCCGAAACCTGGCCGTGCCAGACCCGGTATTGCTGCGGAAGGGAATGCCTGCGACGATGGAACGATCGCTTGCTCTGGTGGGCCTGAGTGGTGCGGGGAAGTCGACCGTGGCGCGCATGCTCGCGCTGCATCTGGGATGGCCGGTTGCCGACACCGACGCCCTGGTGGTGGAGCGGGCGGCGCGTCCGGTGGCGGCGATCTTCGCCGAGCAGGGCGAAGGAGTGTTTCGCGATCTGGAGGCCGAGGCCCTGGCGCAGGCCCTGGGGCAGGGACCGGCGGTGGTGGCAACGGGGGGCGGGATCGTGCTGCGAGCGGCCAACCGGGCGCTGCTGCGGGCGCGGGCCTTTGTCGTATGGCTGGATGCCCCGGACGCGGAGCTGGTGGAGCGGCTCCGCGCCCATGCTGAGGAACGCCCCCTGCTGGCGGGCGATGCCACGGCGCGCCTTGCCGCCCTGCGGGGCGCCCGTGAGCCGCTCTACGCCGAGGTGGCGCACCTGCGCCTGGAGACGGGGGGGCTGGACCCCGCGGAGGTAGTTCAGCGTATCGTGAGTGCCTACCGGCAGCAGGTAGATGTGAGATGGTAGATTTCGGATTGCAGATCGTCGCACCTCCGGGTCGAGAAACGCGCTGTTCGACAGGTCCAGTTTGAGATGGTAGATTTCGGATTGCAGATCGTCACACAGGGCGTCGGGGCGCGCTGTGGCGCAACGCTTGCGTGTGGCGTGCGCACGTGAAACTGGTGTATCCCGCCGCAGTCAGCGTTGGAGGGCAGACTGCCCGCGCTCCCAGGAGCAGGGTGAACACATACCGCCCCAGAGCTTGAGCAACGTCGTTGGGGCAAGACCCGAACCCCACCACCGGAGACGGACGTTGCTCAAGCCCTGCGCACCTCCCGGGACGTTCCGACGTCACCTGCTCGCATGTGCTATAATCCGCGGTTGGGACGAGGAACGACGTGTGAGCCGGAGCATGCCCCGCTATGGCCAAGATCGAGATTCACGCCTGGTATCGCCAGTATCGCAAGCTGAAGGCTCAAGCCGCCGACGCCATTCTGCTCTTCCGCTTCGGCGATTTCTACGAGACCTTCGATGACGACGCGAAGCTGGTGGCCGAACTGCTCGATGTCACCCTCACCCGCAAAGACTACGCCGTAGACAAGAGCAAACCGCGCGACAGCCAGAAGCTGTACGCTCCGATGGCGGGTATGCCCTACCATGCGGTCGAGCGTTACGTCAGCGATCTGGTGAGCCGGGGCTACCGGGTTGCGATTGCCGAGCAACTCACCGAGACCGAGGCAACACGCACGGACACACGTCCGCGCTCAGTCTTTGCGGCAGGCATCCAGCACGTGGCGCCTGGCGAGATCGAGCGGAGGATGGTGCATCGCGAGATTGTGCGCGTCATCACCCCCGGCACGATTGTGGATCTGGCGATGCTCACGGCCACGGCCAACAACTACCTGGCCGCGGTGATCGTCGAAGGGGAACACGCCGGCGTGGCCTACGCCGACCTCAGCACGGGCGAGTTTGCCGCCACGGCGTTCAGTGGCGAACGCGCTCTTCAGCAGGTGCAGGGGGAACTGGCCCGTTTGCAGGCGGCCGAGGTGCTGGTGCCCGACGCGGAAAGCCTGCGCCCACCGGGTCTGGCGCCAGCCGAGGCGCGGCTGACACGCGATCTGGCTCCGATGACGCGCGACGAGCGCGAGACGTTGTTGCCGCACGAACGGGTGGCGCGTCGGCTCGACGGCGAGAGCGCCGCGCGCTGGTCTTGCGGACACGTGACGGCCTGGCCGGCCTGGCGCTGGGATCTGGCCGAGGCACGGGAGACGCTCCGGCGGCAGCTCGGCGTTGGCACCCTGGCGGCCTTCGGGCTGGATGAGCGGCCCCTCGCCACTCGCGCCGCCGGGGCGCTGCTGCAGTACGTACACGAGACCCAGCGGCACCAGGCCACGCAGTTGAACACGCTGCGCGTCTATTCGACGGCCAGCTTCATGTTTCTCGATCCGCAGACACGGCGCAATCTGGAGCTGCTCGAGCCGGGTCGGCAGGGCGCGCGCACAGCGCTGGTGCACGTGCTCGACCGCACGCGCACGCCAATGGGCGCGCGGTTGCTGCGTCGCTGGATCGCCCAGCCCCTCGTCAGCCTGGCGCCGCTGCAGGCGCGCCAGGCTGCGGTAGCGCGGCTGGTGGAGCGGGCCCTGGTGCGGGCCGAGGTGCGTGAGGCACTGGGCGCCGTTGGTGATATGGAGCGGGCGCTCAACCGTATCGCCCAGGGCCTGGCTGTGGCAACACCGCGCGACCTGGTGCAACTGCGGGCCTCGCTGCGGGCCTTGCCCGCCGTGCTTGCCGCCACAGGCGCCGCGCTGGCGGAACTCATCCCCGCTGATGAGCTGATGCCAGGCGCCGGGGCCGCGACCTCGCCGCAGCCCGAGGCAGCCGGCGATGGGTTATTTGAGGTCGAAGACGGCGCTACACCTCCGGCGCCGATTCTCGACCCCTGCTCCGACGTGCTCGATCTCCTCGAACGAGCCCTGGACGACGAACCACCAGCGCTGCTCGGGGTTTCCAATTACCTGCGGAGCAGTGAGGAAGGCGGCGATCGGTCGCGACGGGTGATCCGCCCGGGCTTTGAGCCGCGGATCGATGCCCTGGTGCAGGCCAGCCGCCACGCCCAGGAGTTCATTGACCGGCTGGAAGCCAGAGAGCGCGAGCGTACCGGTATCAAGTCGCTCAAGGTGGGCTACAACAGCGTGTTCGGGTACTACATCGAGGTCTCGCGCACAGCGGACGAACGGCTCATCCCCAGGGACTACGAGCGCAAACAGACCCTGGTGGGCGCCGAGCGGTACATTACCGCGGAGTTGAAGGAATACGAGCAGATCATCGACCGGGCCAGGCTGCAGCTCATCGAACTCGAACGAGACGCCTTTGCGCGGATCTGCGCGCAGATCGGCGACCACGTGGATCGGCTGCGCCGCGTCGCCCGGGCGCTCGCGCACCTCGACGCGGTCCAATCGCTCGCCGAGACCGCGGCGCGCTGCGGCTACACCCGCCCGCACCTCGACGAAAGCACGCGCCTGCGGATCGTGCGCGGGCGCCACCCGGTGGTTGAACAGATGCTCGCCGAGCCGTTCGTGCCCAACGATATTGCCCTGGACACCGAGGAGGCCCAGTTGCTGATCATCACCGGGCCGAACATGGCCGGCAAGAGCACTGTGCTGCGGCAGGTGGCGCTGATCGTGCTCCTGGCGCAGATCGGCTCCTTTGTGCCTGCCGAGCACGCCGAAGTGGGCCTGGTGGACAGGATCTTTACCCGCATTGGCGCACAGGATGATATTGCCACGGGCCAGTCAACCTTTATGGTCGAAATGACCGAGACCGCGGCCTTGCTGTTGCAGAGCACCCGGCGGAGCCTGATCATCCTCGACGAGGTTGGTCGCGGCACGTCAACCTACGACGGCATGGCCATTGCCCGGGCAGTGGTCGAGTATCTGCACAACGAGAGCCATCTGGGCTGCCGGACGCTGTTTGCGACCCACTACCATGAGTTGACGGCGCTGGAGGCGAGCCTGCCGCGGGTGCGTAACTACCACATGGCCGCGGTTGAGCAGGACGGGCAGGTGGTGTTTCTGCACGAACTGCGCCCTGGCGGGGCGGATCGTTCCTACGGCATCCACGTCGCCGAACTGGCTGGTATCCCCCGCGCGGTAACGGCTCGCGCGCGCGCGCTGCTGGCGGAGCTGGAGGGGCGGCGGAGTGTCGCGGTGGGGCGAAGCGAGAGCAGCCAGGAGCAGGACCAGGGGGTTGCGGAGAGGGTGGAGGCGTCCGCCGAGCCGGACGACGGGCAGGCAACGCCCCCGGTTGCGACGCTGCCACGCGGGGCGCGCCAGCGCGCCAGCGCCCAGCTCAGCCTCTTCGACGTGGCGCCCAGCCCGGTGCTGGAGTATCTGCGGCGGCTGAACATCAACGAGTTGACGCCGTTGCAGGCGCTGAACCTGCTGCACGAGTTGCAGAAACTGGCCGGCGAGGCGGAAGCCTGAGGTGAACATAGCCCGTTTGGGGGAGAGTTTGGGCGTAGAGGCGAGGCGGCGCCGCGCCTCTACGCCCACCCGAGAACAGGTGTTTTCATTCTAGCATTGTGCGGCGCAGCCGCATGGACGGCTGAACTGGCAGTACACGACATCACGGTTCGACGGACTGGAGAAGACTTGTGGATGTAGTTCGCTCCCTGGCGCCAGGTCTCAGCACCCGTCCTTCCGTGCTGACAATGGGGAAGTACGACGGAGTGCACCTGGGGCACCAGCAACTGATCAGTACCACGGTTGAGCGCGCCCGCAGCCTGGGGATGCAGAGTGTTGTCCTGACCTGGGAGCCGCACCCGAATGCGGTGATCCGGCCTGATGCGCCGCTGCACCTGCTGACCAGTCTGGAGGAGCGCATCGAACTGATTGCCGCGCTGGCCCCGGATCTACTGATCGTTGCCCCGTTCACCGCCGAGACCAGGGCCACCAGCGCCGAGGACTACATGCGGCAGATCGTTGCGGCGATACCGGTGCGTGAGTTGTGGGTGGGTGAGGATTTCGCGATGGGCCGGGGCCGCACGGGCGATGTGGCCACGCTGATGGCGATTGGCGTGGAGCTGGGTTTTGCGGTGGGCGCGGTGCGTAAGGTCATCGTCGGCGGCGAGCCGGTGAGCGCATCGCGGGTGCGCGAGGTGTTGCGGCGCGGCGCCGTGGACGAAGCCGTGGCCCTGCTCGGACGGCCGTTCGGTCTACGGGGGGTCGTGGTGGAGGGTGACCGGCGGGGTCGAACGATTGGCTTTCCCACCGCCAACCTGCGAGTTGACCCGACGCACGTGCTCCCCGCAGATGGGGTCTACGCCGGTCACGTGTACCTGAATGGCGAAGCGTTGCCGGCGGTGACGAACGTGGGCCTGCGACCAACCTTTAACGGCCTGCACCGGACGGTCGAGGCCCATCTGCTGGACTGGAGCGGCGATCTCTACGGGCGGTCGATTCGGGTGACGTTTCTGCATCGGCTGCGCGGTGAGCAGCGCTTCGAGGGGCCGGCGGCCCTGGTCGCGCAGATCCGTCAGGACGCCGCACGGGCGCGGGAGTTGTTGCAGTTATGAGCGCCTCCACGCGCTCGCCTCTGTCCGCGGGGGAGAGGCCGCTGGCCACGGGGGCGCTGGCGCTCCCGCGCCTGCACACCGCGGTGCTGGCGGTAGCGCTGGCGGTAGCCGTCTTCGCTACCCTCTGGCTCTCGCTGGCCTCGCCACGGGCGTTCACCCTCGATGTTGGCGCCATCGGCTCGGGCGACCGGATCTTCCTGCGCAGCATGTACCACCGTGAGGTTGCGGTTCCCAACGATCCATCCGCGCGCACGTACCGCTGGGCGCGCGGCAATGCTGAGGTGCTGCTGCCGGTGGGGCGCAACGCTCCCACCATTTTCACTGCCAATATGAATGCCGCGCCACGACCCTCGGGCCGGCCACTGGCGTTCGCGATGTACGCAGGCGAGGAACTGCTGCGCTTTGATGTGCCGGCAGTGGTGCGAGAATACCAGATTCTGCTGCCACCGTCGAGCGTCGAACGGGGCATCATCCGGTTGCGCTTTGCCAGCCCAACGGTCAGTCCTCCGGGCGACGACCGGCGGCTGGCTGTGGCACTGGGCCAGGTTGGGATACGCCCGCTTCCGGTGCTGGCTCACCCTGCGCTGGCGCTGACGCTGGCCGAGTTCACCCTGGTGGGCCTGGCGGTGGCGCTGTTCTGGGCCAATGGCGCGCGGAGGGCCGGGATGGTGGCGGCCGCCGTGGGCGCGACGGGCCTGCTGGCCGGCCTGAACCTGGTGGCGAGCGGCTGGATGGGGCTGGGAATCTGGCCGCTGCTGCTGGTGGGTGGCACACTGGTGGCGGCCAGCCTGGCGGCGCGCTGGCTGTTGCCCCGCGTCGTCGCGGCTGAGGCACGGTTCGCGCAGCGGCTCTGGTGGATCACCCTGGGTGGCCTGGCCGTGCGGCTGATCGGGGTCAGCGCACCGGGATTCGAGTTCAACGATCTGGACATTCAATCCATCTTCTTTGGCAACGTACTCCGGGGCGAGGTCTTCCTGTTTGTGGGGTCGCACGAGTTCGCCGGGGGAAGAACGTTTTACCCCAGCGGGCCGTACACGCTGGCCCTGCCGTTGCTGTTGCTCCGCCCGGCGCTGCCGTTCGGGCTGCACATCGGCGCGGCAATTGTGGACGCCTGCGGGCCGCCGTTGCTGGCACTGGTCGCGCGCGAGTTGAACCTGGGGCGTCGCGCGGCGCTCCTGGCAGCGGGATTGCTGGCGCCGCTGCCGGTGTTCCTGACGGCGATCTGGTGGGGCTTCTTCGCCAACATCAGCGGCCAGATGTTGCTGCTGCTGCTGCTCTGGCTGCTGTTGCGCTACACGCGCGCCCCGAGCCGCGCGGGCCTGGCGCTGCTCTTCGTCGGCTTCTGCCTGGTGCTGCTCTCGCACGTCGGGGTGCTGATCCTGACCGCAACGGCGGGCCTGCTCACCCTGAGCCTGGCCTGGATTGGCCCGCGTCCCTCGGCGCGGGCCTGGCGCGGCCTGGCCCTGGCGGGGCTGGGCGCCTTCGCTGTGTGTACGCTGGTGTACCTGAGCGCGGTGGCGCTGCCGATGCTGACATCGGCGCGAACGGTGGTGAGTGACCAGAACCTGCTTTCGCCCGAGCGCATGGCCGTGCACCGGGCCTATCTGAACTATGTGCTGCCGGTAGCGCTCTGGCGGGGCATGGGGATGCTGCCGTTCCTGTTGCTGCTGCCGGGTATTCCGCTGATGCTGCGGCGGGCAGGGCGCCCGCTGGCGCGTCCGCTGGCGCTGGGCTGGCTGATCACGCCCTTCATCTACGTCGGGATAGATTACCTCAACACTTTGCAGGTACGTTATGTCTACTTTATCGCTCCACTCTGCTGCCTGGCGAGCGCGGCGGTGCTGGGGCAGCTCTGGGAGCGCCCTGCCGGGCGACGGGTGGCGCTGGTGGTGATCGCTTTGATTGTCTGGCTGGGGGTGTTCCTCTGGTACCGGGGGGCGGTGCTGGGGATCAAGATGTCGCTGGTGCCGTTGACCCATTAAGAGCGGATCGGATAACCCGGTTATCCGGTGACGGTCCGGGAGGGCGCAGCCCTCCCGGACCCTCCCCTCAGGGAGGGGGTTGGGGAAACCCGGTTTCCCCATTTCCCAACCGCCGTTGGGATCGGCTGGCGCCCCTACAGGCGGGGGTGCGGTTCGACAGGCTCACCGCAGGTGGGGAAACCCGGTTTCCCCGTATTTTCACATCAGGCCCCGTGCGCGGGGCGCACAACGCCGGAATGAAAATAATTATTCTTGGGAGGGCTGCGCCCTCCCAAACCCTCCCGCGGGCGGGTTATTTTCACATCAGAAGCCGATAAGCCCCAGGAGATA
>CAKZKA010000100.1 GCA_937120965.1 uncultured Chloroflexota bacterium
TTGTTCGTCGGGTCAAAACCTACCCACCCCAACTCCGGCAGCAGCGCCTCGACCCAGGCATGGGTCGCGTCCTGCTCGGAGCGGTCGTGATCCTCTACCCGGTGAAAGAGGTAGCCGCTCACATAGCGACAGGGGATGCCCAGGGGGCGCAGTAGGGCGATCATAATGTGCGCGTAATCCTGACACACCCCCCGCCGGGCGGCCAGGGCCACATCGATCGGCGAGTCGACCTCGGTGTGCTCAGGGTCGTAGGCAAACGTATCGTAGAGCCGGGCGTTCAACTCGCGCAGCAGGGTCAGCGGATCGTCACGGCGGCACACCTCGAGTTCACGGGCCAGATCTGCGACCAGCGCTGTCGGATGGGCAAAAACACTGGGCGCCAGAAAATCCCAGTAGTCGTCCTGTTCGATGAGCGCATCGAGGGCCATCCAGGCGTTAGGGTCAAGCCGGTCGGGGAGCGGCGGTGGCGGTTGCAGGATCACCACCGCCTCGGCGGTGATGGTTGTGGTGCGGTGCGGCGCGGGGATGCTGAAGTGGTGAACGGTATTGCCGTACCAGTCGGTGTAGTGTTGCACGCGCGCCATCGGGCTTGTGACCAGGCGAAAACTCAGGCAGCGCTGCGAACCTTCCGACCGGGGTTGCTTGCGTACCTCGGTTACGCTCTCGCTCACCGGGGCGCTATAGCGAAAACGGGTCTTATGCAAGATGGAATAGTACATACTACTACCAGATATGGTACAGCGTTAGCAACGCCTGAAGCTACGTGGCTGGTGGGCTCGATCTAACGTAAACATAGCCCGCGTGCGGGGAGGGTTTGGGAGGGTGCAGCCCTTCCAGAAAACAACCCCCCAGCGGGGCGGGTTTGGGAGGGCGCAGCCCTCCCAGGAAACAACCCGCCAGCGGGGAGGGTTTGGGAGGGCGCAGCTCTCCCAGGAACACATAGTTTCATTCCGGCGTTGTGCGGCGCAGCCGCGACTAATGTGAACATCGAGGGGAAGCCAGGTTGCCCTGCGCCCCTGCCCGGGGGAGGGGCTGGGAGGGCGCAACCCTCCCGGGAACCTCTTTACAGTGCGTGGCGCGGCCACACGGGTATCCTGGATACTACGTATCGAGGGCCTTCTCCACCGGGTAGGTTACATAAGTTTGATAGATAGCGCTGTGAATGGCCATACACTGGCGCTGGATGCCATCGAGGTACGCGTGCATATTATCGGCCAGGATCTCTTCCACCTGGCCATAATCGAGCGAGGCCCGCAATCGTCCGGCGAGGCGTTCGGCCCGCCCACCGCCGCGAGTGCTGGTGCTCTGCGCAATCGCCTGCAGACCACGCTGGATGCGGTCGGCGGAGAAGCGCACCGAATGGGGGAACTCGCCGTTGAGCAGCAAGAACTCGGCTACCGTTTCCGGCTGCACATCAGCGGTATACACTTTGCAGTAAGCCTCGAATGCTGTGGCGCACTTCAGCAACCCGACCCAGTCGTTGTACTCCAGCAACAGCGCCGGATCGTTGGGCGCCTCCAGGTAGGGGCGGAAATGCACGTCGAGGAGCAGGGCAGTGGCGCCGGCTCGTTCCAGATAACGGCCCACCTGGATGAAGTACCAGCCCTCGCCGTGGGTCATGGTGGTGTCGGTAATGCCCTGGAAGAGGTGCGCGCCTTCTTTGATCGCCTGGTAGAACTCGATCGGCTCACCCTGCCAGATCCGCTCGGGGCTTGCTGAGCGCATAAACAGGTACAGCCGGTTCACCTGCTCCCACATCTCCGAACTGATCTGCTGACGCACCTGCCGGGCGTTCTCGCGGGCCAGGGCAATGCAGCTCACAATCGCGTTCGGATTGGCCTGATCGAAGGTCAGGGCGCGCGTAATGGCATAGGCGTCTCCGGCGGGCAGGGGCGTGCGCAGGGCCGCCAGCAGGCGTTTCCAGCGCACCTCGACCGACTCGGGGGTCTGATCCAGCATCAGGTTCAACCCGACGCCGATCAGACGCGCCGTGTGCTCGGCCCGTTCCAGGTAGCGGCTCATCCAGTAGAGGCCATCAGCTACACGTGAGAGCATAGGGTCTTATCAGTGTCACTTGAATACGCGGCTGCGCCGCACCCTGACACAATGAAAATGGATGTTTTCCTGGGAGGGATGCGCTCTTCGCAACCCTCCCCGCCGGGGGAGAGAACCGGGCGCTTCCCCCCAGCGGTTGAAGGGCGGACAGAACATCCGAGCCAGCGCGGCTTGTACCGCATTGGAACCACCCCCGCGCACGGCTCTGGTCTCCCCGCATCACGCCCGTCGGCGTCCATATGTTCTGTCCGCCCCTGAACCAGAGGGAGGGACGCGGGGAAACCCGGTTTCCCCGCACCCCAACCGGTGTTGGGGGCGCCTGGCGCCCCGATGGACAGGGGCATGGGGAAGCCCGGTTTCCCCATACTCCCACACGGGAGGGCGCGCCACCCGAACCCTCCCGCCGCGCAGGTAAAGCGGGAAACACGGGCAGGCGCAGCCTTACCAGCTAACCTCTTCGCCTCGGGTCGTTGCGCGGCGCGGCCGCATGGGCATCCGGCACTGCAACGAGCCTTCGCGCCGGCAGGCGGGTGCGACCATCACTCAAACAACACCCACGTGTCCTTACTGCCGCCGCCCTGCGACGAGTTAACCACTAGCGAGCCTTTGCGCAACGCCACTCGGGTGAGGCCCCCGGGCACGATGGTGATCTGGTCGCCGCTGTTGAGGATGTACGGACGGAGATCGACGTGGCGCGGCTCCACCCGGCCGTCAACAAAGCACGGGGCGCGTGAGAATTGCAGCGTTGGCTGGGCGATGTAATTCCGCGGATGGGCCTCGATCAAGCGCCGGAAGCGCTCACGCTCCTCGGCGGTGCTGTGGGGGCCGATCAGCATTCCATAGCCGCCCGACTCGCCCACCGCCTTCACCACCAGTTCATCCAGATGCTCGAGCACGTAGGCCCGCTCAAGGGGATCGTCGCAGAGGTAGGTCTCGACATTCGACAGGATCGGCTCTTCGCCGAGGTAGTACTTGATGATCTTCGGCACGTAGGCGTAGATCGCCTTGTCGTCGGCCACGCCGGTGCCGACCACGTTCGCCAGGCTCACGTTCCCGGCGCGGAAGGCGTTGAACAGCCCCGCCACACCGAGGATCGAATCCGAGCGAAAGGCCAGCGGGTCAATAAAATCGTCGTCTACCCGCCGGTAGATCACATCCACCCGCCGCAGGCCCGCTGTGGTGCGCATGTACACAATGTTGTCGTGCACCAGCAGGTCCCGGCCCTCAACCAGCTCCAGCCCCATGAGGCGAGCCAGGAAGGTATGCTCAAAGTAGGCCGAGTTGTACACCCCCGGCGTCAGCACCACGATGGTTGGATCGGGCCGGTGCGGGGGGGCCAGGGCGCGCAGGGTCGTGAGCAGCGCGTGCCCGTAGTGGTCAATCGGGCGCACGCCGTAGTTGGCAAACAGCGAAGGAAAGGCCCGTTTCATCACCGCGCGATTGGTGAGCATGTAGCTCACCCCACTGGGCACGCGCAGGTTATCCTCCAGCACCACAAATTCGCCCGAAGGCAGGCGCACCAGGTCGGTGCCGGTGATGGAGACATAGACCTGCTGGGGCACATTGACGTGCCGCATCTCGCGGCGGAAGTGCGGGCATGTGTACACCAGCTCGCGCGGGATGACCTTATCGGCCAGAATACGCGCCTGGTGGTAAATGTCGTGCAGAAACAGGTTCAGCGCGCGGATACGCTGCTTCAGCCCTGCCTCGATCACCGTCCATTCGTCGTGGGTCACGATCCGCGGCAGCAGATCGTAGGGAAAGATGCGCTCGGTGCCCTGATCGTCACCGTAGACGGTAAAAGTAATGCCCTGGTTGAGAAAGGTGAGGTCAGCGTAACTCTGCCGCTGCTGGAGGTCACGCGCGGAGAGTTCCAGCAGGCGCTGGTACAGGAGCCGGTAGTGCGGCCGTGGCTCCCCCGCCTCGTCGAACATTTCGTCGTAGACGGCGCCGAGGTCGTAGGTGGCAAAGAGCGAATGGCCGTTAGCGCGCGCGCGGTGCTCGGTGAGCATAGGTGTGCGATACTATGGCTTTCTGCCGAATCTGAAACAGAGATCGGAGAGAGCTGAGCGGGCGGCGCTGCCACGGCTTCTGCGGTTCTTCTCTCGGGGTTATTGGCTAATAATACTCCCTCCCTGGCCCTTCGTCAACCCGGTTCAAGAGGCCTTCAGCTCCACAGCTCCACAGCTCCACAAGCCGCTTGTGTGGAGCTGTAGAGCTGTGGAGCTGCAGAGGACGGTCAATTTCAAACGCCCACCGTTGAACCTTGCCTAATCCCCCATTCCCTCCGCGCTTGCCGGAATGACCCGCTTCTGCAAGTCGGCTTCTTTCACCCGCTGCACGTTCCAGATCAGCCCCGCCGCCTCCAGCCCGCGGATCACATAGGCCGAAATATCAATCTGCCACCAGCGCAGGCCATGGAAGGCCGACCGGGGGAAGGCGTGATGGTTGTTGTGCCAGCCCTCGCCAAACGCCAGCAGGCCAACGATGAAGTTGTTGCGGCTCGCGTCGCGCGTCTGGTAGTCGCGCGCGCCGAAGGTGTGGCAGATCGAGTTGACGCTCCAGGTAACGTGGTGTGTCAGAAACACCCGCACCAGACCGCCCCAGATCAGGCCGCTCCAGCCGGCGATCAGGAAGGGGATCAGCAGCCCCAACCCTGCCCACAACAGCCAGGTGCGCGAGGCCCATACAACGTCGGGGTCGCGCTTTAACCAGGTGCCGTATACGTCCACGTTCTCTTTGTGGTGAAATAGCCAGCCCATGTGGGCGTGGATCAATCCCTCCAACGGGCTGTGGGGATCGTCTTCGCCGTCGGAGTGGGCATGATGCTGAATATGCGTCGAGGCCCAGGCGATCGGGCTGCCCTCGAAGGCCATGCTGCCCATGATCAGGAATAGACGCTTCAGCCAGGAGTGGGTCTCAAAACTCTTGTGGGTCAGCATGCGGTGGTAGCCGACCGTGATCCCCAGACCGGAGATCGCGTAGAAGACCAGCATCAAGGTTACGTCCAGCCAGTCAACGGCGCGGTTCCACAGCATCACCATCGCATACAACGTTGCCAGAAATGGCAGCACGACAATGATCAAAACACCAATCTTTTCGCCGAGGCTCTTCTCAAGCTGGGGTTCGACCGGGGCGGAGGGTACAGCGCGAGGCATCTTCTTGCTCCTCAGGGTGTCTGGCCGTGTATCCTTCCACGGCCACGCTACTCCAGTGTAGCCCGCACCCTCGCGCCGCGGAAGTGTGCCCGGTCCAGTCCTCCGTCACCCCTTGGCAATTTTGTGACGATACGCACACATAACTTGAGGCCCATGACCGCAGTCACGGGGCTGCCTGGCTCCTGAGGTGAACATACGGGGAAACCGGGTTTCCCCATACCCCCGCCGGTGGGGGCGGCAAGCCCTCCCCACCGGCAGGGTGTGGGAGGGCGCAGCCCTCCCAGGAAACAACCCGCCCACGGGAGGGTGTGGGAGGGCGCAGCCCTCCCAGGAAACAACCCACCTACGGGAGGGTGTGGGAGGGCGCAGCCCTCCCAGGAAACAACCCGCCCACGGGAGGGTTTGGGAGGGTGAAGCCCTCCCAGGAAACAACCCGCCCACGGGAGGGTTTGGGAGGGCGCAGCCCTCCCAGGAAACAACCTGCCAGCGGGGAGGGTTTGGGAGGGCGCAGCCCTCCCAGGAAACAACCCGCCAGCGGGGAGGGTGTGGGAGGGCGCAGCCCTCCCAGGAAACAACCCGCCCATGGGAGGGTTGGGGAGGGCGCAGCCCTCCCGGGAACACCCCGGGTTCTTACCCCAGTCCCTGCTGCAGCGCCCACAGCGCCGCCTGGGTGCGGTCGCGGACGCCGAGTTTGCTGAGGATGTTACTGATGTGGTTCTTGACCGTGCCGATGCTGATCAGCATCGCCTCGCTGATCTCCTGGTTGGTGCGGCCCTGCGCCAGCAGGGCCAGAATGGCCCGTTCGCGTTCGGTGAGCAGGGCCAGCCGCTCGGTGGGCGCAGACGGCGCAGTGGGCTTGCTTCCCTCAAGGTCGCCGGCCAGCCGTCCCAGATGGGGCAGCATTTGCGCCGTAATTTCCGGCGCCAGCAGCGCCCCGCCGGCCGCCACGGTGCGCACCGCCTCCGCCAGCGCCTTGTGGTCCACGTCCTTTAACAGGTAGCCGCGCGCGCCCGCCGCCAGCCCCCGAAACACGTATACGTCGTCACGAAAGGTGGTCAAAATGATCACCGCCGGGCGCGGCCCTCGCTCCGTCAGCCGCCGGGTGGCCTCTACCCCATCCATCACCGGCATCAGCACGTCCATCAATACCACGTCCGGGTCGAGCGCGGCAACGAGGTCGAGAGCTTCCTGCCCATTGCTCGCCTGGCCCACCACGTCAATGCCGGGCTTGCGCGCCAGCAGTGTGGCGATCCCGGTCCGAATGAGGGCCTGATCGTCCACGATCACCACGCGGATCTTCTCGCTCATCGTTGGCACCCCTGTGCAGCGCCGTTGGAGGCGCTCACACGCCTTCGGTCGGCAACACTACCCGCAATCGCCAGCCGCCGCCGGGCAACGGGCCGGCCTCCATACCCCCGTTGAGGGCCTCGGCTCGCTCACGCAGGCCGACCAGCCCGAAACTCTCGCCTGGCCGGCGGGCCGGTTCTTCCCCCTCGCCTGTGTCGTCGTTGGTGACCGTGACGGTAATGTAGCCCCCCAGGCTCACGACCCGCGCCTCGACCCGCGACGCGCGGCTGTGTTTGCGCGCGTTGGTCAACCCTTCCTGCACCGTGCGGTAGACGGTGCAGGCCAGCGCATCGGGCAGACCTTCAAGTTCCCCATCGAGGATCAACGTGACCCGCGGAGGCCCAACCGCTCCCGCTGCCAGTTCCTCCAGCGCGCGCCGCAGTTCCGCGCCCCGCACCGGCAATTCGGCATCGGCCACCGCCAGCATGCTGCGCCAGGCCAGGTGTAACTGTTCGCGACTCTCGCGTACCTGTTCCAGGGCCGCCTCGGCATCCTCGGCGGCCAGGTCCTCGGCCAGTTGCAGGTGCAGGTGCACCAGCACCAGCCGCGACCCCAGATCGTCGTGCACCTCCCGGGCCAGCCGTGTTCGCTCTGCCGCCACTGCCAGCATGCGCACCTCGTCCATCTGCTGTTCGACCTCGGCGTTCAACAGCGCCAGGCGCAACTCCGCCTGCTTGCGCCGCTCGAGCTGGCGGCGCGCCAGCAGCAACGGCCCGCCTACCGCCACAGCCGTCACCGTCCCGATCAGCAGAGCGTTGTGGTCGAAACGCTCCGGGCCCCAGTATGCTGCAAGGACGGTGATCCCGAGCACCAGACCGACCAGGTGCAGCACAATCTGCCGCGATGGGAGCCGCACCGCCACCTGCCAGAGCACCAGCAACAGCCCCAGCAGCGGTGTGAGGGTGTGCGCGAGTTGCGCCAGCGCCAGGATCGCCACCGACTGCGCCGCCAGACCCACCTGGATCAGCAGCGGCTGATCGATGCGCTGCGTTGTTACATAGGCGAGCAGTAGTACCGCGACCCACACCAGGAGCATCCCGAACGCCCCTGCATCCAGCGGTCGCTGCAACGCGGCTGAACTGATCGTCAGCACCAGAAAGACCGCCGGCAACACCCACGTCAGCACTCGATTCAGCGGGGTGGCGATCACCGGCTCCTCGGACGGGAGCACCGTCGCCAGGGGGGGAACGTCGGCAGGCGACTCGTCCGCACCCTGTCGCAACGTCGCCACCGTGCCGCGCAGGCGCTCCACCGCGCTGGCGGCGGCGGCCCGCGTCTGGCTCACCGCCGCCTCAAGTCGTGAGAGGTTGCTCTGGGCCTGCGCCAGTGCTGCGGTCACGCTCTGCTCGGTGCGGGTGAGGGCAGCCTGCACTTCGCCGATGATCGTCTGCGCAAGCCGGTGGCGCTCCTCCAGCATCATACGCTGCTGCACCTCGCGCATGCCAGCCGTCAGCGCATCGTAGCGCTGCTGCACCTGCTGCAACATGTGCTGCACCTGTTCGCTGCGGCGCTGCTGGCGCAGGTAGAAGATCGCCGCAATGATTGCGCAGGTGGCCGGAAAGGCCAGCGCCAGGTTGCCCTGCAGCCAGTCCATCAGGTTTGCCGTCACCACCAGCAGCATCCCGCTCCAGATGGCGTACACCCCCGCCGCGAAGGAAATCCACAACCACGGCGGGAAGAGGGCAATCGCCTGGAGCACCAGCGCCAGGTACACGTAGTCGAGCAGTGGCGCAGGAACGAGCGCCTGCGCCAGCGCAGTGAGCGCTACCTGCCCGAGCAGGAACCCCACCTGCCCCCAGCGGGGTAAACGTCGCGCCGGGACAAAGGTAACGGCGATCAGGCAGGCGCCACACAACCCTGCCAGCGCCAGCATGCGCCAGACGGCATAACTCTGCCCTAGAGCGCTCATCGGCGCGCCGAGCAGCGCCAGCGTCACCACGCTCTGCACGGCAAACGGGTAGGGCAGAGTCACTGCAGGTATAATCCTTCGCTGAGCTGAAGCCCTGGCTTTCATAACTTATAGTGTAGCATACTCGTCTGCTTTCCCTCTCGGCGCGGACCCGGGGCGCCAGGGCTGATGCAAGGCCCTTGAGCGCACCGGACTTCCCCCCTCCCCGTCGAGGTGCCAGGCGCCCCCAATCGCGGTTGGGGTATGGGGAAACCGGGTTTCCCTGAGCCCTTCCCGGTGGGGAGTTTAAGGGCGGACAGAACATCCGCGCCAGCGTGGCGTGTACCGCACTGGAACGCCCGCGCGCGGCTGTGGTCGCCCCGCTTCGACAGGCGCTCAGCGCAGGCTCTCCGACTTCGCTGGAGAGGCCCGCCCCTTCGGGCTGAGCCTCAGGGCGAAGCCTGAGCCTGTCGAAGGGGGCCGGGGGTGAGGACCAACCAGCGCCTCCCAATGCCATAACGCCAGTCGGCGCCCATACATTCTGTCCGCCCCTGAACCGGTGGGGAGAGTGCGAGCAAGCGCAGCCCTCGCGGGTACGTGTTCACACTTCGCCTGGGAGCGCGGGCATCTTGCCTGCATCCAGGCCCTTGCGGGCGGGACGCCCGCATTCCCGGGGTGACGCCTTACCCCATATGTGAACACGCACCCCTCGCGGAACATCTCTCTTCTGCACCCGGGAGAGGATGTGGTACAATACATTCAGCGCTCAGGCCCGCCGCGTCAGGCGCCTGAGCGTCTCTGTGTGTCACAACAAATGCGCCCCGCTGGCGCTGAGGGTTTATGCTTCGCCACGATATTCGCAATATTGCCATTATCGCCCACGTCGATCACGGCAAAACCACTCTGGTGGACGCGATGCTCAAGCAGAGCCGCGTCTTTCGCGAAAACCAGACCGTCGAGGAACGGGTGCTCGACTCCAACGCCCTCGAACGCGAGCGCGGGATTACTATCCTCTCCAAGACAACCGCGGTGATCTACCGGGGCACCAAGATCAACATTGTAGACACGCCCGGCCACGCCGATTTTGGCGGCGAGGTGGAGCGGGTGATGAATATGGTTGACGGCGTCCTGTTGCTGGTTGATGCCGTTGACGGCCCTATGCCCCAGACAAAGTTCGTGCTGCGCAAGGCCCTGCAGGCCGGTCACCACGCCATTGTGGTGGTCAACAAGATCGATCGGCCTCAGGCGCGCCCGAACTGGGTCGTGAACGAGACTTTCGATCTGTTTGTCGATCTCGGCGCCAGTGACGAACAGGCCGAGTTCGCCACTATTTTCACCAACGCGCTGGCCGGCCACGCTGGTCGCTCGCCGCTCAAACTGCACGACTCGCTCGAGCCTCTCTTTGAGGCGATCCTCGACCGCATCCCGCCCCCTGAGGTTGACGTGACCGCCCCTGCCCAGTTTCTGGTAACTACCAGTCTCTACGACGACTACAAGGGCAAGATTGTTACGGGCCGGCTCAGTCGCGGCGCCATCAGCAAGGGGCAGGCGCTCGTGCGCATCGACCGCCAGGGCGCTATCCATCCGGTGCGCCTCTCCCAACTGTTTGTCTACAACGGCCTCCAGCGCCAGGAGGTTGAGTCGGCGCAGGCTGGCGATATCATCGCCCTCGCCGGCATCGGCGACGCCAGCATCGGCGATACCATCGCTGATGCCCTCCAACCCGAGGCCCTCCCCCCGATCAAGGTCGAAGAGCCGACAGTGCGTATGACCTTTGGGGTCAATACCAGCCCCTTCGCCGGTCGTGAAGGCACGTTCGTGACCTCGCGCAAGCTCCGCGAACGTCTCTACCAGGAGACCGAACGCGACGTGGCTTTGCGAGTCGAAGATACCGAAAGCCCCGATGTCTTTCTGGTCGCCGGGCGTGGCGAGTTGCACCTCGGCATTCTAATCGAAACCATGCGCCGCGAAGGTTACGAGTTCCAGGTCTCCCGTCCTGAGGTGATCTTCCACGAAGATGCCCACGGCAACCGCCTGGAGCCGATTGAACTGGTCGAGATCGAGGTGGGCGCCGATTACCAGGGCGTGGTGGTTGAACTGCTCGGGAAACGCCAGGGCGAGATGCGCGATATGCACGTCCGCGATGATGGCAGCGTGCACTACGTCTACCTTGTGCCCACCCGTGGATTGCTCGGCTTCCGCCAGCTCTTCCTGACCGCCACGCGCGGCACCGGGGTGCTCAACAGCCTGTTCTACGGCTATGCGCCGTTCACCGGTGACATTATTGCCCGTGAGAATGGTTCGCTGATCGCCTCCGAGAGCGGCGTCGTCACTACCTACGGCATCAACCAGGTCCAGGATCGCGGGGTCTTCTTCGTTACTCCTGGCCAGGAGGTGTACGCGGGTATGGTCGTCGGCCAGCACATCCGTGACGTGGACCTCGAGGTGAATGTCTGTAAGGAAAAGCACCTGACGAACATCCGCAACAACAAGGGCGCAGAGAATATTCGTCTCGAGGCCCCGCGCACCCTCTCGCTCGACGATGCCATCGAGTACATCGGCGACGACGAACTGGTCGAGGTTACGCCCAGGGGCTGGCGCCTGCGGAAGAAGCTGCTCAGCGCCGACGACCGGCGCCGCGAGAAGAAGAAGCGCGACCTCTCGCTGGCCTGATGCGGCCCCGCACTCCTCCCGGCGGGGATGCGGTGGGGAAACCGGGTTTCCCAACCTGCGGTGAGCCTGTCGAATCTCGTCCCTTCCGATAGGGAGGGTTTGGGAGGGGGCAATTCTCCAGGGCCTTCCGCGCAGGGGTGTGGGGAAACCGGCTTCCCCACACCCCTCCCTGCGCGCGCCGCGCACGGCCGCCCTTCTCTCATCCTCCTCTCATCCTGACCTAAGCCCCCTCTTAACCCTCTGGCCTATACTATTTGCTTGACGTCCCCCGGGAGTGTCACGACTCCCGCTGGCTCTCGTCTCCACGAGGATCACCCCCTGTTGAATGGGACAACCAACACGTTCGTTTGCTTCGGTCGCAGCCCGGACAACGAACCTGAAAGGGGAGCGACCCATGACCAATCCGGCGGTTATCAGCCCCGGTGCTGCAGACTCAATCATTCTGTATCTGAACGAGATCGGCGATGAGCCGCTTTTGACCTTTGATCAGGAACAGGCTCTTGCGCGAACCATGGCTGAGGGCCTGGAGGCGGCCAACCGTCTTGATGCGGAGCCGCACCTGCCTCTTGCCGAGCGCCGGCGCCTGGAGCAGCAGGTCGCTGCAGGTGAGCGCGCGCGGGCCCAGTTGATCAACTCTAATTTGCGCCTGGTCGTGAGTATCGCGCGCCGCTACCAGGGCCACGGTCTGAGCCTGCTGGATCTGATCCAGGAGGGCAGCCTGGGCCTCATGCGCGCCGTTGACAAGTTCGATCCCGGGCGAGGCCTGAAGTTCTCGACCTACGCTACCTACTGGATCCGCCAGAGCGTGGGTCGGGCCATCGCCGATCACGGGCGCACCGTGCGCTTGCCCGTCCACCTGGGCGAGCGGCTCTCGCGGCTTGCCCGCGTGCGCCAGCAGTTGATCCAGCACCTTGACCGCGAACCGACGCCCGAGGAGGTTGCTAGCGCAGCCGGGCTTACGCCTGAGCAGGTGACGCGCGCCGAACAGGCCGCCTTGATCCCTGCTTCGCTCGACGAAGCCCATACCGAGGATGGTACCGGTACCCTGGCCGAGGTCATCTCCGATCCGCTCCAGCCGTCGCCGCTGGAGGAGGTGTCGCACGCCCTGCTGCGCGACGACCTGAGCGAGGCGATGTCGCACCTGACGCCTCGTGAGCGCCACATCCTCTGCCTGCGCTACGGACTGCACGGGGAGACTGCGCTGACCCTGGAGCAGATCGGCCAGCGCCTCAACCTGACCCGCGAGCGGGTGCGACAACTCGAGAGCGAGGCGCTCAAGAAGCTGCGCGACCCGCTGCTGGGTCGTCGGCTGCATGGTTACTTCGAAGAGGCGTAAAGCGGTAGCATACCCAGCACCAGCTCTGCCCTCCGACGCCAGTCGGAGGCGGGCGCCAGATCGGCGGCGCGGATGAGGGCGCTACGCGCGTTCTCCGCGTCGCCAAGGGCAGCCAGGGCTGCCCCGAGGTAGTAGGACGCATCGGGGCCGCCACCGGTCCGCTGGGCCGCGCGGGCGGCCTCTGCCGCGCCCGCAAACTGGCCGCAGTGGTAGCGGTAGGCGGCCAGCGTGGTCAACGCCTCCGGATCGTCGTTCGCCTCGGCGGCGGCCACTTCGGCAAACGACAACCCCGTTTCGCACAGTTCAAACGTGGTGGCAAGGTGAAACGTTGCCGCCAGCAGCGCGTAGCGGCCTCGTTCGGTGTCGGGCGCCAGCGCCAGGGCGCGGCTGTAGGAGCGGCTGGCCTGGTCGTATTCGCGGCGAGCGGCGTGCCAGCTCGCCCAGGCCAGGGCCACGCCCGGATCATCGGGCCGCAGCCGCGCCACAGTGTCCAGCTCGTCGTGCGCGGCATCGTCGGCGGCGGTGGTGAGGTAGGCCAGCGCCAGCAGCGTGCGCGCCCGCGGGTCATCAGGGTGCGCCTCGACCAGGGCTTGCAGTCGTTGCAAGCCGCCACTGGCATCGCCAGCGCGCCAGCGGGTGTAGGCGGCGTAGGCCGCGGCGCCGAGGGCGTCGGGGCCATGGGGGTCAACCCGCGCAAACTGCTCCTCGGCCAGGCCGTAGAGGCCCAGACGCAGGTAGAGCAGGCCCAGGAGTTGTGGCCGCTCGGCGGGCGGCGCGTCAAGCGCCGCCTGGAGACGGCGCGGGCCGTCGCCGACCACGGGAAGCAGCGGGAGGATCAGCGGGTCGTTACGACCAGGCGCCGCTGAACTCGTCGGGCGTGCCGCTTCAGGGGCGCTGCCGGCGCGCAACAGGGCCAGGCGGTAGCGCGCCGACTCAGCCCAGGCTGGCGCCAGCGGTTCGGCCAGAGCCGCCTGCAACCCGGCTTCAGCCAGCAGGTACTCGCCCCGCCGCAGGGCCTCATCGGCGGCCAGCAGGCGCGCCGGGGCGCGATAAGCGCAGGTCTCGGCGGAACGACAGTCCTCCACCAGCGCCCACGTGCGCGCCGCCAGATCCCTCCGCCCCGAGTCGGCGAGCGTTCGCCCCAGGTAAAGCAGGGCGCGCTGGTAGTCGGCAGGCTTCAGCCCGCGCAGCATCGCCGCGCGCAACTGGCGCTCGGCTGCGGCATGCTCGCCTCGCAGCGCCCGCAGCATCCCCAGCCGCACCTGTGCCTCGGGCAGATCCGGCGCCAGCGGAGTCAGGACGGTCAACGCCTCGTGGTAACGCCCCGCACTGAAGAGCCGCTCAGCCTCGCGCAGCGCATCGCGAGGATCGGGCCGCAACGCCAGCGCCAGCGCCAGCCCGAGGCCGAGCAGCAGCGCGGCCCAGCCCGGTAGCGCCAGCAGAATCCACCGGGGTTGGAAAGCGTGACCCCACACCCCCCCCATAGCCCGGCTACTTCTCCCCGCGGGGCCAGAGCGCCCAGACGATCGCCGCTGCCGCCGCCATCCACGCCCGGTTCGCCTCCTTCTCGAACCCGCGGGTTCGCAACTGCACCCCGCCGAGGAACAATCCCGTCGCCAGCATGCCGCCAGCGAGCCGGTCGCTCGACCGCTCGACGCGGCGAATACCACGCTCCAGGCGCGACAGGTCCGAGCGCATCTGGATCTCTCCTCGATTGGCCGAACGGTAGTACGCCTCCATCTGCCGGGGCAGCGAGAAGAGCAACTGCCCGAGATCGAGCAACTCCTTCTGCGCCCGCTCGGCCCAGTTGATCCCGTTGCGCTCGCGCTCCAGCAACATTTGCGCAAAGGGGCGCAACTCGTGGAACAGGTTAATGTCCGGGCAGATCTCCGTAGCCAGGCCGGCGACCATGCTCAAGGCCCGCCCGAAGTACAACAGGTCCTGAGGGATCTGGAACGGCAGATCGTAGATGATATCCTTGGTTTCCTCGAAGATCGCCTCAACATCAATGCTGGTCATCTCGCGCATCGAGCGGTTGTACGAATGACGCAGCATAATCTGCGTCGCCTGGACGATCGGGCGGCGGTCGGCGCCAGGCAGGATCATGTTCAACCGATCCAGCGCGTCGACGATCCGCTCGGCATCGTTCGTCGCCAGACCCAGCACTCCGCTACGCACAACATCCATCGTCTGCGGCGGCAACGCGCCGACCATGCCAAAATCCACGAAGATCAAGGTGAAGGGCCGGCCCGGCGCGACGGCATGGGCCTCCGCGTCACCGAAGAGGCGCCCGTCGGGGAGCACGCCGTTCCCGTTGGGCTTACTCGAAGCCCCCTTGCCATTGGAGGAGATACTATAGTTCACCGGGAGTTCGGGATCAACGCGCACAAACAGGTTTCCCGGATGCGGATCGGCGTGGAAGAAGCCATCAATAAAAAACTGCTTCAAATAGCAGTTGTTCAGACGCGCCGCCAGCTCTACCCGGCTCACCCCCATCGCTTCCAGGGTACGCAAGTCGGTGATCTTGATCCCGCTGATGCGTTCCATCACCAGCACGCGCCTGGTCGTCAGCTCCATGATCGGCTCGGGAAAATAGATCCCCTGCACCCCCACAAAGTTCTTGCGGAACGTGGCGGCGTTACGCCCCTCTTCCACATAGTTCAGTTCTAGCGTCAGGACCCTGGAGAACTCGGCCAGCAGGGCCTCGAGATCGGCCCGTCGCCGGAGCGGCGGATAGTTCTTTATCAGACGGACCACCCACGAGACCGCGCTCAGGTCCACTTCGATGATCTGTTCGATGTAGGGGCGTTGCACCTTGATGGCTACATCTCGCCCGTCGTGAAGGGTCGCAAAGTGTACCTGACCGAGCGAGGCCGCGGCAACCGCCTCCTCCTCAAACCGCAGAAACAACTCACTGGGTGGAGCGCCCAGCTCTTCGATGATCACCTGAAGCACGTGACTTGCCGGGGCAGACGGCACTTCGTCTTGCAGCCCGGCGAGTTCCTGGCGCACGACATCCGGGACCACATCGGCGCGCGAGGAGAGGAACTGACCGAGCTTGATCTGCATCCCGCCCAGTTCCACTGCCAGCTTGCGGAAATCGCGGGCCAGGCGCCTCCAGCGCTGATTGGCGCTGCGCCGCACCAGCCAGCGCAGCATGCCAATGCGCATCAGAGAGATGTCCCAGATAAAGATATGAATAACAACCCGAAGCAGGAACGTGGACACGCGTAAAAACCGCTGGCGCGCGTTGAACCGGGGCGCCGCGCTGGAGCGGGGTACGCCGGTTTGATCAGGGTTCGGTACAGCCACGCCGGAGATCTGTGTATCTTGCGTCATATTCGCCGTTGGTTTACTGATTCTCCTGAGGATTATACCAGAAACCCCGTTCCAGCGATGACCTCCATACGGAGGGAATGGCGAGCTTCCAACCGGCGCTGGCGCGTTCCCCATCGCTTGAATGAGACAAACGTAAATCTTCCGACCGATGCTGCGCTCAACCGGTCCGTCGTACCATGTAACTGAGGTGAACATAGCCCGCCCGCGGGAGGGTTTGGGAGGGCGCAGCCCTCCCAGGAAACAACCCGCCCGCGGGAGGGTTTGGGAGGGCGCAGCCCTCCCAGGAACAAATATTTTCCATTCCGGCGTTGTGCGGCGCAGCCGCATGCGGAGGAATCCTCCACTATCGCGATGCCGCAAGCGCAGCTTGCGCGCACGTAGCAGGCGCCTATGACCATTGACAGCATTCGACTGCTCACCGATAGCGCGGCTCAGGTCTGGCAGCGCCTGAGCGCCATCCACGCGCTGGAGCCATGCATCGGCAGCGCCAGCTTCGACGATTGGCTCGGCCCGATGGAGTACCTCGCGTTCGACCAGGCCGAGGAACAGGCCCTCCGGCGCGACTACCGTCTCCTCGCCAATCTGCTGGCGGAACTGGAGACGCTCGTTCACTCGCGCGAACAGGCGCTCGCCCTGGTGCGCGCCGAAGCCACCGGGTCAGGCATCAGCGCTTGAGGTGAACATAGCCCGTGCGCGGGAGGGTTGGGGAGGGCGCAGCCCTCCCAGAAAACAACCCGCCAGCGGGGAGGGTTTGGGAGGGCGCAGCCCTCCCAAGAACAAATATTTTCATTCTGGTGTTGTGCGGCGCAGCCGCATGGATGATTGAGGTGAACATAGCCCGTGCGCGGGAGGGTTTGGGAGGGCGCAGCCCTCCCAGGAACAACCCCCACGCTCCGCGTTGCTCCCGGGCTTGCGTGGCTACCCCGACTCTGAGTGCCGACCTGCGAGCCAGGTTGACTCCCTCCCTCCAAACGGCTACAATGAACCGGTAATCATCCCGCGCTAACGGGTCGTATTACTATGCGATGGTGCAGGCGCGCGGCTTTGCAATCCCGCCCCGGGCCGCGCCCGGCCCCTCAGGAGTGTATCCGGTAGGACCGTGAACGGGAGGGGCCGCGAGAGCCTGGCTTTGCCGCCAATGCTCTCTTCTCCGACCACGAGCAAGCTAGAGAGCCGGATGTGCCAATCAGTTTTGTCTGGCTCGCCAGTATCAAAGTGAGCGCCAATGTTTGAAAGTCTTTCCGATCGCCTTCAGGCGGTTTTTCAAAAACTCGGCAGCAAGGGCCGCCTCGACGAAAACGATGTCCGCGAGGCGATGAAAGCGGTGCGCCTGGCCTTGCTCGAAGCCGATGTTAACTTCAAGGTTGTCAAAGATTTTGTCGCCCGGGTCACCGAACAGGCCATCGGCGAAGAGGTCACCAAGAGCCTGACGCCTCACCAGCAGGTGGTGAAGATCGTTCACAACGAACTGATCAACCTGCTTGGCGTTGAACATGCACCCTTGCAGGAGGCCCGGCCCGGCCCGACGGTGATTATGCTTGTTGGCCTCCAGGGTACTGGTAAGACCACCCTTGCCGCCAAACTGGCCCTGCACCTGCGTAAGAAGGGCCGCCGCGTGATGCTCGCCGCCTGCGACGTGTACCGCCCGGCCGCCATTACGCAGTTGCAAACGCTCGGCAAGCAGTTGAACGTGCCCGTCTACAGCGAGGGCACGTCCGCTCGCCCGCCGGATATTGCCGCCCGCGCCCTGGAGCAGGCGCGGCGCGATCTGGTCAATGTGGTGATCATCGACACCGCTGGCCGCCTGCAGATCGACGAGCCGCTGATGCAGGAACTCGCCGAGATCGACGCCCGCGTGCATCCCACCGAGCGCCTGCTGGTGGTTGATGCGATGACCGGCCAGGAAGCGGTGCGTGTGGCCGAGGCCTTCAACGCCCGTGTGAACCTTACCGGCCTGGTGATGACCAAGATGGACGGTGATGCCCGCGGCGGCGCGGCCCTCTCGGTGCGCGCTGTGACCGGCGTGCCGATCAAGTTCCTCTCCACCGGCGAAAAGGTAGATACTCACACCCTCGAACCGTTCTACCCCGACCGGCTGGCCTCGCGCATCCTCGGTATGGGCGATGTGCTCTCGCTCATCGAGAAGGCCGAGCAGATGTACGATGCCGAGCAAGCCCGCGCAATGGAAAAGAAGCTGCGCAAGGGTAAGTTCGATTTCGAGGACTTCCTGACCTCCATGCAGCAGATGCGCAAGCTCGGCCCGCTTCAGGAATTGCTCAAGCTCATCCCCGGCCTGGGCCAGCTTGCTCGCAACGAAGAACTGGTTGATGAGCGCCAGTTGAAGCGCGTTGAGGCCATGATCTTCTCGATGACGCCGTATGAGCGTCGTAACCCCGAAGTGATCAAAGGCAGCCGCCGCACGCGGATCGCTCGCGGTAGCGGCACCTCCGAGCAAGAGGTGTCCGCCCTGGTCAAGCAGTTCCAGCAGATGCAGCGCATGATGAAGCAGATCGCCAGTGATCAGGGCCGCGGCGGACGCCGTGGCGGGCGCGGCGGGCGCGGCGGCCCGGGTGGCCCCGGTGGCCTCGATATCAACGAGTTGATGCGGATGCTGAAGTGACCGCGCCCACGTCCTGAGGTGAACATATGGGGAAACCTGGTTTCCCCGTCCCCCTGCCTGTGGCCGCGACAAGCCCTCCCGACTGAAGGAGGGTCCGGGAGGGCGTAGCCCTTTCAGGAACAAGTATGTTCAGGCTGGTGTTGTACGGCTGGTGATACGTGTGATACGTGTTCATACTTCTCCTGGGTGCGCGGGCATCTTGTCCGCATCCAGGCCATTGTGGGCGGGACGCCCGCGCACCCGGGGTGACGCCTTACCCCACATGTGAACACGTACTGCTGGTGCGCCTTTCCGCCAGGCGCGCCCGGGTATGGTATAATCGTGGGTCAGATGTCCGTGCGGCTTTGCTCCGCATGACCGGGGTGGAGAAGGGAGCTTCTTTGTGCCTGTCACGATCCTTCCTTCAGGCAAGGATAGAGGCAAATCCGCACACCCCGGATGTACGTTCGTTGTGCAGACTGGTTACTGGAGGTAAAGCACACCCATGGTAAAGATCCGTCTTCGCCGCACCGGCAAGACCAAGCAGCCCAGCTACCGCGTGGTGGTTGCCGATTCGCGCTCGCCCCGCGATGGCAAGTTTATCGAGATCATCGGTCACTACAACCCCATCCGCCAGCCCAAGGTGCTGGAAATCAAGGCCGATCGCGCCCGTTACTGGCTGAGCGTCGGGGCCCAGCCCACTGACACAGTGGTCAAGTTGCTCCAGCGCGTGAATGTGCTTGATGAGAACGGCCGCCTCACACCCGCTCCGGTGGAGGCTTGACCGGCGCCTGCGACGCCGACGGCGCGCGCTACTTCGGGCTTTTTTGTTTTCGGTACCCTATGAAAGCGTTGCTCGAGTATATCGCTCTGAACCTCGTGGATAACCACGAGGCCGTGCAGATCAAGGAACGGGTTGGTCGCTTTACCGTGACCTACGAACTCTCTGTCGCCCCGGACGAGACCGGTAAAGTTATCGGGCGCAGCGGGCGCGTGGCCAAGGCTATCCGCGACTTGATGGGCGTTGCCGCTGCCCGGCAGAACAAGCGGGTCCACGTTGATATTGAGTGACTGATATGAACAGAGGGGAAACCGGCTTTCCCTATGTCTTCTCCCGGAGGGGCATGGGAAAACCCGGTTTCCCCATCAGGGGCGTAGCGGCGCGGCGCCGCCGCGCCGCTACGCCCAAACCCTCCCCGCAGGGAGGGGGTTGGAGAAACCCGGTTTCCCCATGTCCCAACCGCTGTTGGGAGCGGCTGGCGCTCCCGCAGGCAGGGGTGCGGTTCGACAGGCTCACCGCAGGTGGGGAAACCCGGTTTCCCCGTATTTCCCATCGGTCGTCCATGCGGCTGCGCCGCACAATGACGAGATGAACATGGGTTTTTCTTGGGAGGGCTGCGCCCTCCCAAACCCTCCCGCGGGCGGGCTATGTTCACCTCAGTTATCCATGCGGCTGCGCCGCACAACGCCGGAATGAAAATAATTATTCTTGGGAGGGCGTAGCCCTCCCACACCCTCCCCGCGGGCGGGTTGGTTCCTGGGAGGGCGTAGAGGCGCGGCGCCGCCGCGCCTCTACGCCCAAACCCTCCCGCGGGCGGGCTATGTTCACCTCAGTTTACGGACTTTGTTCTCAGATACTCAAACACTATTGCCTATGACCGATCTCCCACCTGATGAATTCTTGCTGATCGGCCAGATTGCCGCACCCTTCGGGATCCGCGGCCAGATTAAGGTCAAATCCTTTACTGATCGCCCCGATCATCTCAGTCGCCACGTGCGCACCGTCTACCTCGGTGATGAGCGCACGCCGCTGACACTGGGCGGGGTGATTGAACACAAACCTGGCGTCCTGGTCATAACCCTGCGCGAAGTCACCAGCCGCGAGGCCGCCGAGGCCCTGCGCGGCGTCGAGATCTACATCCGCGCTGGCGAGGCCGCCCCGCTGGCCGACGATGAGTATTTTCTTCACCAGTTGATTGGCTTGCGCGCCAGCACCGAAGACGGCCAGGTGATCGGCCAGGTGCGCGAGGTGCTCGAAACGGGCGCCGGCGAGGTCCTGGTCATCGCCCGTCCTGACCATCCCGATGCCCTGGTGCCTATGGTTCGCGACTTTATTGTTGCCCTCGACATTCCCGGCGGGCGCATCGTGATCCGCCCGATCGAAGGGCTTCTGAGGTGAACATAGCCCGCCCGCGGGAGGGTTTGGGTGTAGGGGCGCGGCGCCGCCGCGCCCCTGCCCCCTCCCAGGAACCAACCCGCCAGCGGGGAGGGTGTGGGAGGGCGCAGCCCTCCCAAGAACACGTATTTTCATTCTGGCGTTGTGCGCCCCGCGAATGGGCGTCTGAGGTGAACATATGGGGAAACCGGGTTTCCCCAACCCCCTCCCTGCGGGGAGGCGCCCGGTTCCCTCCCCCAGCG
>CAKZKA010000101.1 GCA_937120965.1 uncultured Chloroflexota bacterium
GACGCCGCCCTCCAGTCCTACGAGGCCGCGCTCGCCCTCTACCGCCAGGTGGGTGACCGCCTGGGCGAGGCCAATGTGCTGGCTGCGCTGAGCCGATTGCTGATCGATAGCGATCCCCCTGCGTCACAGGCACTGCTCCAGCAGGCCCTGGCGATCGGCGAGTCTATCAATGATGCCTATAATATGGGCGCGAATCTCGGCAACTACGGCATCGCGCTGCTCCAGCGCGGGCGCAATGCCGAGGCGCTGCCCTACCTGGAACGCGCCCGCGCCCTCTTCGCCGCGCGCAACATCCAGGAACTGCTCCCGCAAACGGATGCGCTGATCGCGCAGGCCCGTGGGTGACGTCGCAACGAAATGCATGTTCAGCATTCGAACCCGCAAATGGATGCGCTGATCGCGCAGGCCCGTGGGGGCGGTGGCCCTGCGCCCGATGCGCTCGCTGACCTTCCCGAACCCATCCGTCAGGCGCTGGAGGCCCGCGACGGCGCCGCCCTCCAGGCGGCTCTGGAGGCGTTGCCTGAGGATGAGCGCCGCGCCGTCATCGAGCGACTCCAGGCGGCCGGCATCATCGGGCGCGGGCCGGATATGGCCGGGGGGGTGCGCTAACTGTTCGCGCGGCTATGCGACCGGTTCCGTGGCTAACCTCCGTCACACGGTGACAGCCCCGACGACGCGATGACAACACCGCCTGCCGATGCCCCGGCGGGGGTGGACAGGGTTGGGCCGTCGCGGCGCGCCCGCCCTGGCCCCGATGGGCGCGAGGCCGAAGCGTTCGCATGCACGGCCGGCGTTCCCGCAGCGGGGGTGGGGGCGAATGCTTCGGCCCTACGGGTGGCGCCGCGCGGTCCCCACGGCGCCGACGGGGCCGGCGGGGGGCCGGGCCGCACCCCGGGGTGGTGGATGATGCGCGGGGTGGCGCGGGGCGGGGTGCTTCACCGATCGCCACGCCCCTGTGCCCTGGCGAGGAGCGCCGCGCCTGTGGCACGCTCGGCTGCCGCCGCCTCCCGCAGCATGGTCGCGATCTGCCGGGCCGCATGCCGATCAGCGATACCGCCGGCGCCCGCCGCGAGCGCAGCGGCATAGTGATCAGCCGCCCGCTCAAGATGGTCGGCTACCCGGGCCAGATCGGCCTGGTCTGGAAAGCGCTCGCGCAGAAAGCGCGCGTTGTCGCGGCGGAAGCGCGCGGCAACCTCCAGTCCCGTCGTGATGGAAGCGACACGATAGCGGGCTTCCTGGCGCTCGATCTGGTCGGCGGCGCGTTCCAGCACGGCAACGCCGGTGGGTGGCCCGTAGCGATTGCCGCCGAGGGTGGCGTGCGCCAGTCGAGCCCAGACTGGTCGCAGATCGTCGGCTGGCGGACCCGGCTCAAAAATGGTGAGCGCGTAGCGCCACGGATAGGCGAACCGACGCGCCAGGTTGGTCACTGCCTGCAGCAGGTGCGTCTCTGTCACGTAGATCCCCGCCGCGCCGGGTGGGCGCTCGCCCGGCGTACAGCTCGCCGGCGGGAGGCAGACGGTCTCGTACAGATAGTAGCCGCGAGCATCATAGCCAACCAGCACATCGCTATGGGGGATGAACTCGGATGCCCCGTAGAGCCTGCCCATATCCAGCGCCACGCGCACCGGGTAGCCGCGGGCCAGGAAGGAGCGCAGGGCCCGGACGTAGAGCGCCGGGTCGTCGGTAACGTAGTAGCGCCGACGCAGGCCCAGGTAGGGCGCAGCGTCACGCAGGCCCACTTCGGGATCGACGCCGCCGGGAAAGAATGCGTCTGTTCCCGGGATGCTACTGAAGCCGTAGGTAAAAGCCATGAGAAAGTCGATCTCGGCGCGGGAGCAGCGGGCGCCGTGCTGCGCGGCGATCATCTGCAGGCTGGTTGATTGGCAGGCCGGGACATCGGTCGCGATCCAGGGAACGTCGCGCAGTTGCTGTTCGGGCGGGCCGTCGCCCCCATCCGTCGCCGTTAGCCGGATAGGGGCATAGGCGTGCCGGTAGTAACGCCGCATGAAGAAGCGCGGGAGCAGCAGCCTGCCGACTGCGCCGGCAAGCGTTAGCCCGATAAGGCTGACGAGCGCGACCCTCACGATGTCATCTCTGTTCCGTGTTTGTCTCATGTCCACACCCCGGGTCGCAGGCGTATGATGCTGGCCGCCGCTTGCCCGTGATCTGATCCCGGTAGACGAAAACGACCGCGGCCCGCAGCAGCCAGCAGCCGACCGCGACGGTATACCTCCGGGTCGGGCTGATCGTGAACGCGATGTGGATCAGCCCGAAGAGCGTACCATACTCCAGGCCATACCAGCGCCGCAGCCAGCCTGTTGAAGGATCTTCCGATCAAGAGTGCGCGGAGCTGTAAAGCGTTTCCTCAACGCTACGCGGGGTTAAACACCTCATCTACGCTCACGTTGAACCCTACCAACAGCTTCGAGAAGGCGAGTGTGCCACGACCGGAGACACCATGCTCTAACTGTTTGTGACGTCGCCCAGAGCTCAAGGGGTAATCATGCCATCAATTGCTTGCTGGCAGAAACCCATTCTCGACAAGTCTTAGCGTGTCACTAACCAGGGTTCGGTAGACTGAATTCTCGACATGAGACTGATACCAGTCACGATACGTATTCGCTGCTAAGTGGCGTTGGATTGCCTGTGCCTCCTGGAGTAAGACCCAGAGATTGTGTGTTGCACGATTACAGAAGCCGTCTATCCCTGCCGCTTTGAGCCCGGCGACACCAAACTGCTGGCATGCTGGGCAAGGACATGCGGCAAGCAGTAACCACTCGGTTTCGTCAGGCTCCCGCCCGCGCCAGCTTCCCATATTCGCTACTGTACGATCCCCGCGTCCTGGCAACTGCACAATCCCGCGCGCGGCCCGGTTTCGCCAACCCGCAGAGTCGAGTGAGTCAATCTGAAACAGACCCGCGAGGTGAAGTGTGGCAGTTCCACCAAGGCCGAACACGTGAAGATGTTTGCCAGCCAGCACGTGACGTACCTGAAGCAGGCTCTTCAGGACTTCAGCGTATGGCATCGCGCTGGGCTTACGCAGCAAGTTGGGCACAATTCCCCCCAAAGCCACGCTGTCTTTCTGTACAAGTTGTTTGCTCTTACTGAACTCGTCGATGTATGTTGCCAGATGACGACTGATATGCATGACAGGAACAAATCCATCATGCTCAAACGCAATATTCATTTCCATCGTACGCCGTAGACACGAGAGTTGTGTCTCATCGTCCATTCTCGGGGTTGGTATGAAATCTTGCGGAATTGGGTACCAGTCAGGTTTGGCTGCCTGTACAAACTCTTCATACGCATCCTGTGGTATGCCGCCGTCGTGTTCCAAAAAGTAGAAAGCTCCATTATCAAGATAAATACGGATATGTTCAGGAACACCAAGATAGGCGCGCAGCGTTTGCTTCATTGCAGCGCGGCGTTGTGCTGGAGATTTGTGGAAGTCCGCGTACGACACCATTATTGCTGTTAAGTCAGGTAGATAGTATGGCGACGCGGGATCCCAGACCCGAGGCTTCAGGTTCTTCAAGCTCAGACCAGCGACAATTACCAACCTCTCACCTCCTGGGGCTGACGCGCCCCTTGTTGCAGTGAGCGATATGCATCTTCAAGCGCCTTGAAGGCATCTTCTTCTTCGCGTTCGCCTTGCGACTCAGGCGGCTTGATCCGTACCAGGACCGGGAAATTTATCAACTGCCCCGAGAGCAACGCCTCGCCAACATCGAGATCGGGCAACAGGCGCGCCTCATCTTCACCCAGGCTCTCGATCACTTTGCGCACAAAGTTCTGATCAGCCGGGTTGACCAGACGCATGATAATGTAGGAGTTGCACTGCGAAAGCGTTGTTTCATCAAGACGTGATGGACGCTGGCTGATCATTACCAGGCCGATGCCAAATTTACGACCTTCCTGCGCAATCTGCTTTGTTATTGCGATCGAGCGCTCTTCGGCTGGGGTATTGGCTCTTCCTGGCACAAAGTTGTGTGCCTCCTCAAGTACAAGCAGGACTGGCAGCTTGAGTTTCTCCTGAACACGTGCTTGAAATATATCGTTAGCTATCAAATTATAAATGGTGGCCTGGAAGTCTCCCGTGTAGCCAGCGAGTGATACGACGCTAACCTGACCATACTGTACAATCTCAGTTCGGTCATTAGGTAATGGATCAAGTGATCCAGAGATCTTTTGGTTTGTTTTCTCCATTAGTCGCAGCCGTTTAGCTGCGGTTCGCAAGTTGTTCGGAAAGGTCTCCAGCCATTTCGCATTCTGCTTGTTTATTCGAAGGTCATCTTGTTTACACCACTCGATAAGTACAGACAGCGAGTCGAAGTCTTCCGCGGCATTCGCGGCTGAAACTGCCTGGACGAAATCTCCAAAGAAATACAGATCTGGCTTCAGACCATATTCCTTGATTTTCGAGTTCCTCAAATAGTCGCTAAGCCATTCAGTTCGCTCCTGTATTTGAGGCGCTGGCGCTTTGATGAAGGCCCTGGCTGCTTCGAATAGGGTGTCAAAGTGGCTTCGATGGGTCTTGGCAAGCTCCCAGCCAAGAGACTCTACAACTTTGACTACCGTCTCTGAGTCCTGCTCGAATACGGGGAACTGGGCATAGTATCGCTTGACCTTTTGCCTTAAAGCCGGAACCTCTGAGAGGCGGCTGTAATCCCCATGAGGATCAAAAATCACGATCGGGTAGTTCTTTGCTGCGAGTTGCTCGATGATACGCCTTGCTGTCCAGCTCTTTCCAGCACCGGTCATGGCGAGGATGGCCAGGTGGCGCGTAACGATCGCGTGCCCATCAACACTCACTGAGACTTCAGGGCGATTGGACAGCGTTGCGATGTCAAGCGCGCGGTTGGCGCGCTGGGCCAGCTCTCCAAGCACGACCCTTGCCATATCTTCGGAGCCGGGGCGATACACGCTGCTGGCAGGCTGCGGAGGATAGCGCAACTGGTCAAGTTTCCCGCGGGGGTTGTTGCCACGTGGCTCCGCGCCCAACACCTGGCAGACCGCGGTCACCATCTCGCGGCTCAACGAGAGCACGGTCTCAAATGGGTTTGTGCGTGTGGCGGCAAGTTCGTGGCCGGCTTCGCTCGGGAAGAGCGGGTTGAGGCGCTCAATCCGCTGAACCTTCGCCCACACGCGTATGGACTCTGGCGGCCCCTGACCATCGGTCGGACGCAGCTCTGCATCAACGGCAACCAGATCCTGTTCACGAATAGCTTCCTGTGCCACCGCCATACGAAACTCCCGACTGGCGCTCTCGCCGACGATCGTCCCCACATAGCTTGGTGGAGCCGCTGGAGCCGCAGGGCTCTGGGAGTTCGGTAGCGCTCGATTGGATCGAGAAGTTGCCATAGGTCAGCTCCTCAAGGTTCTGGTCGGAAGAGCCAGTCACGATGGGTCATGTAGATGGCCTGCACCAGCACCCGCCGCATCTCTGCATCGCTAATTTCGCCCTGTTGAAGGCTAATGCCAAGATGATAGCGGATAAGCTTACTATAGGCGTTCGTCAACCAGGTCGGGATGTGGGCGTATTTGTCAGCGATGTCGAGCCCAACGGGGAAGCCGTAACCTGGCAACAGTCGCGAATAAAGGTACACGCGACGAACAACGTTCTCCAGATAATCTGCGTCGGCAAGTTCGTCGAAAACCTCGATTCGCACCGGTTCAGTGATCTCAGAAACGTGGAGGTAGCATCCGCGAATACGTGGAAAGCCAAATGGACCGGGTTTCAAGGCTTCAAAGTTTACCAGCTCCTCATCTGCGAGACCGGGCAGTGCTACTTCGCCTCGTCGCAGGCCATCAAACTTGTTCATCGACCAGCTTTCTGAGTATTGCCCCGGTTCCAGGAGCATAGCCATCAGCAGCGCATCCGTGTACCCTAAGCGATCAAGAAGCGCTTTCGGCGTAGATAAATCCGTTCTTCCGTACATGTTGTTAAAGTAATCGATGTTGCCTTTCTGTCGCAAACCACGGAACACACGCTCGAGAAGAATGGTTTCGCTCAGTTCGCGCAAGTTTCCTCGTTCAACCACCCCAACAATATAGGCTGGCACTGGCCTTTGGCGCGCCCTCTCACAGAGCCGCCGTAGAAGAAATGCAATAAATGACAACGGCTCAAAGATTCGTTGTCGAGCCCACTCATCCGGGCGTTTTGTTATCTTCGGATAGATATCCACATGCGCCTGTCGGAGGAAATCCTCCTTGAGAGCGCGCGCTATTTGAGCATCCTGCGCATACTGGCGCAGGAAGAGGTCGATATCTCGCTCAGTGAAAGGCGTATGCCCGGCATAACTGCCAACAAGGTAGGTTAGAGGCCCGTGGAATATCAAGACGCGCAGATCGGGTGTGCGCTCTAGTGCCGATAGTCCTGCCAATAGCTCAGCGGTAATGCGGACGATATCAATGAAGTCCTTACGCTCTTTGCTCCCGCCCTCCAGATCGCCCAGAATGACCGGGTAATAGCCGAACTGCTCGCGTTCGCTTAGCCGTCGCTCCCCTGTGCGCACACGATACGAGCCGACACGCAGAAGGATTGGCACCTGGCTGGCAAGCTGTACCTGACCTACGCCGCCGTCAATGAATGTCACCACTTCATCCTGGACATCGGCCCAGGAAGTTTCGGGAACCCTACGAACCTCCAGAATGGGATCGGTACGCCGTCCCTGCTGGGTGTCAGCAATAGCCTTGCGCAACGCAGCAATAAACGTAGCCGTATTCTTGAAGTAGTTGCCACGTAGACTCTCTGCTACGGTCAACGCATTCTCAGCGAGCCGAACAAACAAATGCGGTTGGCGTTGAAGATCTTCCTGAACGCCGGCTTCGGTGAGACGCCGATTGGAAGGCTGGTGGTCGTTCATTTGCGATGTACCTCAACGCCAAGCGCCGCAAGGACGCGACGGGCATCGGTTGTGGTGAATACCTGCTCTGACAGACCAGAAATCTGGCTAACCAGCCATTTCGGTCCTACCCTGTGCTCATCAACCATAACATACCAGGCTTTTGGTTCCGGGGGTGAGATCTTCTGCGAGATCAGGGCGCGACGTCCACAAGCAAGAACCTCTTCTGGTTCGAGACGAATGTCCACACCACGCAGGCGAGCATAACCGGAACTCACGATCTGCCGCTCAGTTGGGCAGGGATGATCAGCGTACAGCCAATTGAAAAGCTGTGACAGGCGTTCCCCTTGAGAGCCACGGATATACGTTGTTTCACAGGTCGGTGGAATGATCTCCTCCAGCCCGGCAATTATTTCCAAATAGTCCTGGCTGAGCGAAATACAGCAACGCTGGTACCTGGTATTCTGAAAATACTGCCGAATGGCAGTTATGACACCTGGGCGAATTTTTGCCGCCTGTTCGCGCGTCACACGTTGATCATAGTCAGGAATGCATTCAGACGGCGAAAGGATACCAAAGCGAGCGGAGAGGATCGCAATATCAAGCGAGGATTGCGCATCGGGATGCGCTCTTGTAAACTTCCGCACAACTTGAAACTGAGGCCCGTTGTAGCGCTCCATCGCTGGAAGGAGACCAGGTGTGGCTCGCTTGCGTTGTGAGCACGAAAGGAGTAAGAATGAGGCTGGTTGAACCATCGCAGGCTTCAGCATTGATTTGATGGTCCGGTAACTGGAATTATAATAGCATTTGTGTCAACAGAGGCGTAGGCGTAGTCATAGCCTCCATCGCTGGCCTATATTCAACGCCCAGGAGGGCTGGTATCTGGAGCGTATCGCCAGTACATTGGAGCACGCTGGCCTGTCCATGTTCAGCGTTGGAGTAACCACCCGGGGTTGACTTACCTCAAATGTGAACATTTACCTTTTCGACTACCCTGCTGCCCGTACTTTACAGCGGGCTAACCAGATGTCGCTAACCTCATCGGCGTAGTGGCGCAGCAACATGGCCCCGAAAGCTGCCGGGTCAATGCCAAGTTCAGCCAGACCTACCGTCGGCACGGGGGCGCCCTCCGTCTCAATGTTCAGGCCGGTATGGATGAGCGTCGAGATGGGGCTGGCAGTGGCGATCGAGACCGAGAGCTTGCCCAGGCTGCCATCGGCTCGCGGCAGGTACAGATCGTCGCCTCTACGAGTCACCTGCCGGTCGGTCATCGTCTCGAGCAACTCCTTGGCGGTAACGATAAGCAACCGCTGGCGGTAGACAGTCGTGTGCAGATCGCTGGAGAAAAACTCTGCGATGATGTGGAGCATGCGTGGGCTGAAGATCGGCGCCTGCGCCTTCACATCCTCGATGTCAACCATCTCGCTCAAATCAACGTGGCACGGCCCGAGGAAGGCCACCGCTGCATCGCCCATCAAGTCGAAGGTGCGGTAGATCCAGTGCGGCGCCAGTTGACGCCCGTCGTAGGTGATCTCTCGGTTGGCAACAAGCAGCGTGTGCATCAGACTTCCCCCAGGGCGCGGCCAGCAATGCGCCGCCAGGCCAGGAGGATGACCACCGTCAGGGCAGTCATCCAGAGCTTCCCGACAACCTGGCCTGT
>CAKZKA010000102.1 GCA_937120965.1 uncultured Chloroflexota bacterium
GGCTCTGGTCTCCCCGCTTCGACAGGCTCAGCGCAGGCTCTCCAGCGAAGCTGGAGCGGGGGAGGGGGTGAGGACCAGGCAGCGCATCCCACCTTGATCCTGTCGTTGTGCAAGCCTGGCCACACAGGCGTTTACCACGAGTTGCCGGATGCATCATTTAGGCATTTTGCACATACCTGCCAGACAGCATTTCGGGCAAGGTTGCCATTGTTTGAAGTTCCGAATTTGTTACTATTACAGCAATAGTTCAAGAAGTTCGGCAAATCATAGACATTCTCTTTTCAAGGGGGTGACAGGCCGGTGTGCCCGCCTTCCCTGCGACGCGGCAGCCGTAGAAGTCGGCTCACCACTCGTGTTTCACTGGAATCGTGATAGGTCGCTTACGCCCTGAGTGCGCTGGTACCAGGTTTGTACCAGTGCTTATTGCGCGAGCGAGAACAGGAAGCGCTTCGGTTGTCCTACCACCGCTCTGATGTAGACACGACAGGAGAGTCTTAACATGCGACTGACGTGGCAAAAAGCCGGCATTGCAGTGGCAGCGGGTCTCGGCCTCTGGGCGATTACCGGCGGCAAGGCCTTTGCCGAGGAAGGGCCTTCAACGGCTGAACTGGCCGTTGCAATGGATACATTTTTTCTCATCGTCGCTGCAGCACTGGTCTTCTTTATGCAGGCCGGTTTTGCGATGCTGACCGCGGGCCTTACCCGCTCGAAGAATACGGCCAACATCCTCTTCAAGAACTTGATGGATTTCGTGATGTGCTCGATCGCCTTCTGGGCGATTGGCTGGGGCATTGCTTACGGCACCACGGCCGGGGGCTTCATTGGCACCGATCAGTTCTTCCTCTCGGCGATCACCGAAGAGGGTAGCGTGCCGGTGCTCGCGAGCTGGTTCTTCCAGGTTGTGTTCGCCGGTACTGCCGCGACCATCGTCGCTGGCGCAATGGCTGAGCGCACCAAGTTCACCGCCTACCTGGTGTATAGCTTTATCATCTCGCTCTTCATCTACCCGGTCGTTGTGCACTGGGTCTGGAGCGGCGCCGGCTGGCTGAACCACTACGCCGGCAACACCGAGGGCAACTGGGGCTTCACCGACTTCGCCGGCAGCACCGTGGTGCACAGCGTCGGTGGCTGGGCCTCGCTGATGGGCGCGATCATCCTCGGGCCGCGCATGGGCAAGTATGGCCCGGATGGCAAGCCCCGGACCATTCCCGGCCACAACATGTCCCTCGCCGCTCTGGGTGTCTTTATCCTCTGGCTGGGCTGGTTCGGCTTCAACCCCGGTAGCCAGTTGGCGATTTCGTCCCAGAGCAATGCCGATGCGGTGGCCCTGGTTGCGGTGACCACGAACCTGGCGGCTGCGGCCGGCGCCCTGGGCGCTCTCTTTACCGCCTGGCTGCGCTACGGCAAGCCTGACCTCGGCCAGACGCTGAACGGCGTGCTCGCCGGTCTAGTGGCGATTACCGCTGGCTGCGCCTACGTCTCGCCGCTCTCGGCAATCATCATCGGCTTCATCGGCGGCCCGATCGTGGTGCTTGGCGCCGAGCTGCTCGACCGTTTGAAGATCGATGACCCGGTCGGCGCTGTGCCTGTGCACCTGATGGCCGGTATCTGGGGTACGCTCGCCGTGGGCCTGTTCGCCTCCATTCCCGGCAATACCGGCACCACCGGGCTGTTCTTCGGCGGTGGCCCCACCCTGCTGATCTCCCAGTTCGTCGGCGTCGTGGCCATTGGCGTCTGGACTGCCGCCCTTGCCGGGGCTATGTTCCTGGCCATCAAGGCAACGATCGGTCTCCGCGTGAGCAAGGAAGAGGAAGAGGCTGGTCTGGACATCGGCGAGCACGGCGCAGTTGCTTACCCCGATCTGGCCAGCACCGGCGTGCGCGCAACCGGCACCGCCGATTAAGTCGTAAAGGTGAAACGAGGTGGGAGGGCTGCGCCTTCCCACCTCGTTACGCCGAAAGGGGGATGGGGAAAGTTAGTTCCCCATCCCCCTCGTTGCATTCCTCGTGACTTTCCTGCCTTCAATATTCACCCGGTTGATCCGCGTTGTGGGGCAAGTTACTGATGTGAACATAGCCCGCCCGCGGGAGGGTGTAGGAGGGCTGCGCCCTCCCAGAAACAAGCCCCCACCGGGAGAGTTTGGGAGGGCTGCGCCCTCCCCAAAAACAAATATTTTCACTCTGGCGTTGTGCGCCCCGCGCATGGAGCCTGAGGTGAACATAGCCCGCCCGCGGGAGGGTGTAGGAGGGCTGCGCCCTCCCAGAAACAAGCCCCCACCGGGAGGGTTTGGGAGGGCTGCGCCCTCCCAAAAACAAATATTTTCACTCTGGCGTTGTGCGCCCCGCGCATGGGGCCTGAGGTGAACATACGGGGAAACCGGGTTTCCTCACCTGTGGTGAGCTTGTCGAACCGTGCCCCTCCTGGAGAGGCACCAGCCGCTCCCACCAGCCGCTGAGACATGGGGAACCCGGATTTCTCCAACCCCCTCCCTGGTGGGAGGGTTTAAGTCACATATGTGCCCTGGCAAGCCTCAATCGCCGCTGGGGCTGCGCTGACGCTGACGCTCGTAACGCTCGCGCGCCCGGCGCGCCAGGCTCAGGGCGCGCTTCTCGCCGTGCTTGGCGATTGAGTAGGAGGTGCGGCGAATGCGGTTGCCCTCGCGCCAGGTCGCCTCGTAGACTTCGCGCCCGTCCTTGACGGTGCGGCGCACGCCGACGATGCCGGTGCTGGTGCGGGAAACCCCGATCACCTGCCGCTCGGTGCGCGGCTTGCCCAGCTCCAGCTCGGCCTTGTTGCGCCATTCCAGAGCTGCGCTGAGCGCCGCGAGCCGGTCGCCATACACGGAATCGGAGAAGAACTTGCTGCGCCGCTGCTTGTTCCAGGTCACGCGCACAAAGTAGCCAAAGGTGCGCTTGGCCGGGTGATCAATGCGCGTAATGCCCTTGTGCCTGGTCGTCTTCGGGCGCAGCCGGGGCGGAAGGCGCCGCGTGTCGGCCGCGGCGATGGCCCGCAGCGCGTCTTCCGCCTCCGAACGCGCCGATGAACCATGCTCTGCCCGCAGTTTGGCGATAAGCTCCGCTTCAATCTCGGGCGGCGGGCTGTACCGCAGGGCTGACAGCGGATCATTGGCAGGGTCCGGGCTGACCGTCAGTTCATGATCGTCCGTGCGCGCGTCAGGCGCGCTGGGGTGCGCCGGAGGATTTCGGCGAGGCATCGGCGTCTGACTCCTCATTGCACTATATTCGTCTAGTTGTTGCACACACTCTGCATATAGCATACCAGAAATTTATTACCATGGAGGCGCATATGAGGAGAAATTCTTCAGATCTCAAGTATTTCTTCCCGCTGCGCCCGCGGCGCCCCCGGGTAGGACCGTTTTAAGGGCGGACAGAACGTATGGACGCCGACGGGCGTGATGGCGTTGGGATGCGCTGGTTGGTCCTCACCCCCGGCCCTGCTCCAGCTTCGCTGAGGTGAACATACGGGGAAACCGGGGTTCCCCATCCTCCTGCCTGTGAAGGCGCCAGCCGCGCCCACCAGCGGTTGGGACATGGGGAACCCGGGTTTCCCCATCCCCCTCCCTGCTGGGGCGCCAGCCGCGCCCACCAGCGGTTGGGACATGGGGAAGCCGGGTTTCCCCATCCTCCTCCCTGGCGGGAGGGTTTGGGCGTAGGCGCGGCGGTGCCGCGCCTACGCCCTCCCAATGGGGAAAGCCGGGCTTCTGCGCACTGCCGGAGGCGAGGGTCCGAGAGGGTCTCACCCCCTCGGGAGACGTGGTTTACGCAGGGGAAGGGGGGACGATCGTTCGCGCGTCAACTGGCGCCGCCGTAGGCTGAGTCGCCCGTCACACGCAGGAAGATCTCTTCGAGGTTGCTCGCCTGCCCGGCGAAGTGGGTCACCCGAACCCCGCCAGCCAGCAGGCTGGCCAGCAACTCGTTTGCGGCTCGATCGTCGCCGTCGAAATCGATCTGCAGGTGCGGCGGATCGTCTTCGGGCAAGGCCCGCACGTCTATCACGTGGGGATTGCCGCGCACAAGTTCCGCGGCTGCCGCGAGCACGTCGGCCATACCGGCCTCGGTCTCGTCCAGCAGGCGCACCTCGAATACGCGGTGCGGCTGCATCTCGCGCATAATTGTGGCTACATCGCCCGAGGCCAGGAGATTGCCCCGCTCGATGATCCCGATGTGAGTACACATCTCAGCCAGCTCGGTGAGGATGTGCGAACTGATCATAATTGTCTTGCCCATCACCCGCAGTTCTTTGAGCAGCTCGCGCAACTCCACCCGCGCGCGGGGATCAAGGCCGCTGGCCGGTTCGTCGAGGATGAGCAGCACCGGGTCGTGGAGCAAGGTGCGCGCCAGGCTCAGCCGCTGCTTCATCCCCCGCGAGAGGCCCATCACATCAGCGTCGCGCTTGTGGCTCAACTCAACCAGGGCCAGCAGGTCGCCGATCAGGCCGGCGCGCCGCTTCACCGGCACGTCGTAGGCCGCGGCGAAGAACTCCAGGTACTCCTGCGCGGTCATCCTGTCGTAGACCCCGAAGAAATCCGGCATGAAGCCTACGGCGCGCCGCACCGCCGCTCGCTCGCGCTGCACCGAGTGGCCCGCCACTCGCGCCTCGCCGTCGCTGGGCGCCAGCAGGGTGGTCAGGATGCGCATGGTGGTGGTCTTGCCGGCCCCGTTCGGCCCGATGAAGCCGTAGATCGCCCCCTGCGGAATGCTCAGGTTCAGGTGGTTGAGCGCCAGCGTCTTCCCGTAACGCCGGGTCAGATCGCGGGTCTCCACAATCGCCGTCACGGCTGCGCTCCATTGTAATTGAGCCTGATGATCACCAGCGTCTCGCCGCGGGGCTGAGCGGCGCGGCCTTTCACGCTTACCGCCAGCGTTGGGCGCTCGATCCAGCCGAGCAGGTACGCGCCCTGCGCGTCGGGATGGCCAGGCAGGCCCGGCATGGCAGGGTCGCTCCGGTTGAACCGATTGAAGTCAAACAGGGATTGCAGCGCCCTGTTGCGGGAGAAGAAGTCGGAGTCTCTCGAAAACCACTGGAAGGGAAAGTTCTGTTGCTGGAGGAGCAGATCGACGGGCGCAGCGATTCCCGGCTGGAGATCACCGATCAGGTTCGAGGCCGCGCCAACGACGATCTGCGCGTCGCGCAGCGGCACGGCGCCATTGAAGCGCACCTGCCCGCGCAAATGCATGCCTTCACGCCGCAACTCGCTCTGCACCTGCGGCACATCGCCAACCGTCTGCTCAACCATCACGCTTCTCAGCGAACCGACATCAACCAGCAAATCGGACACGCTGCTACTGGTCGCATCGCGGCTCACCGTCGCCGAGACGGTGCCAAAGCTCGTCACGCCCCACGGTGTAATCAGACTTTCGGCAGCGAAGTCGAGGCGGTAACTCCGGCGCCCCGGCGAGAAGATACCGAAGAAAGCCGTGGCCTGGCCCGTGGAGGCGCCCTCGAAGCCCTGCACCACCGCCAACTGCACGACCTGCGCCTCCTGGCCGCGCAACATCAGACTGCCTCCGTAGGTCAGGCCCAGTGCGCCAAGGGCAATCAGCGGCGTGGTGACCCAGGCCAGTTCGATGCGCCTGAGGCGGCGCAGCAGCAGGAAGTTCAGCGGCCCGACCACGACGATGTAGGTCGCCATCAGCGCCAGCACCACCCACAGCGGGGGCAGCCAGATGACGCTGCTGCGCAACGCATTCCGCAGCAAGTTATCTCCGAGCCAGCGGAAGCTGGGGCCAATATGCGCGCGCGGCGCGATCTCGATCGCCTGTTGCCAGAGCGCCGCCTCGCCGGCCCAGCCGCGCAGCGCGGCCAGGTCAAAGGCGGCGAAGATCACCTTGCCGGCCCCCTCGGCGCGGGCGATGAGCAAACCGGCGCCATCGAGCGCGCGCGCACCGTCCCGGAGGCGCACCTCGTTGATCGTCAACCCGGGCAACTCAGCGGCAAGTTCGGGGCGCCGGGCGAAGACGGCCAGCGAAGCAGACGGCGCGTCGGCCCGCAAGGCCCCCACTTCTACGGGCGAGATCCCGGCCAGGCCAGGCAGTGTGCGCTCGGCCCGGGGTCCGCCGCCGAGGATCAACTGGCCGCCCAGGCGCGTCCAGAGCAGCAGCGCCTCGCGCTGGGCCGCGCTCAACTCCGCCGTGGCCAGATCGTGGATAAAGATCGCGTCCAGGCCGGCCAGCAAAGCCGCGTCATCGGGCAGCAGGGCCGCATCCAGGCGCACCAGCGCCGTGCCGGCAACAGGGGAGAATTCCGCAGCCTGCAGGCTGTTGAGCACCGTCGCGTCGGAGCTGATCACCGCCAGGGTCGGCCTTTCCGGGCCGATCTGGTTCAGCGTGATCATCTTCTTGACCACGCGCTCGCCATCAATCCGCAGGCTCAGTTGGGCGCGATTACCGAAGGCGGTGTGCACCACCGGGAGCACCACTCGCTTACGAGCGCCCTGAGGCAAATCGAGGACATACTCGAACGAACCCAAGCCATCGCCGGTGATCGTCAGCGTTCCGACGCTATCACCGCCCGTATTGCTGACCGTAACCGCAACGGGGAACCAGAAACCGTTGCGGTACGTGCCCATGCCATCGTAACCCGCCTGCACCTCGAGAGTGACAGAAGGCGGCGCCTGCGCGTGCGTCCTGGCAACGAACAGACTAATCAGCAGCAGGAGCAGCCAGAGCCGGAACCGCACCACCATCTCCGTGCCGAAGCAAGCGGCCTCACGCCGAGCCTGGATTGATCTCGTTGTAGCGCTTCTGCGCCTCGTGGTACTGCGCGAGCAAGTCGAGCGTATCGTTGAGGTTCTTCTCGCGCTCACCACGCTTAAAATTGACGATGTACTCGTTAATCGTGCTGACTACCTGGTTAGGGCGCGGCACGCGCAAAAACGTAAATTTGCCGCCCGCGCCTGCCGTCTCCAGCACCACATCGCCATACCCCAGCAGGTTGCTGATGAAGGTTGTCTCGAAGCTGACATTCGTAATCGCCCCGAGGCTGGCCTGGCGCTTATCCTCGGGGCCAAAGGGCTTCTTCTCGATATCCACCACATTGGTGGGGGCAAGAATGTATTTGTCGTTGCGGTAATCTTCAAACTCCCACGCTGCCCAGAGCACATAGGCAATCACGAGCAGAAGCGTCGCCAGGAGAATCCAGCCTGCCTCCAGCGCCAGGTACCTGTTGACCAGCGCCAGGACAAGCAGTCCCGACACCAGCAGCAGCGTCGGGCCGATCTGTGCCCGGAGCATAAAGAGCCAGTGGGGCCGCCAGGTGTAGGTCAGGGTCTTCTCATCGATCTCGGGGTTTTCGGGGAAGAGCGCGTTGAGCCAGCGTGCCGGACGGGTCTGCTTGAGCACCGTGGTGGTCTTCCCCGTTGAAGTCTTCTTGCCATAGATACGCTCGTCAATCATGCGCTGGTAGTCGGCGGCAGTCATCCGCTTCCGCAGGGCGCGCACCTGATCCATAATCTGCCGCTGCATCTCCATCGGCTGGCTGGCCGACTCAAAGACAATATTGCCGCCAAACCGCGCCGACTTCACCGTAACCGTGCCATACTTCAGGATATGCTGAGGATAAGTGGCAGTTTTCGCATTCACGTCCTGCACATCTTCAAGAAAGATCTGCTGCTGGACACGCTGTTCGATCAGGCGTGGAATGAACACCTGGTCGTTATCAAAGACCACCCGCTGGTTCGTGAGGATCAGTTCGTCGTTCAGCCAGTCGTAGAACGTAAAGAGCAGCATGAACACGCTGGCGAGCGCCAGGATGATCAGGAAGATGTTCCATACATCACCGCGCTGGCTCAGCGCCAGTTCCGGCTCGATGGCGAAGATGCGACCACCCGAATAGCGGTAGTAAAGGAGCAGAAGCACAAACCCGATGGCCGCCAGCAGCACCCGGCGCGGCCCGCGCGTCCTGGCGCCACGCACGTACAGGACCAGCCAGACAAACAACAGGCCGCCGGCAACGAAGGCCAGCAGCCAGTTCAGCGCATCGAGGCCGGTGGTCGAGCCGATCTCACGCGCCAGGAACGTGCCCCCCGCGGCGCGATACATCGCCAGCCCGCCAAACAGGGCCAGGGCCATCAAGGGCACAATCATACGGGTGAGCAGAACGATCCAGTGACGCCCGATCACGAAGAGGATCTTCTCGTCGGGGCCGAGGTCAATCGCTGCCTCGGCATCAAGCTCCAGCAGTTTGCGCAGCCAGTTCAGCATACGAGCCAGCCCCTCCTGCGACGCCAGTATGCCCGGCGATTGGCAAGCCTCGCGTCGGAGCGCCTGCCGCGAGCTGCAACCGGCTCTATAGTAGCACGTAGCGTCTGTGCGGACAACTCCCGGGGCGGTGATACGTTTGCGTTGGGGCAACCACACAAGCCCGGGAGCGAGGGCGTCCCACCCTCGTCAGCGTCCGCGGGCCGGGCAGGGGCCTGGAAAACCCCGGGTTCCCCATCTCCCAACCGGTAGCGGGAGCGCCTGCCGCCCCCCACAGGCAGGGACCTGCGGAACCCCCGGTTCCCCGTCCCCCACCCGCTGGCGGGAGCGCCTGCCGCCCCCCACAGGCAGGGACCTGCGGAACCCCCGGTTCCCCGTCCCCCACCCGCTGGCGGGAGCGCCTGCCACCCCACAGGCAGGGGGATGGGGAACCCCGGGTTCCCCATCTCCCAACCGCTGGTGGGAGCGGCTGGCGCCCCACACGCAGGGACCCGGGGAACCCCGGGTTCCCCATCCCCCACCCGCTGGTGGGAGCGGCTGGCGCCCCAACAGGCGGGGACCCGGGGAACCCCGGGTTCCCCGTATGTTCACCTCAGGCGCTTAGCCGGACCCGCGGAGAATTTGCAGGATCGAATCCTCGGCAGAGCGGTACGGTCGCTTCTCAGGATCAGGAGGTGGAGGGTCAGCCTGGGGCGAGGCTTGCGCAGAAGAACTCGAGGCAAGCAGGCGATCGAACAAGCCGGGTTTGCGATCCGGCGGGGCGGGAGCGGGTGGCTCAGCGGGAGCGGCAACCAGTTCAATCACCCCATCCAGGCTCAACTGGGCCGCCATCTCGGCCACATCAATTCCCGCCCAGCCCAGGCGGGCCGCGATATCGCGGAGCGTCGCTCGCTCATCAACGGCGGCAAGCAATGGATGGTGAGCTGGATTGACGTGACGCTCGATCCACGCTGGCGTGACGAGCAGGCGCGGCACCCGCTCGAGGTCGGGCACATAGGCGCGTATCTGGCGCCAGCGGGCCGCGGCGCGTTCCGCGCTCTGCAAGTAGTAGTGGGGGGCGCCCCACAGCGACTCCGCTTCCGAGGTAGCATCGGTGACGAAACTGAAGAGGGCGCCGTCAATTGCCAGCAACTCGGCCAGCGCGTCCATTCCGCACGCTGGCCCACGCTCGGCGTGGTACAACGTCCCGTCACGAAAAAAGAGCTGCCCGGCCCTTCCCGACCCGTAGATGTTCAACACCCCGGTGACCGAGCTAAACATAACCATATCGATCAGTTCCCGCAGGGGGAACGTGTCAAGCGATCCTTCGAGCTTCACGATATGCTCCCTGGCGATGATGGTGCAACGCGGAACGAGGCGACGCAGGCAGCCAGCCTGATCCTAGCATCCATCAACGTCCCGGCGCAACATGACGCGGGTACCTTCGTACTATGGTTCACCTGGACGGTGCAGGGTTTCGCGGATGCGTATGCTTTCGGGCGCGCGGACGTTTGGCCCCTCCTGCCTGCCGGCGGGCGCCATGCCTGCGCGCCCGGACCACACCCTCTCAGGGATTTGCGGAACACTGCACCCGTATCACAACGAGACTTCTCCGTTTGGGAGGCGCTGCGTCAACCCGCGCCGAGATGAAGTCCCGTTGTAATCCCCGGTTGCCAGGGCAGGACGAATGCATCTATAGTACAACGGCTTGCGTGAAGTATATGCAAGAGTACGCCAGTCGCATGATGAAAGTTTGTTCATCTGCGAGTAGCGCACTCGCCAGGGTGCCGCAGCGCCGGGCCTCTGCTGTGCCCGGGGTGAGGCTAGCCTCAGACGCGGCTGTAGGGGGGAATATCGTAGATGTAGTTCTCGAGCTGCTCGATAATAAAGCTCTTCTCGGCAATCAGGTCGGCCACCACGTCGCGAATGGAGACGATCCCGAGAATCCGGCCATCCTCCAGCACGGGCAGGTGCCGCAGGTGCTTGTCGGTCATCAGCGCCATGCACTCCTCGACCGTCTGTTCAGGACGCACATAGAGCACGCGCTCGGTCATAATCTCGGCGATTGGGGTGGTGGCTGGGTCGCGTCCCTGCAACAGTGCCTTTCGCACAACGTCGCGCTCGGTTACGATGCCAACCAGGCGTCCCTCCACTACCACCAGCAGCGCGCCGACATCGTGCTCTGCCATCAGGCGTAACCCCTCCGCGATCGTCTGATCCGGCGCAATGCTCCACACGCCTTTGGTCTTCTCCTCCAGCAGCCTCCGCACAATTTTCATCGAATGCCTCTCACTGGCGCGGCATGTATGTGACAAGTACCACAATTATTATTATACCCCTAATACCCCGGGTTGGGGCGAAAAATCTTTTGCTCCAACCCGGGATGCCCCTGCCGCGATGAAAAATACCGTTGTGGGAGGGCTTGTCGCCCCGTGGGCGAGGGTATGGGGAAACCCGCTTTCCCCATATGCTCACATCAGGCCCCATGCGCGGAGCGCACAACGCCGCGATGAACATGGGGTATCTTTGGGAGGTCGTAGCGGCGCGGCGGCGCCGCGCCGCTACGACCAAACCCTCCCCGCAGGGAGAGGGTTGGGGAAACCCGGTTTCCCCATTTCCCAACCGCTGTTGGGAGCGGCTGGCACCCCCCACAGGCAGGGGCACGGTTCGACAAGCTCACCACAGGTGAGGAAACCCGGTTTCCCCATATGCTCACATCAGGATGGGGTGAGGTTCAGAAGGCATAGCCCGGAACACCCTACCCGCGCGCGAAGGGGGCGGGTCAGCGCGAGCCTGTTACACAGCGCATAGCCCTTACGGGCGCAGGGCTGCGGGGCCGGTTCGGGGCAGCGGCGCGGGCGCGGTACGTTCCTCGGGCACGGCGAGGGCGACAGCGCTCAGGAGCACCAGACAGATCCAGGTCGCATCGGCCATCAGGAGGTGCACCAGTTGCATCCAGACCGGGGCCTTCAGCGTGACGTTAAGGCCACCGAGGAGGATCTGCAGGAAGAACAGCGCAACCAGGCCCCAGGCAAAGCCGCGTGCCAGCAGCTCGGAGCGGCGCGCCGTGACAGCCTGGGCCAGGAAGAGGGTGTAGATGCCAACAAGCGTGCCTATAATCGGATGAATAATTCGCATCTGTACCAGGGGATGGCTGGCCGCGCCGAGCGGCTGATTGAGGCCGCCGGGCAGCACGCCGTGCTGGAGCAGCGTATCGCCGAGGGCCGTCACTGCGCCACTGGAGCCGACCAGCGCCGTGCCTACCAGACCCACGCCCAGCAACCAGGGCAACCGGCCATGCCCCCGCAGGCTGACCGGCGCCCCACCCGAGGCCCACCATGCCGTCAGGGTCAACGCCCCGAGGAGCAGGAACGTGTTGACCAGGTGCAGGGCCATCGCAACGGCCCGACTGGCCGAGGCATTGTGGGCGACCAGTTCAAACAGCACCAGTCCCGCCCCGAGGAGCGCTTCGAGCAGCATAAACACCATCACCGCCAGCGCACCCTGGCGGACGCGGTGCCCGCGCTCGTAGGCCCGGAAGGCCCACACCAGCAGCGCCACCGCGCCCAGCAGCGCCACACCACTGGTCAGCCGATGGGTGAACTCGATCAGCATCTCGGTGCTTGGCGCCCGCGGAATGACCTGACCGTCGCACAACGGCCAGTGATCGCCACAACCAGCGCCCGAGCCAGTGGCACGCACGAACGCACCCCATAGAATGACCAGCAGGTTGTAGGCGACATTCGCCCAGGCGAAAACCGCAAACCGCGAGCGGACCATGGCGACCTCTTCTAGCGGGCGATGCCTGCCCGATGAGCCGATAGCGCTGCCATGATAGCACACCTTGACACGCGCCGCTGACTGGAATATACTATATATCGGGATGTGGATCCCGGTCTCACTCCAGTAGCGAGGTAGACTGAGCAGCGCAAACATTCGGGTCTGGACAGTGTTGTCGTCCTCCCGACTAGGGTCACCGACCGGTGACGCTAGTTTTTTATTCGCTGCACACCCCATCCCGTGCACCTTACCAGACGAGTGTGGTCACGTGCGTGCCCGTCAGTCCGGCGCCTGCGAGTTCAGGTGTCGGTACGACAATCATTTCAACGCAGAGTTTGATCCTGGCTCAGGACGAACGCTGGCGGCGTGCCTAATGCATGCAAGTCGAACGCAGGGCGCTTGC
>CAKZKA010000103.1 GCA_937120965.1 uncultured Chloroflexota bacterium
GGTGAGCCTGTCGAACCGCGCCCCTGCCTGTGGGGGGTGCCAGCCGCTCCCACCAGCGGTTGGGATATGGGGAAACCAGGTTTCCCCAACCCCCTCCCTGAGGGGAGGGCACGGCCCTCCCGGAAGAAGCGTGCATACGACGATGGGGAAACCGGGGTTCCCCACCTGCGGTGAGCCTGTCGAACCGCGCCCCTGCCTGTGGGGGCGCCAGCCGCTTCCAACAGCAGTTGGGACATGGGGAAACCGGGTTTCCCCATTCCCCCTGCCTGTGGGGTGCCAGCCGCTCCCACCAGCGGTTGGGACATGGGGAAACCGGGGTTCCCCACCTGCGGTGAGCCTGTCGAACCGCGCCCCTGCCTGTGGGGGGTGCCAGCCGCTCCCACCAGCGGTTGGGATATGGGGAAACCGGGGTTCCCCAACCCACAGGAATCACGGCGCCTGCCACGCCGGCGGTTCCGGCGGATTCAGCACGATGCGCATGATACGCCATTGTTCGCCCTCACGCCGCAGCGTGTAGGTCACATCGAGCGTGTACGGCGCGCGCACCCCGATCCGCACTGGCTCGCCCTGCTGGATCTGATCTGCAAAGTACGGGCTGCCGCGGTACAGCTCATCGCTCCAGTTCTCGCGAGTGGTAACCACGGCGTTGTCGGCGTCCACGAAGTCGAAGGAGCGGAATTGCAGGGTCAGCAGTTTGGAACCCACAAACTGCCCCGCGCGCTCCAGACCGGCGATATAGGCCTGCGTATCAGCCAGTTCCTCGGGGCCAAGATACTCAGCCACCCGCTCCGCCTCGGTGTACCAGAAGGCCTCCACCAGGCGCTCGTTGAAGCGGCGAATGGTCGTCGCCAGGGGATCGGCTGCGTTCCCCGCGACCATGAAGCTCTGCGTCCACGCTGCCAGCGGTGGCGCCTCGCCAGCGTCGAGCCGGGCGCGCCAGGCTTCATCGGTCAGACGGTCGCTCAGGGGTTGGACGAACTCGTAGTGCGAGAAGACCCCGCCTTTCGTCAGCACCAGGCGCCCTTCAATCGGGGCCACGACGTAGATCTCAAAGACGCGCCCCACGGCGGTTTCGAGGACGGTGGCTTCGAGAACGTTGGTGGCAATGTCGGCGACCACCGCTGCCTGGAGATCCTGGCCGCCCGCCGGTAGACCGCCCCGACCCTGGTACACGGCCTCGTCGTCGGCGGCGAAGGTCAGGGCCTCGATCTCGGCGCCGTAGAAGCGGATCAGCTCGTACTCCTCCTCGCTCAGAGCCTCGCCGCGCAGTTGCTTTTCGGCCATCACCTGCAGGCGCGTCGCCAGGCGCTCCATCGCCTCAAGCGCCGCCCGCTCCGCCTCTTCCAGCAACCCCCGCGCCGCCAGGCCCTCGATGGTCATGCGCGACAGAGCGGCCACCCGGGCGTACAGCTCCGGTACCGGCTCCACATACCCCCTGGCGCGCTCAGGTTCGGGCGGTTCCAGGGCGTCGAAGCCCCGCTCGACGTACACCTGCTTGGCATAGAGAATGGTGTCGCGCTTCAGTTCGGTCCACGAACCGAGGGCCGTAGTCAATTGCTTGTCGAGCCAGGCTTCGGAGCGCATAAACGCCGGATAGCCTTCACCCACAGGTTCAAGCAGCGGACGCAGGCTGTGGATCCAGCTCCAGTAGAGGTTCTGGGTCCAGGTCGCCTCATCATAGCCAGCGAAGGCGGCCCGTAACGCATCCATGTTGCCGCGGTACTTCAGCAGCGCAGTGTCACCCAGGTTCTCCAGGTGGTTCAAGGCCCGCTCCGAGCCTATCGCGGCGAAGAAATCGAGCGAGCGGGGCAGCATGCGGCCAGGCACATTCGGATCGACCAGATTCTGAAAGACGAAGGCATCAGGCACGAGCCGTTGTCCCATCAGGCGCAGGCCCTTGACTTGCTCCAGGTCTGTGCCGGGGAGGCTGACCATGCCCATAATCTGGGGCGGGCGTAGTTCCTTGACCGCTGCCTGGAATGCGGCGAACTTCGCCGGATCGAGCAGGTCACGCGGATCACTCACTGGTCCATAGGCCGCAGCCAGCGCCTCGCCGTACTCGCGAGGCGTCAGGTCGTCGCTGCGGCCCACGAAGAAGACTGTCGGCTCATAAATGCCGGCCCAGACCTGATCGGCGCTCAGGCCATCGATCCGGGTCTGCTGGTACGCCAGGGTAAGCAGCGCAGCCTGCTGTGTCTCCAGCGCGTCAATGGCGCGAAAGGTCATCCGTCCGTGCCACATCATGGCCCGGAAGTAGCGCTGCAAGTCCTCGCTCTTCGTGTAGTGGCCACGGGGCACATACTGGCTCCAGTCTTCACCTCGCACGTAGCCGGGGAAGATCGCCGAGGGACCGACGGAGTCGTGCGCGGCAATCGCAGCCAGGTCCGGCTCGGCCAGATCGCGCAGCCCGGTGGGAATCTCCCAGGCAGGGTCGAGCAGTTTAAGGCCAACGGCGAAGTATGCAGCGTTACGTCGCGCCGCTTCGGCCCAGGGCGTGCCGGCCAGAGCTTCGTACTGAGCCACCGAGGTGCGCAGCAGCTCGGCGTCCAGGCGCTTCAGCATAGGAATGAAGGCTGTCGTTTCGGCGCGGCGCAGGGTCTTATCGAAGAGGAGATGGTAGACGTGCAGCAGCGAGTCGGAGGTGACAAAGACGGGGATGTTGTCGTAGCGCGCCCGCTCGTACAACTCATAGAACTCTTTTGTCTCGCCGGGGCTGACGGCAAAGCCATTGACCGCCACGCGCTCGCGCTGTTCGGGCGAGAGCGGCACGGTCAGGATAACGTTGCTCAGGTCTGCGGCGATGGGTTCGGCCCGAACACGGGCCTCGCCACGCACCGGCGGAGCCTGAAAGGGCGCGAAGCCCGATGCTTCGGCAGGACGAAAGCCGGCGGGGAGGGCCACGGCAGGCAACTGCAATGCGCCAGCGGACAATCCGGCAATCGCGGTTGGCCCGCCGGTTACAGGCGATGCTGTGACTCCAGTCGGCGCGGCGGTGGGGGTGCCCGCCGCCGGTGTCGGGGTGGCCGACCGGGGAGCGCAGGCGGTCAGGAGCAGCAGCAGAGCGAGCGACAGCAGCGAGCGGGCGCGTATGGGCGGCATTGAACACCTCCTGATGTGACAATTTGGAGAAACCGAGCTTCCCCGCGCCCCTCCCTGCGGAGAGGGTTTGGGAGGGCTTGCCACCCCTACAGGCAGGGGTATGGGGAAACCGGGTTTCCCCATGTTATACCAGTTAACAGCCACCTGACCATTCTGTCATCTAAATGTAAATCTGATGATCGTTCGATCAGACGTGGGAACGGCAGGTAGCGCCGTGCCAGAGAGGAATCCAGCTTCCACAACTCGCCAACTCGACGCAATCCCATGTTCACGTGAAGGGTCTATAATGACAATACCTGTGGACCCCGACACACCGTGGAACCTGATGCACCAGTCGCCTGACCATTCTGTGCCGGCGCCGGAGCCAGACCCGCTAACCAGGGTGCTGATGCATCACCTGGGACCGGGACCCGCCGCGGCCGTTCTCGGCCCCGGTCCGCGGCAGCGCCAGTTGCCGGCCATTTGCGCCCATCTGCTGGCGGCACGCGCCACGATTGCCACCTACCTGCCCCGGCGCCTGCTGGCCCGCGAACTCGACGCCGACGGCGCGCCACCCTGGATCGAGTGGGTCGAGGGGGCGTTGCTCTTCGCCGATGTGAGCGGCTCCACCGCTCTGGCCGAGCGCCTGGGCGCCCTCGGTCACGAGGGCGCCGAGATTGTCACCGAGACGCTCAACGGCTATTTCGCCACCATGATGCGTATCATCGCCGGAGCAGGAGGGGACGTGCTCGGCTTCGGCGGCGACGCGCTGCTGGCGCTCTTCGAGGGTCCCGCCGCCGCTATCACGGCCACCGCTGCCGCGCTGGACTTGCTGCGGGAACTGGCGGGCTTCGAGCGCGAGGTGCCCGGGGTTGGTCGCTTTCCGCTGACAATGCACATCGGGGTCGAGGCTGGAGCAATTGCGCTGGTGGGCGCCGGGCAGGCCCATTCACGCCGCTACAGCGCGATGGGGACGACGGTCAGCGCCGTGGCTCGCGCCGAAGCCTGCGCCGGCCCCGGCGAGGTGGTGATCGGTCCGCAGGCCCGGGCCGCGCTGGCCAGCGTGGCCGACGGCGAGCCCCTGGCTGAAGGCTTCGCGCGCGTGCGCGCGCTGCGGGCCGCGCCCCCGGTCGTTGCATGGCCCACCTCCTCGCCGCTGGACGAGGGAGCGCCCCTGTCACTGGAAACCATTCGCCGCCTCGCCGCCCAGATCGGGCGTCTGGGCGCCTATATGCCGGTCGAGTTGCTCACCCGCATCATCGCCGATCCGCAACGCCTGCGGGTCGAGGCTGATCTGCGCCCGGTGACGGTCCTCTTTGCCCAGGTGTCGAGCCTGGAGGACCTGATCGAGGGCCGGCCCGCCGCAGAGGCGGCCACGACGGTCAATGCCATCGTCGGCCCACTGCTGGTTGCAATCGAGCGCTTCGGCGGCTTTGTCAACAAGCTCGATCTGGCCGAGGAAGGCGTCCGGCTCATGGCCGTGTTCGGGGCGCCACTGGCGCTGGAGGACCACGCCGAGCGCGCCGCGCGCGCCGCGCTGTTGATGCAGGTTGCCGTCCAGACGGCCCCGCAGCCGGTGCGCTTCCGCGCCGGCCTGAACACGGGCAATGTCTTCGCCGGCAATGTCGGCAGCGCCGAACGCAAGGAGTACACTGTGATGGGCGACGCGGTGAACGTGGCCGCCCGTGTGATGAGCGGCGCTGCCTGGGGCGAACTGCGTTGTTCGAGCGCGACCGCGACACTGATCGCCCACGCGCTTGTCTGCGCCGATCCCCGGCGCATTGCCGCGAAGGGCAAGCGCGAGCCGCTGGAGGTGCTGCGGGTCATCGGCGAGCGCGAGCACCCTCTCGAGCCGGTGTACACCAGCACGCCGCTAATCGGTCGTGACCGCGAACTGGCCTGGCTCCGCGAACTCTGGGTCGCCGCTGCGGGTGGCGGTCGGGTTGCGCGGGTGAGCGGCGAGGCCGGGATCGGCAAGTCGCGCCTGGTCGCGGCTCTGGCCGCCGAGGCCCGCGCCGCCGGGGCTCGCGTCTTCACGGTGCGCTGTCTGGCCTACAACAGCGCCACGCCCTACGCCCCCTGGGGCGAACTCCTGCGGGCCGTATGCGCCATCACCGCCGGCGACGACCAGCCAGCGCGCGCCCGTAAGCTCGCCGATGCGCTGGATGCCGCCGGTATCGCCTCCACCAACTGGCTGGCGCTGATGGCCGACCTCGTCCGCGCCCAGGTCGAGGAAGGCCCGATCCTTCGCGGCCTCGACCCGCAGCAACGGCAGGCGCGGCGCTTTGCGATGATGCTGGCGCTGCTGCGGGCCACAGCCGGCCAGTCCCGCCCGGCCACTCTGCCGGGGGCGCCGGTGGTGGTAATCTTCGACAACCTCCAGTGGGCCGACCAGATCTCGCTCGATCTCTGGCGGTATGTGGCAACCCACCTGAGCGATGCGCCGATCCTCCTGCTGGGCCTCCTTCGTGGCCCGCTGACGTGGGGCGACGACCAGGCCGCCGATGCCGCCGCGACGCTTGAACTGGCGCCGCTGGATGCCGGGGCCAGCGCCGCCCTGCTCGACGCCCTGGCCCACCCGCGGCGCCTCGCCCCCGATCTGCGCGACCGTCTGGTGGACCGGGCCGCCGGTAACCCGCTGTTCCTCGAGGAGTTGCTCCGCACGGTCAGCGAACGGCCCGACGCCGTTGACGCCCTCCCCGACAGCCTGAGCGGCCTGTTGCTGTCACGCATTGACCGGCTCGATGAATTGTCCCGGGCCATTCTCCGCGTAGCCGCCGTGGTGGGCCAGCGCTTCCCGGCCAGCGTCGTTGAGTCGGTCCATCCTCTGGATCACGAGGCCCTGATACGCCAGCTTGTGCTGCTCGACCACGCCGAGATCACCGCCACCGAGCGCGAGTATCCCGAACGCATCCACCTGTTCCGCCACGCCCTGCTGCACGAGGTAGCTTACCAGAGCCTGCTCTACGCTCGCCGGCGCGAGCTGCACCGTCGTATCGGCGAGCACCTGGAGCAGCGTTACGCTGATGAACTGGCGCAGGTGCGCGCCCACTACCGCGAGGACCAGGGTCACGACCTGGTTCCGATCGGGCGCAACGGCTCGCTCCTGAGCCGGGGCATCCAGGCCAGCAGCGCCCCGATCTTCCTGCTGGCCCATCACTTTCGGAACAGCGACGCGCCCGAACGCGCTGTGCCCTATCTGCTGCTGGCCGGGCACCTCGCCCGCGACAACTACGCCAACGACCAGGCAGTGCAACACTACCGCTGGGCGCTGACGATCTGCGCCGACGCCCCCGACGACCCCCGGGTGTGGGAGGCGCGCGAAGCCCTCGGGGACGTGCTCTGCACCCTCGGGCGCTACGACGAGGCCCAGCGCGAGTACGCCATCCTGCTGGGCCGCGCAACGCCGGATCGGTCTGCTGCGGTTGCCCTGCCCCCCGCGGTGGCCGCCGAAGGGCTGCGCTCCTGGGGCGAGGCGCTGGAGAAGCAGGGACGCTACGCCGAGGCGCTCGACCGGCTGCGCGAGGCTGAGGCGATCGCGCGGGCGCACATCAATGCCGTGCCGCCGCTGCTGCTCGCCGCCATCTATGCCGATATGGGCCAGGTGCTGCGCCGGCAGGGCGACTTCGACGCCGCGCTTGAGATTTGTCGCTCCGGTCTGACCTTCATTCGCAATGACCGCCACAGCGCCGAAGACGAACGCATCGAGGCCGACCTGCAGAGCCTGATGGGATCGCTGTTCGCCTTGCGCGGCGATTACGAGCAGGCCCGCTACCACTTCACCAGCGCCCTGGCGGCCCACGAGGCCATTGATGACCGCTACGGCTGCGCTCGCGCCCACAACAATCTGGGGTACCTGGCGCAGTTGCAGAGTGATTATGCCCGCGCGGCGCGCCACTACAGCGAAGCCGAGCGGCTGGCCAGCCAGGTGCAGTCGAAGTACACCCTCAGCAGCGTCTTGCTCAACGCCGCCTACGCCTACTTCTGCCTGAGCCGCTACGAGGAGGCCCTTGGCGCCTGCCGCGATGCGCTGGCGCTGTGCCAGGAGATGGGCGATCAGCTCGGCGTAGCCCAGGCCGCCGACACGCTGGGGATGACTGTGTGCCAGCAGGGCGACTACGCTGCCGCCGCCGCCAGCTATCGCCAGGCTCTGGCGATTTACCGCGAGCAGGCCAATACCTTCCAGGAAGGCAATACCCTGGCCCTGCTCGCCCGGGTCACCCTGGCCCGGGGCCAGCCGGGCGCCGCGCGCGCTATGGCCGAAGAGGCCCTGGCAATTGCCCGCCGCGTGCATGCCCCCCAGCACGAAGTAGAGGCGCTGACGGTGCTGGCGGAGGTTGCGCTCAGCGTCGGCAGCGAAGTGGCCGTCGGCAGCAGCCGAGCCGCGCTGCTCGACGAAGCGCAGCGCTACGCCCGCGAAGCCGCAGACCTCGCCGCGCGGCTCGGCAGCCGTCTTGACTACGGGATCGCCCGGCGCTTGCAAGGAGAGATCGCCGCCGCCCGGCGCGAGCCGTTTGCCGACCATTTTCTTGCCGCCCTCGAGACCCTCCAGGCAATTGACAGCGCCTTTGAACGGGCCTGTGTCGAGGCGCGCTACAGCGAAGCCCTGGTCGCCACCGGCGATCCCGCTGCCGTTATGTATCGAAAGCGCGCCGAGGAGACGTTTAGAACCATTGGGGCCAGTGGTGAGCTGCGCCGACTTGCGCTCAACAGCGAAAGGAGCCGTTAGGGATGTCACTCGAAGCCGTTCAGCAGGTGATTGGCCGCGCCGTGACCGATGCGGAGTTTCGCCAGCAACTGATTGATAATGCCCGAGCCGCCTGCGCGGGCTACGATCTCAGCGAAGATGAACTCGACGCCCTCGAGGCCCTCGACCAGACCAGTCTGCAAGCTTTTGCGGGCACCCTCGACCCGCGCCTCTCCAAGACTGGCGGGCGCGGGTTCATTTAGGGTTGTTTTTGGGAGGGCGTAGAGACGCAGCGGCGCTGCGTCTCTACGCCCAAACCCTCCCATCAGGGAGGGGGTTGGGGAAACCCGGTTTCCCCATATGTTCACCTCAGGCTGCGATGCGCTCCGCAACCGCGTCGCCCACCACGGAGGTGCTCGCCGGTATCTGTCCCGGGCGGGCAATGTCCCCGGTAACAATACCGGCTTCGATCACCGCGCTGACCGCCGCCTCGACGGCCCGGGCCTCCGGCTCGAGACCCAGCGAGTGGCGGAGCAGCAGAGCCACGCTGAGAATGGTCGCCAGGGGATTGGCCTTGCCCTGGCCGGCGATATCGGGGGCCGAGCCGTGGATGGGTTCGTACAGGCCCATCGCTCCTGCGCCGAGCGAGGCCGAGGGCAGCATCCCCATCGAGCCGGCCAGCATCGAGGCCTCGTCGGTAAGAATGTCGCCGAACATATTCTCGGTGACGATCACATCAAAATCGGCTGGCCGACGCAACAGGTGCATGGCACAGGCATCAACCAGCATCCACTCAAAGGTCAGATCCGGATACTCGGCCTGGACGATGGCGCTGGTCACGCTGCGCCAGAGCCGGCTTGTCTCCAGCACATTGGCCTTATCCACCAGGGTCAGCTTGCCATTGCGGCCGCGGGCCAGCTCGGCGGCCACACGCACCACGCGAGCGACCTCGGCCTCGGTGTAGATACACAGGTCGCTGGCCCACTCACCGTCGGCGTCGCGGCCACGGCGCTTCTCCCCGAAGTAGATCCCGCCGGTCAATTCGCGCACCACCAGCAGATCCACGCCCTCCAGCCGCTCGCGCCGCAGCGGCGAGGCGTCGGCGAGAAGCGGATGCACCGTCACCGGGCGCAGGTTCGCGTACAGACCCAGTTCTTTCCGCAGGCCAAGCAGGCCCTGCTCGGGGCGCACGCTGGCCCGCGGGTCGTCCCACCTGGGGCCGCCGACCGCGCCGAGGAGCACAGCGCTGGCAGCCCGGCACGCGGCCACGGTTTCGGGCGGCAGCGCGACACCCGTCGCCTCAATCGCCGCGCCGCCGATCAGCGCCTCATGGAACGCGAAGCTGTGCCCGAAGCGTGCGCCAACAGCCTGCAATACCTTTACTCCTTCTGCCGTCACTTCCGGTCCAATCCCATCGCCTGGCAGCACCGCAATCGTGTAGTTCACGTCTCTATTCCTTAACCAGGTGGTAACGACCTCGTTACTCGTCGGGCGTATGCTGCACCCGTGACGATACCTGTCTACGGGTTGAGCGCGCCGCGCGGAGCGGCGAGAGAGGAAAAGCGCATGGGTACGCGCAGGATCGAGTCGTTTTTACTCCGGATCGTTGTCTCCGACGAGCGCCCGGCGGTTCCGGAGCGCTGGCGGGGCAAGATTCAGCATATTGCCACCGGCGCTGAGCAGCAGATCGGTGAGCTGGCGCAGGTGGTGGCCTTTATTAATGCCCATCTCCACGCTCCGGCTGAGGGCGACCCGGCGCACACAGAGGTGGAGCAACCCGGTCTCCGCACCATCCCCGGGCAGTCTTGAGCAGACCGGTAGACCAGCGCGGTTTGCCCGCGCACCTCTGTGCGGCGCCGCGTTGCCGCCTTCCGTATATCCATACCGGGGGAGTGGCAAGCGTCCCCAACGCCGGCTGGCAGAAGGGGCAACCGGGTTCCCCTGCACCCCTTCTCGCGAGGGTGCGAGCCAGGGTGCGGGGCGATCACGGCGCTACCGGATGGTTGCCGCGGATCTTTTGATAAATCGCCACCGTTTCGGGCAGCGGGTCAACCCCGAGTTCCTGGCGCAGGGCGGCGACGCAGCGATTGTACAGTCGCAGCGCCGTGCTGCGTTCACCCAGAATGCCGTAGGCGCGCATGAGCAGTTGGTAGGCCTCCTCCTGGGCCTGGTCATACTCCAGCACGCGCCAGGCCAGACCGATGGCCTCGTGCGGATTGCCATCCTCGAGCAGCAGGTTACCCAGACGCAGCGACGCCTCGGTGAAGAGCAACTCCAGGCGCTCGCGTTCCACCACGGACCAATCTTCATAGAGACAGTCGGGCAGGAAGGGGCCGCCGTAGAGATTGATCGCGTGGCGGAAGCTGGCGATGGCCTCGGACCGTTGCCCGCGTTGCAGCGCCGCCCGTCCCTGCTCGACCGCGTCTGAGAACTCAGCCGCGTCGTACCCGTGATCGCTTTCGATGTTGAAGCCGTAAGTGTCGCCCTGTTGCAGAATGTAGTACATCGGCGCACCCTCGGGCCGGTTAGGTTCGATAGCCTTGGTTAACCGGCTGAGGGTAACGCGGAGATTATTGGCCGCCGCTTCAGTTTCGAGTCCCGGCCAGAGCATATCCATGATCCGGTCGCGGGGCAACATGCGCCCGCGTTCGACAAGCAGCAGTTGCAACAACTGGCGCGCCTTGATACTGCGCCAGTCGCGGTCACGGATCTCTACATCGCCGCGCCAGACGCCAAAGGCGCCCAGGGTGCGCACGTTCAGGCGATACGACGGGCGATAGACCAGGCGTTCCAGAGCGCCCTCGGCGGCGCTCCGCACATCGGCGCTGCGGTCCTTGAGCATGGTGCGCAGGGTGGCATAGGCCTGCGCGGCGCCCAGGTCGCCGAGGAGCGTGGCGATGCGCGCGCGGATCGCCGGGGTGGCATGGCTGGACAGGAGTTGCAAGAGCAGCGACGGCGCGGAACGGGGGATCTGGCGGCGCAACACCTCGCCAACGGCCACGGGCGCCAGGCCGTGTTCGATGGCGCCAGCGACGGCCTGTTCAACCACGGCCTGCGGCAATCCGGGCAAAAAGCCGAAGCGATGGCGCTCGCACAGGTTCCAGCCCGCTTGCAGAGCCTCGCGATACGCCTCGAGATTGCCCAGGCGCTGCTCGAGGGCTGCGCGGTAGATCTGCACCGAGGCCAGGAACAGGCCATCACCACGGGCCAGCATCTCGTCGGCAAGCTCAGCAGCCAGGCCTGCGGCGCGCTGAGTTTCGCCGCCTTCTCCAAGCACCACCAGCAGGTACAGTTGGAGCCACAGATCGTGGGTGCCCTGGGCGGGAGGCGCCAGGTCGCCAGGGGCCTGGGCCCGCCGGGGCGCCATCGTCGCGGCGGGGTCGGCGCCAACGGCGCGCGAGTGCCGCGCCAGGTCGAGCGCTGCGGCCGTTGCAAAATCGCTCTGCCCGCTGCGGCGGGCCAGGTAGGCCTCAATCACCTGAGCGCGGGTGAGCAGCGCGGTAGAGCCACTGGCATTGGCGATGCTCCGGGCGCGTGAGAGATACGTGGTTGCTTCTTCCGTTTCGCCCTGCTCGGCCAGCAAGAGGGCCAGGAAAGCGGCGCTCACCCCGATAACGCTCTGCTGCTCGTAGACGCTCAGGCGGCGATAGGCATCGAGGGCCACGAACACCGCCTCGTTGACCTGGCCCTGCTGGTACAGCGCCAGGGCCTTGAGCAAGAGCAGATTCTGGTGCAAGCGGTCGTCGCGCTCCACCTGGGGCATCTCCAGGGCCTGACCGATGGCGGTGAGCGCCGCCTCGGGGTAGCCCTGCTGGGTGTGGATCGAACTGACGATCATGGCCAGCAACCACTGCCAGAAGACGCTGCGCGGGTGGTGCGTGGCGTGAGCAGCGACGCGCAGGGCAGCGGCGTAGCGGCCCCGACTGTAGAGCAGCGCGGCGGTAGAGGCCAGCGCGGCGCCCCTGGCCCAGGTATCGCGCACGCGATTAGCGGCCCGCACGGCGCGCACGCAGACACTGGCGAAATCGGCGGGGCGGCCCTCCCAGAAGATCAGCGCCGCCACGTCGCTGAGGGCGCGCAACTCGCGCTGGTAGTTACCCTCATGGCTGTACAGCTCGGCGGCGCGGCTGATCGCCTGCAAGGCTTGATCAGGATGCGAGGCGGCCATGCTCCAGCCCCACATGTGCAGCAACTCCGCATCGCGTTCGCGGCGCTCGACAGGCAGGCTTTCCAGCCAGGCGCGAATACTGTCGCGCTGGGGGGTTTCGATCAGCGGCCAGGCGCGGCGGCGCAGGGCCCCGGCCATCGCTTCATCATCGCCGGCGGCGCTGTAGTGAGCCATAGCCACTTCGAGCCGGCCCCGTCGCTCGAAGGCCGCCCCGTAGCGCGTGTGCAGGTCCACCAGCGCCTCCGCGCCCAGAGTGTGAAGGGCGCGCTCGCGCAAGAGCCGGCTCCACAGCGGATGGAAGCGGTAACTCTGCACGCCGCTCTCCCCGGTCTCAACCAGCGAGATCGGGAGGCCCAGTTGCACACAGCGGTTAATCAGCGCCTCCGCGTCGGAGCGCGCCAGCACCTCGGCGATCAGGGGCGCATCGAACTGATCGGTCAGTGCAGCTCGGGCCAGAAACTCCAGCAGATCTGGCGGCAGGTTCGCCAGCACCTCCGAGGCCAGGTAGTCGAAGAGACTGCGCTCGCTGCTGTCGAGGGTCTCCAGGTACGCGCGGCGCTGCTCGGGCGCGAGGCGCGCCAGGGCACGGGCGGCGAGTTGCACGCTGAGCACCCAGCCCTCGGTACGCTGGAGCAGCATGTCAAGCTCCTCAGCAGGGAGACGCACCCCGGCGCGCCCGAGCAGCTCGGCTGCCTCCTCACGGGTCAGTGACAGATCGCCCTGTTCGACCTCCACCAGCGCGCCCTCGGCGCGCATGCGCGGAAGGGGCGCGATGTCAAGCATACGCCGCGAGGCCAGAATAACGTGCAGCGTGGGCGGCGCCGCCCGCAGAAGGTAGCCGATCAGCGCAGTGGTGATCGGCCCATCGCTGATCAGGTGCACATCGTCGATGATCAGAAACGTTGGTGTGGTCAGGGCCGTTTGCAATTCGCTGAGCAGCGCGCCGGCAACCACCGGCCAGTCGCGTTCAAGATCGGCTGCTGAGTGAATAACGCGCCACGACTCCTCACCAACTTCAGGCAGGTGGCGCTGGAAGGCGCGCACCAGGTAGGCCAGCAAGAGCGACGGCGCCTGATCGTCAGCATCGAGCCCGAGCCAGAGCACATGCGCCCCGGTGCGCTGCAACTCGTCCGCCCACTGGGTCAGCAGTGTGGTTTTGCCGTACCCCGCCGGAGCAACCACCAGCGTGGCGGGCCGCAGGCGCACTTCGGCCAGGAGCGCCTGAAGATCGGGGCGTAGCAGGGTTTCACTGCGCGGCACCGGCGGCGCCAGTTTCAGCGGGAGCAGTGCCGGCCCCGGCTGTGATGCGGATCGAATGGTGGCTACCTGGGTCATACGCTTCGCTCCACGGTTCAGCCACTAACGTATGGTTCACCTGCTATCGTCGTAGCGCTCGAATCTTCCACTATTGTAAAGCACAAATATACTTGCCTGTCCAGAAGATCGGTAGATCGGCGTGTAAATCATAGCACCCTGCTCAAAAAATTGAATAACACCTGAAGTATTACCCTCTAAAACGATCTCCGGGCTTATCCACGCCCCCAGGCTTTCGCGCACCCCGGGCCGGTAGAAATAGACGCGCCCGAAGCCACGCACGGGCTGGTTCGGGTCGGGGCCGGGCGTCGGCGCAGGCCCCAGGTCGGCCACGGCCATGGGCGAGAGCGCCTGGTACGGGCCTTTGTCGAGGCCTTCAAATACGAAGATGTAATCGCGCCAGCGGGTGCGATTGGACAGATCCCAGTACAGCATGGTTCCGCCCTCAAAGAACTGCACCGATCCCTTTCCGGCGCTTTCCGCGACCAGAGGGCAGCCCAGGCCGACCCGCACGTTGACGTTTTCCTTGAACAGCCGCCCGAAACCACCGGCCAGCAGTTCATCGGGGCAGGCGGCGACCTCGGTGGCTGTGGGCTTCGGCGTGGGGCTGGGGGTGGCCGTAGGCGCCTCGGTCGCTGTGGGCGTCGGCGTGGGGCTGGGGGTGGCTGTGGGCGCCGCGGTCGCCGTGGGCGTCGGCGTGAGGCTGGGGGTGGCTGTGGGCGCCGCGGTCGCCGTCGGCGTCGGCGTGAGGCTGGGGGTGGCTGTGGGCGCCGCGGTCGCCGTCGGCGTCGGCGTGAGGCTGGGGGTGGCTGTGGGCGCCGCGGTCGCCGTCGGCGTCGGAGTTGCGCTCGGTGTAGCCGTGGACTCAACAACGGCGGGCAGGGTCGCCGTGGGCAGCTCAGTAGTGGGATCGGGCGCCCCGGTGGGTGTTATCGAAGGAGGGGGGGCGGTTGTAGCGGAGGGTGGCGGAGGTGGCGTCAAACCGCCCGCGGGGCCGCGTCCGCTCGCGATCCAGACCACGGCCAGGGCCAGGCCGCCCAGCGCCAGCGCCGCGGCCACGACCGCGAGCCACGGGCCGGACCACACGCCGCGCCAGGCCGGCATCACCGGCCCCGGGGCGGCCATGGTCGCCGTGTCCGGGGCTGAGGAGGCGAGGAGGGGCGCCTGGTGGGGAGGAGGCGCAACCGGGGCCCCGGCCAGCGCCAGAGCGGGCGTGGGGCCTGGCACGGTCACGGCGCCAGCGCCCTGCGCCACCAACCGCAGATCGCGCACAAAGGCCCCGGCGCTCTGGTAGCGATCAGCCGGATCGCGCGCCGTTGCGCGGGCAAGCACCGCATCAAGACCAGGGGAGAGGGCCGGATTCAGGTGTGACGGGGGGGTAATCTGCCCGGAGAGATGGCCGAGAAGCACATCCTGCACACTCCCCTCGAATGCCCGGCGTCCGGTCAGGGCACGGTACGCCAGCATCCCCAGGGCGTAGACATCACTCGGCGGACCGACCGGACCTCCGGCGATCTGCTCGGGGGCCATATAATCGGGTGTGCCGATCAGCGCGCCCGTGGTCGTCAGCCCCGGCGCGGCCAGTTGCTTGGCGATGCCAAAATCGGTCAACAGCACACCTGGCCCCTCGGCAGCATCGCTGAGAAAGATATTCCCCGGCTTAACGTCCCGGTGGATCACTCCTCGCGCATGGGCATAGTCAAGCGCCTCTGCTACCGGCTCAAGTACCTCGAGCAACGCTTCCAGAGTCAATGTGCCCGTTTCCTGAAGCCGGTCATGCAAGGTTCGCCCGGTCAGCAACTGCATGGCGATGAAGACCATCCCCTCGTGTTCACCTACGTCGTAGACCGCCACAATATGGGGATGCGCCAACGAGGCCGCGGTAATGGCCTCGCGTTTGAAACGCTCCACCACGGCGGGGTCATCGCTGTAGTGAGGATAGAGAATCTTGAGGGCCACATCGCGCTGCAGCACCGTATCGACAGCGCGATAGACCGCGGCCATCCCGCCCCGGCCAAGCAACTCCTTGATATAATAGCGACCGAGACGCTGATGGATGAGGGAGCGTACCATGGGTGATAAGGGGCGATGTGCAACCTGTTGATCCGGGCACATTAGAGCTATTGTAACACACGCTTTGCCTTCGGCAAGGTTGTACCATTTTAGATTGTAGATTTCAGATTGCAGATTGTTGCGCGAGGCGGCCAGGTGTGCTGTGCCGCAGCGGTACCTGCGGCACAGGCAATTGAACCCGGGATGCGGTCATACTCCTGGCCACAGGGAGAGTCAGGGCAAGTTGCGCCCTCCCGCGAAAGCATGTCCGTAGTACGCGACGACGGCGCATCATCTCTTCTATGGATACAACGTTACGCGCAAGACTATTGGGTGCAGGGCCGCCCCTGCGCGAGCTGGCCCCAACACAGATCCGCCCGGCGCTCCCGGCGGCGTTGACCGCCGCGCTACGGCTCACCCGCGCCGAGCGCGACCGGCTGGTGATCTTCGACCCGACGGTCGCGCCGCTGATCTGCCCGCTGAGCGACGCGCAGGATCTGGCTCTCTGGCACGTTGGCGCCGCAGGGCGCTGGCTGATCGCCGTTCCGGCATCCCGCGCCGCCGATCTCCCCGCGCGACACCCCCATCTCGCCCGGTACCTGGCCACGTTGCCCGCGCCGCCTGCTGCCGCGCCAACGCAACCCTGGTGGGTGCTGCCGGCAGACTGGGAGCGACCGCCGGAAGCGCCGCGGATCATCGTCAGTGGCGCGCTTGTGGCCTAGGACGAGACCACGGGACCGGTCGGCGGTTCGGCGACCGTAATCGCCGCAGCCGATCCGTACTGGCTGGCGCTGCTGGCCTCGGCCGTGGGGCGCGCGCTGCTGGCCGCGGGCCTCGCGGTGGAAGACATGCCCATCCCCGACGCCCCGGGGCCGGCGCGGGCCAATCTGGCGGGGTTGGCGCTGAGCGCGGCCACGCTGGCAGCCCGGCGGGACGAACTGGAGCGCGCGGTCACACGCCGGCTGGTAGCCGACTTCGGGCCGCCCGGCATTCAGCCAGGGCCACGGTTGCGCCGCTGGTGGGAACTGAGCTTCGACGAGTTGCACGCAGCGGTGAATGAGGAACTCCACAACGACATTCCCGAACGCTATCGCCCCACCTGGGCCGAGATCCATGCCGATGAGCGGGCCACCCACGCCGACGCCTCCGCCCGTCTGGCCGACCTGGAACGGGCCATTGACGCTCAGGTGGCAGCGCTTTTCGAGGTTGAGCCTGGCGATCTAACGCGAAAATAGGCCGTGTACGGGAGGGTTTGGGAGGGCTGCGCCCTCCCGGGAAACAACCCGCCCGCGGGGAGGATTTGGGAGGGCTGCGCCCTCCCAAGAACAAATATTTTCATTCTGGTGTTGTGCGGCGCAGCCGCATGGATGACTGAGGTGAAAATATGGGGAAACCGGGTTTCCCCATCCCCCTGCCTGTGGGAAGTGCCAGCCGCTCCCAACAGCGGTCGGGATATGGGGAAACCGGGTTTCTCCAACCCCCCTCCCTGAGGAGGGTCTGGGCAGGCTACGCCCGCCCCGGGAAGAAGCTGCCTGCACGCGCATCAGTATCCTGTCAGCGCCGCGCCAGAGGACCCGTGCTATACTTGGGCCGTTTCGACCCGGCGCACCACCTGCCCCGGGTCAGGCACGGTCCGCGGTTGGCGATGGGCAACCACCGGGGCGCCCGCAGGTCGCCGCTGGCGACAGGGAAGCATGTTGAGAGAACGAAAGATCAGACGCACCTACGGCGGCCATGCCGTTCCGCGGCGGCCAGCCTACCCGCCATTGCTGGGGCGCCGCCCGACGCCGTCGAGTGCGGCCACAGGTATCGCTGCCCGCTTTGTTCTCGCGCTGCTGATCGGCGCCCTGGCAGTGATCGTGGGGGCCGCCGGCGTGGCCTACTCGGCGTATGCAACCACCGCGGCAAGCCTCAAGCCGCGGCTTGATGCGCTGGAAAACCGCCAGTTGTTCCAGTCGTCGCGAATCTATGACCGTAACGGCGAGTTGCTCTACGAATTTTTCGACACCGGCAAGCGCACCAGGGTCTCCATTGAGGAAATCTCGCCGCTGCTGATCCAGGCGACGATCGCAATCGAGGACAAGACCTTTTACACCAACCCGGGTATTGACCTGCGTGGCATCCTCCGCACCCTGTTGAGCAGCCTGCAGGCCGGCGAAGAAACGGGCGGCGCCTCGACAATCACCCAGCAGGTGATTAAGAACAGCGTGCTGACCGACGAAGAGCGCGCGCCTGAGCGCCGCTATGAGCGCAAGCTCAAGGAGATTATCCTGGCTCAGGAGCTGGACAAGCTCTACACCAAAGATCAGATCCTCGAGTTGTACCTGAACGAGAACTTCTACGGCAATCTGGCCTACGGCATCGAGGCTGCCAGCGAAGCCTACTTCGGGGTGAGCGCCCGCGACCTCAATCTGAACCAGGCCTCGCTCCTGGCCGGGTTACCGCAGTTGCCGAGCGTGTATAACCCGATCAACTACCTGGAGCGCGATGCGCAGGGTGGCTATCTCCCCGGCGTGGAGGTGGGCCGGGGCTGGCTCGATCCCGATTATACCCTGCCGGAGGGCACGTCTGCGCCCCGGCGGCGACAGGTGGCCGTGCTGCGGCGAATGGTCGAAGACGGCTACGTGAGCGAGGCCGAGGCCCGCGCAGCGCTGGCCGAGCCGCTACGCTTCGCGCCGCAAGAAGTGCCGCTCAACGCGCCCCACTTCGTCTTCTACGTGCGCGATCTGCTCCAGGAACGCTACGGCCAGGAAACGCTCTTCGGCGGAGGGCTGCGGATTACCACCACCCTCGATCTGAACCTGCAACGGATGGTGCAGCAAAAGGCCTACGAGCGGATCAGCGAACTCCAGGCGCGCAATATTCACAACGCTGCCGTGGTGGTCATGCAACCCAACACGGGCCAGATCCTGGCCATGGTCGGTAGCGTTGATTACAACGCCGTGAAACCGACGTCCACTCCCGGCGAAAGCGGCAATGTTCTCGATGGGCAGGTCAATGTCACCACCCGTGAACGGCAGCCCGGTTCGGCCCTCAAGCCCTTCACCTACCTGGCGGCCATGGAGCGGGGCATGACCCCCGCGACGGTGATCTGGGACGTGCCCACCGAGTTCCCTACCGGCAATCTCGCCTTCGACGAGTGGTACGCGCCGCAAAACTACAACGGCCGGTTCAACGGTCCGGTGCGTATTCGCACCGCCCTGGCCAATTCACTGAACATCCCCGCGGTTAAAGCTCTCAAGTTTGCCGGAGTGCAAGAGACGCTCGACCTGCTCGACCGCGTGGGCATCAAGCAGGGATTGAAGCGAGGCAAGGACTTTTACGGGCTGGCGTTGACCCTCGGCGGCGGCGAGGTCACCCCGTTAGAGTTGACCACGGCCTACAACACCCTCGCCAGCGGTGGGCGCTACTATCCGCCGGTGGCAGTATTGCAGATCACCGACGGCGAGGGCCGGGTGATCGACGAGTTTACCCCCCGTCGGGGCGAGCAGGTGGTTGACCCCGCCCTGGTGGCGATCATCAGCGACATGCTGAGCGATGACCGGGCGCGACAGGCCATCTGGGGCCTGAACAGCCCGCTCAAGCTCTCGCTGCCCGCGGCGGTGAAAACCGGCACCACCAACGACTGGCGCGATGCCTGGGCCGCTGGCTACACGCCCTTCGTAACCGTGGCCGTCTGGACCGGTAACAACAACAACGAGCCGACGGCCAGGGTCGAAAGCCTGACCGGCGGCGGCATCATCTGGCGCAACGTCATGGAGGAACTCTTTGCCTGGATCCGTGACGATCGGCGTTACCGGGCGCTGTTTGCCGCTCCGTTCCCCGACGGCGTGATTCCGACCGAGTTTCGTCTGCCCGAGGACGGCAGCGTACAGCGGCGCCCGATCTGCGCCCTGCCCGGCCCCTACGGCGGCTACAGTGAGGAGTTATTCACGCGCTCCATGCTCACCGCGATGATCACGCCCACGCCGCAGAGCCTGTTCGCCGGCCCGACTGCGCCCAACGCGACCCCGCTTGCCAGCCCCGAGCCTGATGCCTTGCTCGCCAGTCTGAGGGTGCCCTGCGACGCCTTCCAGCGCGTCACGGTCGTGCGCATTCCCAACCCTGACGAGTGGAGCCGCGATGGCCAGTTGATCGGGCCTGGCGCGACGCCGCCCGAAGGGGCGGAAGCAGGGGAAGCGACCACCGCTGCCGAGCGTTTTTGCCGCCCGGTGGACGGCGAGAGCTACCCCCCGGAACTGATGCGCACGCTGGTGATCTGGAAACTGCCGCCACCCGATCCGGATATGCGTGAGCGTTTCACCTGGCAAGGCGGCGGCGTAGGGGCGTTGAGCATCCAGGCGCTGCCGGCGTGCGACCCGGCGATGTTTGCGCCGCCCGTGCCCGTGCCGCCGGTGGCCGGCGCGATCATGATGCCTGACCTCAAGCGCCTGGGTGAGAATCAGGCCCGTGGACTGCTCACCGCCCTCGGGGTCGATCCGGGCAGCATCTACATTGACTACCAGACACGTTCGCGGATCCCCGACGTGTTCGATCAGTATGCGCCCTATGCGGTCGTCAGCACGTTGCCGGCCGCCGGCGACTGGATCCTCCCCGGCACCACAGTAGTCATCGGTGTGCGCGCCCCGGAGCCATCGAGCGAGCCACCGCCCGGCGTCGAATCGCCGACCCCCGAGCCGCTGGCGCCGCAGCCGACGACGCCCGCCCCGCAGCCGACGGCCCCCGCGCCGCAACCAACCGAAGCGACGATGCCGCAGTATCCCACCCCTGCTCAACCACAACCGGGCTTGCCGCTACCACCGACCCTGCCCCAGCCGATACCGCCGGGGAACAACCCGTAGAGGCGCCAGGCGATCCCCACCGCGGTCAGGGTAAGGGGAAACCAGGTTTCCCCAACCCCTGCCCACGGGGAGGGTTTGGGAGGGCATGGCCCTCCCAGGAGAATCGCTTTTCCTTCCCGCGGGGCGCGGCACAGTCGCACAGGCATCAACAGGGTTACTCCACCCCTACCCAGCGCCAGGAAGCGGCGCCTGCCGCAGTATACGCTCCACCGCAGCCTCGACCGGCTCGCGGTCACTGTCCACGACAACCTCTGCCGCGTCGGGTGGTTCGTAGGGGACGTGCAGGCCCGGCAGATCGCTGATGGCGCCGGCGGCGGCGCGAGCGTAGAGGCCCTTCGGATCGCGTTCGCGGCACACCTTGAGCGCGCAGCGCACCCAGACCTCGACGAAGCGGGGCGCAAGGGCCATCCGCGCGGCATCGCGATAGACGCGCCGGTGGGCAGTGGCAGCGACCAGCACATTGGCGCCTTCCTGGTTCAACAGGCGCGCCAGGGCCACAAGCTGCCCGTAGAACCGGTCGCGGGCCGCAGCGCCGTAGCCCGCCTCAGGCGCGAGCACCGGGCGCACCGCGTCGGAATCCAGCACCACGGCCATGATCCCGGAGCGCCACAGGCGCTCCTGCACAGCGCGGGCGAGGGTCGTTTTGCCGGCGCCGGGCAACCCGGTCAGCCAGATGGTCCATCCAGGGGGGAGCGGCATAGCAGCGATCGCGCTGAGGCAAACATAGGGGAAACCGGGTTTCCCGGTTCCCTGCCCGCCGGGGCGCCAACAACTCCAACCGCGGTTGGGGGGTGGGGAAACCGCGTTTCCCCGCGCCCCTTCCGATGGAGAGGGTTTGGGCGTAGAGGCGCAGCGGCGCTGCGTCTCTACACGTTTCACCCTGTCATTACGGGCTTCTGGCAGCTACGCTCAACCAGAAGCGCCACGGAGGCGGGAGCGCATACCTTCCGCCTCCGTGGCGCTCAGGTCAACCAACTTTCAGCCAATCACGCCGGAACCTCTTCGGGCCTGGCCGCCTCCTTCAGCTCGATCTTCTTCGGCTGCGGCGCGGCCATCTTGGGGAAGACGATCTTCAACACGCCGTCCGCAAAGGTGGCCTCGGGCTTCTCCAGATCGACATACTCGGGGAGCGTGACCCGGCGGAGGAAGGCGCCGTAGTGCACCTCGCGGCGCAGATAGTGCTCCTCTTTAACCTCCTCACTCGCGCGGCGCTCGCCCTTGATCGTCAGGGTGTTGCCGCTGAGGGTGATATCAATCTCCTCGCGTTTGATGCCGGGGAGATGGACTTCGACATTCAGCCCCGTATCGGTCTCGTAGACGTTCATCGCCGGCTGATCGCGGAACCCGGCCAGCCAGTCGCTGCTCGGGCGCAGGAGGGCCTCGTCGAAGAAGCGGTTGAATGAGTCGCGCAGCGCCCGCATCTCACGGAACGGATCCCAGCGCTCAATCATTGTTGCATCCCTCCTTCCAGCCGCCGGGACAGGGCCAGCCTGAGGGGCAGGAATGCGGGAACAGTGCGGTGTAATATCCGCGCGGCACGGCACTGTGCCCGGCGGCTTTCTATGGTACACCTTCGAGCCTGCTGCCTGTTCAGAACAAGACCAATGGGCGCCAGGCAGTATGCTCGCACCTGCCATTATTGTAGCGCAAACCGGCGCGCTGTCTACTCGTAATTCTGCGGGATGCGGCCCCGTAGTGCTACGAGGAAGATAGGGGGTATCAGACGCTCGTGCGGCTGCGCTGCACCACGCCCTTCGCCCTCCCAAACCCTCCCTGGCGGGAGGGGCCCGGGCGGGCCCGGTTATGCGCAGGCTACCCCGGGCGGCCAGGCATCTGCTCAGGCGGATGAAGGGGCAGCGCAGCGCGGATACTGGTGCCCACGCCGGGCGCCGAAGTGATCGTCAAGGCGCCGCCGAGGAGCGCCACCCGCTCGGACATGCCCGACAGCCCGCTGGAGCGGTAGGGGTCGAGCGCGGCGGGATCGAAGCCGCGGCCCTGATCCTCCACCAGGACGTGCAACTGGTCGTTTTCGGTCCAGACCCGCACCGTCACCTCGGTGGTTTCGGCGTGGCGGGCAACGTTGGTCAGCGCCTCCTGGATGATGCGGTAGACAACCAGTTCGAGCATAGGAGAAAAGCGACGGTCAATCCCGATCTGGCTGAGGTGAACCCTGACGCGGGTCTGGGCCGTGTAGCGTTCGGCAAGCCAGTCGAGGGTGGGGCGCAGGCCCAGGTCATCGAGCATGGGCGGGCGCAGATCGAGGGAGAGGTGGCGCACCCGGGCGATCAGTTCGCCGACGGTGCGGCGAGCCTGCGACAGATAGGCGGCGACGGCGGCGGCATCACCGTGGGGGTCAATTGAGAGCAGCAGCAGGTTGAGGCCGGTGAGCAACTGGCCGATCTCGTCGTGCATTTCGGCGGCAAGGGCGCGCCGCTCGGCCTCCTGGGCCTCGAGCAGGCGCTGGGAGAGGGCGCGCAACTGATGGTGCCCGGCGTGGGGCTCGGCAGCCCGAAAGCGCGAGATGTCAACCCAGCTCAGCGCCAATCCGTCGAAGCTGTGGTCAGCGGTGCAGACGGGCCGGAAGGCGACCAGAAACCAGCGCCCGTCGGGATGCCGCGCCTCACGTTCAACCGGTGCGAGCGTGTCGCGAACCCGGATGGCATCACTGACCAGATCGATGGGCGAAAGAGGGCAGGGGATCTCAGCGAGGGGCCTGCCCAGATGGGAGGCCTGGAGGCACAGCATACTGACCGCCGCGGGCGAAGCCCGGCGCAGCCAGAGCTCGCGGTCCAGGGCCAGCAGGCCGACCTCGCTGGCCGCGACCAGGCGCGCCAGATCATCCGCCTGGGGGCAGGGGTCGCCGGAAGGGCCATCGAGGGGCGGCAGCCAGACCTGGGGGGGCGTTTCTGGCACAGGGGCCGGCGCCTCAGTAGCGCGGGCCGCGGATCTGCGCGGGCGACGGGCCATAGTCGCCTCCTTTCCTTTCAGGCAATCAGCACACCTACCCCGAGGCGTTCCAGGGCGGCGCGCTGATCCTCAGGCAGCCCGGCGTCAGTGACGACGGTATGGATGGCGCTGAGGGGCGTGACCTTGATAAACCCTGTACGGCCCCACTTGCTTGAATCGGCGAGCAGGATGATCTGGTGGGCCGCGCGCACCATGGCGCGTTTAATCTGGGCGATCTCGATGGTCGAATCGGTCACCCCTGTGGCCAGATCAACACTTTCGGCGGCCAGGAAGAGCTTTGCTACAGCCATACCCTCCAGGGCCTGCTCGGCAAGCGGCCCGAGCGTACCAAAGGTGGCATAGTTGAGGGCGCCGCCGAGGAGAATCACCCGGGCCTCGGGCAGTAGGCGCAGCTCCAGGGCCACGTTCAGCGCGTTCGTGACTACCGTGAGCGGCCCGGAGCGGGGCAGGTGAGGAACCATTTCTACCACAGTGGTACCAGCGTCCATCAGGATCGTATCGCCCGGCGCAACCAGACTGGCCGCAGCGCAGCCGATACGCTGCTTGGCAGCCAGATGCATGGTGGCGCGCTGGTCGAAGGCGATCAGCGCGCTGCGGGTGGCGGGGGCTACCGCCCCGCCCCGATCGCGCACTAGCAGGCCCTCCTGCTCCAGGTGGGCCAGGTCGCTGCGGATCGTCACGGGGGAGACTTGGAACAGCTCGGCCAGTTCATGCACCCGCACCGAGCCACGCTGACGCACCAGCGCCGCGATACGGCTGCGCCGGTCGAGCATGAGCGGCGCTTCGAGTTCGCCCCGGGGCAGCGGTTCGGTGGTGGAACCATCCATTGTGCCCTCCTTCACGCAGTGGTGGTTGCGCTTCTATTGTACGTCAGAAGTATCGAAAGTCAAGGAAAACCTGTGTAAGCCGCGAGAGCGCCACCACTCTGGTTGAAGGCGGAGAGCCGCAAGGTTCACCTGAGCCGGGTGCTGGCCGCCGCTCGCTTTCTACCCTCACTCCATTTGCCGCAAGACGCCCATGCGGCTGCGCCGCACACGCCAGAAATATGGTTATTCCCGGGAGGGCGTAGCCCTCCCAAACCCTTCCCTCAGGGAGGGGTGTGGGGGCCCGCGGCGCAGCTCCGGGCGGATCGCCTTGCTGGGAGTGTCTTTATCGAAAGTTATCGAAATCATCTATTGACAAATAAGAAAGTAAATAATATATTACAGCAAATCACCACAATTGGTCAGAAAGCAGGGGAGGAACACCATGAGTCGCATCGTCGCGATCACCGCCTGTCCGACAGGGGTTGCCCACACACTGATGGCCGCCGAGGCCCTCCGGAAGACCGCCGCCGCGATGGGGCATGAGATCCAGGTAGAGACCCGGGGCGCGGAAGGCGCCCGGCACGTCCTCAGCGCCGAGGATATCGCCGCCGCCGATGTGGTGGTGATTGCCGCCGATATTCAGGTTGATACCAGCCGTTTTGCCGGTAAGCCGATCTACGCAACCCGCAGCAGCGACGCGATTACGAAGACACGGGCCGTGCTTGAAGCGGCGCTGGCACTACTGCCCGCCGCCTCCCCGACGCCCGCGTCGGCCCCGACCGCGCCCGACGTCGCGGCTACGCCAGCGGCAAAGCGCCTGGTTGGTATCACCTCATGTCCTACCGGCATCGCCCATACTTTTATGGCGGCCGAGGGGCTGCGCAAGGGCGCCGAACAGCTCGGCCACCAGATTAAGGTGGAGACCCAAGGCTCGGTGGGGGCGCAAAACACTCTGACCGCAGAGGAGATCGCTGCCGCCGATGTGGTGGTGATCGCCGCCGATACCAAGATCGACCTGAGCCGCTTCGTGGGCAAGCCGGTGTACAGTACGTCTACCAAGGCCGCCATCCACGATGGCGCGGCGGTGATTGCCACGGCGCTCAACCAGGCCAGGGTACACGGCGGTGCGCCAGCCAGCGGCGCCGATCTGACGGCCCGGGTTGCAGCGGCGAAGGCGGCCCGCAGCGCCAGCGCCAGTGGCCCCTATAAGCATCTGATGACCGGGGTAAGCTACATGCTGCCCTTCGTCGTTGCCGGTGGTCTGCTGATCGCCCTGGCCTTCGCGTTCGGCGGGATCTTCGTCTATGAAGATGCCAACAAAGGCACGCTGGGCTGGGCGCTCTTCCAGATCGGCGGTCCGTCGGCCTTTGCCCTGATGGCGCCCATCCTGGCGGGGTTCATCGCCTACTCGATTGCCGACCGGCCCGGCCTGGCCCCGGGTATGATCGGCGGCATGCTCGCCGCTTCAAGCGGCGCCGGCTTCCTCGGCGGCATCATCGCGGGGTTCATCGCCGGCTACAGCGTCGCCTGGCTGAACCGTATGCTCAACCTGCCCCCAACCCTGGCCGGCCTCAAGCCCGTGCTGATCCTGCCTCTACTCGGCGCAAGTATCACTGGCCTGTTGATGATCTACGTCGTCGGCGGCCCGGTCAGCGCCGCGCTCGCTGCGCTGACGACCTGGCTCCAGGCAATGGAGTCAAGCGGCGCGGTGGTCCTGGGTCTCATTCTCGGCGGAATGATGGCTTTCGATATGGGTGGACCGGTAAACAAGTCGGCCTACGCTTTCGCGACGGGGTTGCTGGCCAGCCAGGTCTTCACGCCGATGGCCGCGGTGATGGCTGCGGGTATGACTCCGCCTCTGGGGCTGGCGCTGGCTACCTGGCTCTTCAAGGATCGCTTTAGCGGCGAAGAGCGCGAGGCGGGCAAGGCTGCCGCTGTGCTGGGGATCTCGTTTATCACCGAGGGCGCCATTCCCTTCGCGGCCAGAGATCCGTTGCGGGTCATTCCCGCGATTATGGCCGGCTCGGCCGTGGCTGGCGCGCTCTCGATGCTCTTCGGCTGCACCCTCCAGGCGCCCCACGGCGGCGTCTTTGTCCTCCCCATCCCGAATGCGGTCGGAAACCTGCCGATGTACCTGGTCGCCATCCTGGCCGGCACGCTGGTCACCGCCGGAATGCTCTTCACCTTGAAGCGCCCCGTAGCCGTGAGCGCCGAGACGGCCACCACGGAAGCGACCCGGACGGCAACGGCCTGAGGCGAGCCTGGCAGCGCCACTCGCCCCGGCCCGTGCGGGGCGAGCAGGTTGCGCTGCCCTTCCAGCCGGGGGAAGGGTTGGGAGGGCTACGCCCTCCCGGGCCTCCCTCGAAGGGATAACAGGGACATCGGATGTCCCCTCAGGAAGACGGTATGCGCCTCCTGGCGCTGTGCGACGCAGCCGCATAGGTATCGAACGTGAACACGAAGGAGTGCTCCAATGCTTGAACTGACCCCTGCTACGGTGCGCCTCGGCGCCACCGCCGCGAGTAAAGAAGAGGCCATCCGTCAGGTCGGGCAGGTGCTGGTGGATGCCGGCTACATCGCCCCGGCCTACGTCGAGAGTATGCTGGCCCGCGAGTTGCAGGCCAACACCTACCTGGGCAACGGGATCGCTATTCCCCACGGACTGGGCCAGGACCGGGAGTTGATCTACCGGACCGGGATCGCCGTGCTGCAACTGGTCAGCGCCGTGCCCTGGAAGGATGATGCCCGGGCGCGTCTGCTGATCGGGATCGCCGCCCGCTCCGATGAGCATCTGCCGTTGCTGGCCAACCTGGTAGACGTGCTTGGCGATGGGGAAGTGGCCACGCAGCTTGCCACCACTGCCGATCCGCAGGTGATCATCCATCGCCTGACCCGTCCCCGCGCGCCCACGCCGTCTGCCGGGGCGATCTGGGAAGATGAACCAGCCGTGACGGTGGCCATTGCCAGCCATGCCGGGTTGCATGCGCGCCCCGCAACGGTGTTCGTGGATCTGGCGAGCCAGTTCGCCGCCGAGATCCAGGTGAGCTACAACGGCCAGACGGCCAACGGCAAGGCCCTGGCTGCCCTGCTACGTCTTGGCGCCCCTCATGGCGCACCGATCCGCATTGCGGCCCGCGGCCCCGACGCCGAGCAGGCCGTGGCTGCCCTGAGCGCGGCGGTCGCCGCAGGGCTGGAGGATGCGGCTCCCCCGCCTGCGCCGGCCAGCGAGACGCTCCGCTGGCGCCCGGCCAGAACCGGCCGGGCAGTGGCCGGTGTCGCCGCCTCGCCGGGCCTGGCGATTGGCCCCCTCTACCCCTACCAGACCCGACGCCTGGTCGTGCGCGATGTGGCGGCAAACCCGGCCGATGAGCGCGAGCGGCTCCACGCGGCCCTGGCAACTGCCCGCGAAGAACTGGGCGCGGTCTACGACTCGGTGCGCGAGCGCGCCGGCCGGGGTGAGGCGGCGATTTTCCGCGCCCATCAGGCTCTCCTTGCCGATCCAGAACTGGTGGCTCAGGTCGAGGGGCTGATTGACGAGGGGCACAGCGCAGCCCGGGCCTGGCAGCGGGCGATCGAAGAGCGCGTTGGCGCGCTGCAGCGTATTGCCGATGAGCGCCTGGCGGCCCGCGCGGTGGATCTGAACGATGTCGGGCAACGGGTGCTGCGGCTGATGGTGGGGGGCGAAGCCGAGGCGCTCGCCCTGCCCTCCGAGCCGGTTATCCTGGTGGCCGAGGATCTCCTGCCCTCCGACACTGCCCGCCTCGACCCGAAGCTGATCCTCGGCCTGGGCACGGTCAGCGGCGGCCCGACTTCACATACGGCGATTATTGCCCGCTCGCTCGGCATTCCGGCCCTCGTCGGCGCCGGGCCGGCGCTGCTGGAGTACCCTGCCGGCACACCCGCCATTCTCGATGGGAGCGCTGGCGCGCTGTACGTCAATCCTGAGGCAGACGACCTGGAGTCGGCCCGGCGCGCCCAGGCCGAGCTGGCCCGCCTGCGCGACGAGGAGTACCAGACACGCTACGAACCGGCCCTGACCACCGACGGCTACCGCATCGAGGTGGTCGCCAACGTGCAGCGTCCCACCGAGGCGGAGCCGGCAGTCAACGCCGGAGCCGAGGGCATCGGGCTGCTACGCACCGAGTTTCTGTTTCTGGAGCGTGCCACGCCCCCCGGTGAAGAGGAGCAGTACGAGGCCTACGCCGGCATGGTCCACGCCCTCAACGGTCTGCCGCTTACCATTCGCACCCTTGACATTGGCGGCGATAAGGCCGTGCCCTACCTCGATCTGCCCCCGGAGGAGAATCCCTTCCTCGGCGTGCGTGGCCTGCGACTGTGCCTGCGCCGCCCCGACCTGTTCCGTCCCCAACTGCGGGCCGTCTATCGCGCAGCCTGCCTTGGCCCGGTCAGGCTGATGTTCCCCATGGTCGCCACGCTGGAGGAGTTACGCCAGGCGAAGGCTATCGCCGAAGAGGTGCGCCTCGAGGTTGGCGCGCCGCCAGTTGACATCGGGATCATGGTCGAGGTGCCTTCCACCGCGCTGATGGCCGCCGAATTCGCCGAGGAGGTGGCCTTCTTCTCCATCGGCACCAACGACCTGACCCAGTACGTGCTGGCGATGGACCGGCTGCACCCGGCCCTGGCAAAACAGGTGGACGGCCTGCACCCGGCGGTGCTACGGCTGGTCGATCAGGTGGTGCGAGCGGCGGAGGCTGCCGGGCGCCACGTGGGAGTCTGCGGCGGGGTGGCCGGCGAACCGCAGGGCGCGATGATCCTGGCGGGGTTGGGCGTCCACGAGTTGAGCATGAGCATCCCGAGCGTGGCCGCCGTCAAGGCGCGCTTGCGTTCGCTGTCGCTGGAACAGGCCCGTGGCCTGGCGCGCCAGGCCCTGGCCTGCCGCACCGCTGAAGAGGTCCGTAGTCTGGCTGCCGGCGAGCGGGGCGCCGGAGTGGGAGGAGGTCAGCGATGAGCGCAACACCCGAGATCATCACGGTGACGCTCAACCCGGCAATTGACCGCACAGTGACCATCGCCAACTTCGCAGCAGGCACGGTGAATCGTGTTGAGCAGGTTCAGGATCACCCTGGAGGCAAGGGAGTGAACGTGGCGGTGACACTGGCCGACGCAGGACACACGGTAGCGGCAACGGGATTTCTGGGCCGTGAGAATGCGACAAGCTTTGAGGATCTGTTTGCGCGCAAAGGGATTGCCGATCAGTTCATTCGCATCGCCGGGCGCACCCGGGTGGGGATCAAGATCATCGATCCGGTTCAGCAGCAGACAACCGACATCAACTTTCCCGGGCCAGCGCCCGCGCCACCTGACCTTGACACGCTGCGCGCGCGTCTGACGGCCTCACCGGCGCCGTGGGTGGTGCTGGCGGGGAGCCTGCCCACAGGCGTTGCCCCGACGCTCTATCGCGATCTGATCGGCACTCTGAAGGCTCAAGGGCGCAACGTGGTCCTCGACACGAGCGGCGAACCGCTTGCTGCGGCGCTCGCTGCCGCGCCGCGGATCATCAAGCCGAACATTCACGAGCTGGAGGCGCTGATGGGTCGGCCCCTGCCCCATCGCGGGGCGGTCATCGCATCGGCGCAGGAACTCCTCGCCGCAGGGATCGGCCTGGTGGTCATCTCGATGGGCAGCGCAGGGGCGCTCTTCGTCACCTCCAGGGAGGCGGTGCGGGCCGTGCCGCCGCAGGTGGTGGCGCGCAGCACCGTGGGCGCAGGCGACGCCATGGTGGCCGGGATTGTCGCCGCGCAGGCGCGGGGCTACAGCCTCGAAGCCACCGCGCGCCTGGCGACAGCCTTCGCGGTGGACGCGATCAGCCGCGTCGGGGCCGGATTGGGCGACCCGGCTACGCTTGCCGACCTGGGCCGACACGTGGCCGTATCGGCGGTGACGTCGGCACTGAGGTGAACATACGGGGAAACCGGGTTTCCCCGTACCCCTGCCTGTGGGGGCGCCAGCCGCTCCCACCAGCGGTTGGGACATGGGGAAACCGGGTTTCCCC